>NZ_JBAMHQ010000001.1:2433042-2737173 GCF_037081775.1 Haladaptatus sp. ZSTT2
TATTGAAAAACGCGACGAGAAGGGCGGTGAGCGGCCCCTTCGCGTCGCACGACCCGCGCCCGCGGATGATGTCGCCGTCGCGCGAGAACTCGACGTGCGGCGGGACGGTGTCGATGTGGGTATTGAGGACGACGTGTGTCCCGGGTTCGTCGCCGTCGCGTGTGGAAATGGTGTTGCCCGCGTCGTCTACGCGCACGTCAAAGCCTTCGGCTTCGATGGTCGAAACGAGCAACTCACGCATCGCAGACACATCCTCGGTTGAGGGTGTCTGTACCGCAGTTTCGAGAAATGATTCGGGGTCGAACGCCACCTCAGGCCTCCGTCGGGTCAAGCCGTCCAGGCTTGCTTCCGGCCACCTCACCCCGAAAATCGAGTTCGACTGGCCCCCAGAGGTAGGCGGGGCCGTCGGTGAGCGTGACTTCGAGGTCGCCGCCGGGCGGCGTAACGGGAACCGGGTCTGCCCCCGAAACGAGGCCGAGTTCGCGCGCCGCGGCAGCGATTGCGACCGCGCCCGTGCCACACGACTTGGTCTCGCCTTCGACGCCGCGCTCGAAGGTGCGCTGGTCGAACCCACCGTCTGCGCGCTGGCTGGCGAAGTTGACGTTCGCACCCTCGGGGAAGCATTCTGCGTGGCGGATGGCCGGGGCCACCGCTTCGAGGTCGATCTCGGAAACGTCGTCCACGAAGATGACGGCGTGCGGGACGCCCGTGTTCACGGCCGTGACGCGGTAGCCTTCGATTTCCTGGTCTACGACCGGCGCGTCTGCGACGACCGGAACGGCGTCGGGTTCGAATGCGGGCTTTCCCATCTCGATGGTCACGCCGTCGGGTTCGATGCGGGCGTGACGGGTTCCCGCCTGCGTATCAATCATTATCTCCGCTTCGCCGGTGCGTTCTGCGGCCCACGCCGCCGCACACCGCGCGCCGTTGCCGCACATCGCCGCCGTCGAGCCGTCTGGCTGGACGAGCGTCATGACGACGCGCGGCGGCGAGTAGCGGTCTTCGAGCGCGAGAAAGAGCACGCCGTCTGCGCCCACGCGGTCGCTTGCGGGGTCTGAAACGCCGGTCTCGCGGTTACACAGCGAGGTGGCGAGCGCCCGTCGGTCGGGGACTGCCTCTGCTGCGTCTACTAGTACGAAGTCGTTTCCGGTTCCGTGGTACTTGTCGAATCGAATCATGGTTCTTCTAAGCTGGTTACGTCGGCGAGGGTTTCGCGGCGTACCGCCAGATACGCCTCGCCCTCGTCGAGACAGACGACCGCGGGTCGCGGTCGCGAGTTGTACTGACTGGCCATTTCGTAGCCGTATGCGCCAGCGTTACCGATACAGAGCAGGTCGCCACGGGCGGGTGCTGGCAGAACCCGGTCGGTGGCGAAAATATCGCTCGTCTCACAGATTGGGCCTGCGACGAGCGTTTCTACGGCCTCGCGCTCCCCTGCATCGGGCGCGAGGTTTCGAATCTCGTGGTACGAACCGTACATCGCCGGTCGGACGAGCGTCGTCATTCCGGCATCGACGCCCACGACGAGCGTCTCGGGCGTCGGCTTCGCGGTGTTGACGCGGGTGAGCAACACGCCCGCGTCGGCGACGAAGTAGCGACCCGGCTCGATGGCGAGTTGGGCGTCCACCTCACCGAGCGCCTCGCGGGTCGCCTCGGCCACTGCTGCGATGTCGAGCGGCGGTTCGGCTTCTTTGTATGGAACGCCGAAGCCGCCACCGACGTTGACGAACTCAAGCGAGACGGGCGACTCGCGGGCGAGCGCGCCCATTCGGCTCACGAGTTCGCGGTGGGCGGAGAGGTCGTCGCCCGAGATGCCGCTGCCCGCGTGGGCGTGGATTCCGACCACGTCGAAGCCGCGGTCTGCGGCGGCTGCGAGCAAAGATGGAACCTCGTCGTACGGGACACCGAACTTCGGGTCGGTCCCCGTCGTCACCTTCGCGTGGTGCCCCGCGCCGACGCCCGGATTCACGCGGACGGCGAGCTTGCCGAAAAAGTCGCGCTCTGCGAGGCGGTCGAGCGTGTCTGCGGCCCCTATGGTGATGGTGAGCGGGTGGTCGGCTGCGAGCGCGCACACGTGGTCTAAATCCTCACTCGGGGGGTTAACCGCGGTGTAGCGCACCTCACTTCCCGTGAAACCGGCGTCCAGCGAGCGCTGGACTTCGCCTGCTGAGGCGCACTCCGCGCCAACTCCCTCATCTTGCAGGGCTCGGAGGACGGGCTTCGAGGTGTTTGCCTTCGTCGCGTAGCTCACCTCAGCGTCGGGGAACGCTGCGCGGATGCGCCGGGCGTTCTCACGGACGCGAGCGATGTCGTAGACGTACAGCGGCGTGTCGTAGGCCTCTGCGAGCTGGTGCAGGCGGTCTGCCCCCCACTCGCTGAGTCTGCGTACGTCGGGGTTCACGCCGCTCACGTCGTTCATTCGCGCAGTGCCTCCTCGCGGGCGGTCGCTTCGAGCGTGGTCGCCTCGATGTCCGTCGCCACGACGGCTGGCTTGTACGCCCCGCCGGCAAACAGGTCGTGGTCGCCAATCGAGGACTCGACAAAGCGCGTAAAGGCGCGGCGGTTTGCGGGCAGTTCGCCGTAGATGACTTCCTCAGAGACGAGGTCGTAGACGGGGATACGCGGGGTCAACAGTGTGTTTTCGCCCACAATCGAGTTCTCACCGACGACGAACCCGGAGGTCACCCGACAGCCCGCACCGAGCGAGACGCCATCTTCGACGATGACGGGCGCGTTCTCGACGGGTTCTAAGACGCCGCCGATGAGCGTGTTCGCGCCGAGCTTGACGTTCTCGCCAATTTGGGCACAGGAGCCAACGGTGTCACAGGAGTCGACGAGGGTGCCGTCACCGACGTGCGCGCCGATGTTGACGTAGGCCGGACTCATCAAAATCGCGTTCGAGCCGATGTACGCGCCGCGGCGGATGACCGTCCCGTCCGGCGTGTTGCGCGTGCCCTTCTCCAGCAGGTCGCTCGTGTCGCGCAGCGGGAGCACGTCGTGGTAGGTCACGTCGCCGTAGGTGCGCGGTTCGGTGTTACGGAGACCGAAGTTCAGCAGGATGCCCTGCTTGACCCACTCGTTTGCCTCCCACGAGCCGCCGCGCTTTTCGGCGGCGCGAATCTCACCGGCTTCGAGCGCTTCTAAGAACGCGTCGAGTTCTGCGAGTTCGGCGTCGCCGACGTCGGCGGCCGTCAGTCCGTCTTGCTTTCGTTGCCACAGGGTTTCTATTGTCGCTTGTAAGCTCATTGAGCGTCTCCAATTACGTCTGCAAAGTCGTACCAGCCAGCGTCGCGTGGGGCGACCCACACGGCCGCATCGAGCGCGCCGGCGGCGAACACCCCGCGGCTTTCCGCGCGGTGGGTGAGTGTGACTACCTCATCGTTCCCAGCAAGGAGTACCTCGTGTTCCCCGCGAATGTTGCCCGCTCGTCGCACGAGGACGCCGACTTCGTCGTCTGCACGCGGGGCGTCTCCCTCGCGGCCGTACACGCGAGTGAGGTCGCGTTGTTCATCGATGCGGTCTAAAAGCATGTTCGCCGTCCCGCTTGGCGCGTCGCGCTTTGCGTTGTGGTGGGTTTCGACGAGTTCGATGTCGTAGTCGGGCAGGGCCGCAACGGCCTCGTCTACGACATTGAGCAACGCCTGAATCCCACGGGCGAAGTTCGAGGATTCGAGGACTGGAACCGATTCGCTCGCCGTTTCGAGCGCGGCGTACTGTTCTTCACTGAATCCGGTCGTCCCGACGACGACGGCGACGCCCGCCTCCGCACAGGCGGTGACGTATTCGACCGACGACTCGGGGACGGTGAAGTCTACGAGCACGTCGGGTTGGTGTTCTTCGAGCAAGGCGGGCAGGGCGTCGTCTGCTTCGAGCGTCACGTCCATCGCGACGTCTTCTGGATCGCGGCTCACGGCGAAGACGAGTTCAACGTCGTCACGGTCGCGCGCGAGCGCGATGACCTCCTGTCCCATCCGGCCCGTCGCACCGGTGACCGCAACCCGCGTCATCGGGCGAGCGGTGCCTCCGCGTCTTGTAAGTCTGCGAGCACCTCACGGAGTGCGTCGAGGTTCTTCTCGCCCATGCGCGACAGCGGCGGGCGCATCGCACCCGTGCCGTGCCCGCGGATGGCGAGCGCTTCGTTGATTGGAATCGGGTTGGTCTCGATGAACAGCGCGCGGAACAGTGGCCCGAGTTCGTAGTGGAGTTCGCGGGCCATCTCGTAGTCGCCGTCGAGTGCCGCGCCGACCATCGCGCAGGTGCGCTCTGGTTCGACGTTTCCGGCGACGCTGATGGTGCCGGTCGCGCCCATCGAAATCATCGGGAGCGTGAGGCCGTCGTCACCGGAGAGCACCGCGAAGTCCTCGTCTTGGGTCTTCTCTAACACTTCACCGACCCGATTCAGGTCGCCGCTTGCGGCCTTGTAGCCGAGGATGTTTGGGTGGCTGGCGAGGTTGACGGCGGTTTGTACCGCAATGTTTCGCCCGGTGCGGCTCGGGACGTTGTAGATAATCTGTGGAAGGTCAACCTCGTCTGCAACCGTCCGGAAGTGTTCTTCCATGCCCGCCGGTTCCGGCTTATTGTAGTACGGCGAGATGAGCAAGAGGGCGTCTGCGCCCGCGTCCGCCGCGCGGTGTGAGAGCGAGACGGCTTCTCGGGTCGAGTTCGAGCCGGAGCCAGCGATGACGGGCACGTCGGAGACGGCATCGACGACGCACTCGATGACCTCGATGTGTTCGTCGTGGGTCAGCGTCGCGCTCTCGCCAGTCGTCCCGACGGGAACGAGGCCGTCTACGCCAGCTTCTTCGAGTCGCTGGGCGTCTGCTGCAAGTTGGTCAAAGTCGATACTCAGGTCGTCTGCGAACGGCGTGACCATCGCGGGGAACACGCCACTGAATGTTTGGTCTGTCATTGTGGTTGGGGTCTGTCGTAATTTACGTGCGCTCTGCGGTCAAAGAGTAGCTCACAACGGAGGTGCCAGTTCCGCCGCGAACAAGGTGTGCTCACGCACGTTTGCGTTTAGGGCCCCAAAAACGTCGCACGCCACCCACACCACTGGCTGTTATCGTGGTGGTCGTTGGTGTGGCGCGTCGCATACAAATCTCACAGTGTCGCCGCTACTTAGGCATTGCGCCAGTTGCGAACCCTGCCGTCGCCGTCTTAGAGTCTCATGACATGTGTGCACACGGTCCATGCCCAACCACCGTCGCAAAAAACCGGCGAGGGTAACACCTTTCTTTCAGGCGTCTGAATGGTGGACATGGGTATTCACCATACGGGCCAGCGCGTCGCCCTTCTCGTTGACGCGCAGAATCTCTATCACTCCGCACAGAGCCTCTATTCACGGAATATCGACTATACGACGCTTCTCAACGAGGCGGTCGATGGCCGCAGACTTACCCGGGCGATTGCGTACGTGATTCGGGCAGATTCCCCAGACGAAGAGAGTTTTTTTGATGCACTGAACGACATCGGTTTTGAGACGAAAATCAAGGACATCCAAACGTTCGCAGACGGCTCGAAAAAGGCCGACTGGGACGTTGGCATGAGTTTAGACGCGGTCACCCTCGCGCCACACCACGACACGCTCGTGCTCTGTACCGGCGACGGTGACTTCAGCCGCCTTTGTTCGCACGTCCGCCATCAGGGCTGTCGCGTCGAGGTGATGGCGTTCAAAGAATCGACCTCGGAGTCACTCATCAACGCCGCAGACTCCTTTACTGACTTCAGCGAAAATCGAGACGACTTCTTGCTTTAGACCGGGCGACCGGTTTCCGACGTGCCGATGAGAAGCGACCCTGCAGCCATGCCAAGCGCGGCGAGTGCGCCAAGGACGACGGGTACTGGGGAACCGAGGAAGCTAATCGCGAACAGCACGATAGTGCTCACCAGCAGGGCCAGCGTGCCGAAAGTTACTCTCGTTTTCTCGTTGCTCATACCCGGGCTATAGCAGTTCTCCCATATGAGCGTTCTGGAAAACCGTGACACTGCGGCGCAATACCAATGATAATTCGTGATTGTGGTATGGGTACAATTAACACGGCCGGGTAAAAGGCGTTTTATCTCCGAGTCCCAAACTCCGGGCAATGAGTAACGCAGGCGAGCGTGCGGACCTCCGCACCATCGCAGACTATCAGTTCGGCGCGGGCGCAGGCGAGGGGCTCTTTGCGGGCGACATCGCAATCGAGCGCTCCAGCAACGGCCGCCCTCAGCAGATTCGCGTTGAGGGCGAGCGCATCGTCTCGTTCGGTCTCGACGGCCGATTTACCCTCGGCGCCCGCGGCGGTCGTCGCCTCCGTGACGCTTTGCCTGCGCCACAGGCCAGAGTCGTCGTCGGAGACGAGAGCGAGCCGTTCGTCCGCGACGGCAAGAACGTGTTCGCAAAGTTCGTGAGCGACGTAGACCCCGAAATTCGCCCCGGCGACGAGGTGCTCGTGGTACACAAAACCGGTTCCCTGCTTGCGGTCGGGCGCGCAGAGCTGTCGGCAGCGGCCATGCGCGACTTCGAGACGGGGATGGCGGTCAAAGTCAGACACGGCGCGTCAGAGCAGTAGCTGAGAGCGGCCGGTCGCTAGTCTTTTGCCTCCGGGCTTCAAGTCTGCAGGTATGTTTGGAGGAGGCGGACTCAACCCGCGCAAGATGAAGCAGATGATGAAACAGATGGGCATCGAAGTCGAAGACATCGATGCAGAAGAGGTCATCATCCGAACGAAAGACGAAGACCTCGTGTTCACTGACGCCGACGTCCAGCAGATGGACGCTCAGGGCCAGAAAACCTACCAGATCGTTGGCGAGCCAGAATCCCGCCCACGCGGTGCGGGCGACAGTACGCCAGCGGTCGAAGGTGACGCCGTGGCCGAAGAAGACGCGTCCACCGAGGTGGAGATTCCTGACTCGGACGTCGAAATCGTCGCCCAGCGAACGGGCGCAAGCGCCACCGAGGCCCGCGACGCACTCGAAGCGGAAAACGGCGACCTCGCCGCCGCAATCTCCCGGTTAGAGTGACCGTCCTACTGGTACACGGCTCTCGTGAGTACCTGCGCGAGCCGGGCGATGAGTTACAAACAGACCTCGGCGTGCTGCAAATTCCGGAAGACGTAGAACCCGGCCAGACGCTCTATACGCACTTAGATGAGCCGTTCACCGTCCGCCGGATGCGCGGCCCCGACTTGTTCAACCACTTAGAGCGGACGGGCGCGCCGATGCTCCCGCGCGACATCGGCCTCATCGTCGGCACCGTGGGCCTTGCCGCAGACGACACCGTCCTCGATGCGGGTACGGGCACCGGCATCCTCTCTGCGTACATGGGTCGCATGGGCGCAGACGTGACGACCTTCGAGCGAAACGAGGAGTTCGCAGCGGTTGCGCGCCAGAACATGCAGATGGCAGGCGTCGCGGACACGGTTTCCGTGCGAACCGGCGACATCACCGACAATCTGGACGACCTTGGCGAGTTCGACGTACTCACCCTCGACACGGGCGATGCCGCAGCCGTCGTGGCGCACGCCCCGGACCTGCTCGAAAGCGGCGGGTTCGTCGCTATCTACTCGCCGTTCGTCGAACACACGCGCGATGCGGTCGAGGCCGCCCGCGAGGCTGGCCTCAGTGACATCGAGACAATCGAGACTATCCAGCGCAAGATGGACTTCGACGAACGCGGCTCGCGGCCCTCGACGAAAGGCGTCGGGCACACGGGCTATCTCACGTTCGCAAGAAACAGCTAATCAGGCCGTCACCGACGTGTCGGTGCCGCCGTCGGTCACATTTTCCGAGGTATTCCGAACCGCCGTCACCACCTCGTCAGTCGCGTTGGTCGGGTCGTCGGTGACGTTTCCGCCAATCGGGTCTTGCGTCACGGTGTCCGGGGCGTCAGTGGTCGTCTCCGGCGTGGTTGTCGAATCGGTTTCACGGGAGTCAGATGCGGGTCTGGTGGTCGGCTCGTCCGTTTTATCGCTCTCTCGGGCACCGCCGTCGAGCGTCGCCGTGCCGTTTTCGATGACGAACGTGAACGCCGCGCCGAGCTTTCCTTTCGCAACTTCGATGTCGAGGGTGTCTGTGGCGTCAGTCGCAAACTCCACCGTGCCGTCTGCGTTCGTCCGGCCAACCTCGCGGCCCTCAGCGAAAACGAGTGCGCCCGGAACGGGTTTGTCGTTGTAGAGTATGGTCACCGTCGCAACGCCATTTTCGACGGTGGCTGTGGCATCTAAATCACGAAAAACCGAGTCGCGTTGGTTCTTGGTATTAAAATCGAATTCGAGTTCGCCTTCTGCATCACCGCGGACGCCTGTGATAGTCACGTCTTCTTCGGGCAACGTGAGCGTGAGTTGTCCGTCTGCATTCGTCGTCCCCACCCGCTCGCCGTTCACCAAGATGGCGACATCACCGGCCACCTCGCCGTTCGAAAACGCTTGAATCGTCACTTCTTGACCGGGCGCGGCCGTTCCCTGTGCGACGACGAGCGCGAGTTCTTCTTGGCGTTTGTCATCAGCTCCGTTCCCGCGTTTGAGCGATTCATCGAGCGAGAACACCGTCCCGGTTGAGGCGTCTACGAGTACGGTCGCCGTTCCAGCGCCAGTCGCCGTGTCGAGTCGGAATTCGAAGCGGTAGAACCCGCGGCGTTCGTTCACGCTCGATTTGGTGAGCCGCCAGCCGTCTGCTGGGCCGCGAAGGGCGTCGCGCGCGGCGTCAAGCGCCTCTTGCTGAGTGATAGAGACGCTGTTGTCATCGTCTCGCTGGTGTTTCGTCGTCCGTGAGCGGTCGGTGTCGCCGTCTTCGACCCGGATGGTCAGCCCGTTGTCCGTTTCGAGGTGGACGTTGCCGGTACCTTCACCGACGAACCGCTTGTGGAGCGCGGACGCCCCCGGCCCGGTGAGCGGTTCGAGGTCGGTCGCCGCTCCGTCGAGCGTGCTCTGATTTACACCCACCGCAGAAAGGTCGAGGCCCGAAAGCCGTTCGACGCGGGTTTCGGTCTGTTCGATGCTCCGCAGGACGTTCTCGGCGCGCGCGTTCAACATGGCAAGCCGCTGGGCGTACTGTGCGCGGGTGAGGTCGCCTGCTTCGTACTGCGCCGTCACTCGTTCGTACGCTGCCCGGATGTCCGCTGCTCTCGCGTCGAGTCGCTCGATGCGTTTGGCGACGATTCGAGCCTGAGTGCTCGCGTTCGCCTCGCCTACTTGACTCTCGAACACTTCGTCATCGAACTCAGTTTGGAGGCTATCGCCCGTCGTGGCCATCACTGTCGAGAGTTGGGCACCAACAGTAACAGACACGTTCGAATCGTTTTCCGCCGCTTGCTGGGCACTCGCACTCGCAGCAACACCGCTTGCGTCGAATGGGAGAGCCAGCACAGGGGCGGCTCCTCCGATGACGAGTATCGCGGCGAGGAGCACAGCGAGGTTCTTCCCCAGTGTCATTGTCAGTATTTCTATCCTATTACACTATAAAAGGGCGCGAACGTTCGAATCGGTTTGAGACCGTTCATTCCCCGAATTCGACAGGTATGAACTGTCTGACGAACGTCTGACGCTCGTTTCTGTGGGCGTCTCAGGGGGTTTATACCCTTGCTAAGAGCGGCTGGCTGTGGTCAGTGGTCGTCTTCGCGCCATCGGTGTTCGCAGTTGGTACAGACGAAAAAGCGCGTCTCGCTTTCGTCTGCCGACCGAATCTGCTGCATGTACCAGTAGGCTTCGTCGTTCTCACACTGTGGGCAGTGCACCTTCGTGGTCGGGAGGCCACGGTCTTCGGCGTCGCTCACGTCGACAATCTCTGAGACCTCCTGACTCTCGGTGAGGACGTAGTTTTTGTTCGCGTCTTTGAGTTTTGTGAAGTCACACTGACTGCACACCCATTCGCCGTCCTCTGCGCGCATCATCGAGCCACATTCGTCGCAGAATTCCATATCACGCTTAGGAAACTGGGTTCACTTATATTGTTGGTTGTCGGCTCACGGTGGATGATAGCTAACAACCGCTATCGAAAAAGTGTGCTCAGGCGTCGCCTTCCGACTGCCCCGGCTCGCCAACCGCCGCGATTGGCATGTACATGAACAGGTCGTTTCGCAGTTCTTCGACGGTCTCGTACATCGCGCTTGGCACCTGCTTCATGACGCTCGGAATCGTCGCCTCGCCGTCCGCGAGTAGCACCGTCACATCGGAGAGTTCCGCCATCGCGTCCGTCCGCGAGATTGGGTAGGAGAGTTCAGAAAGCGTCCCATCGACGCGGCTTAATTTAACGACTCGTGTCATGGCAGGAGAGTCTGTTGGGAGGAGTATTAGTATGATGCGATTAATCATGAATAATTTGTGCCTTGATGCCTGCCACAACTGCCGCCCACAAACGGCGCGCGCCGAGTATGTTCAGAACCACAAACCATCACACACAACGGGCGTTCGCCACGCATTACCTCATACACGCGCTGATTGACCGCATTGGAAACCGTTTTCGGGCGCATCACCATATCACGAACAACGAATGGTCCTCGGAACAGACCGGCGCGTCCTCGTCCTCGCACTGGCGAGAATGGCAGACGCCATTGGTAACTCCTTTCTCATCATCGTCTTGCCGTTGTATCTCGCCTCGGACATCATTCCGTTGGAGGGCTTACTCGGGGCAACCGTCCCCGTCCTCGGCATCACCGTCACCACCGAACTCCTGATTGGTGTGTTGCTCTCGCTGTTTGGCTTCCTGAACTCCTTTGCCCAGCCGTTTACCGGTCGGCTCTCAGACCGCACGGGCAAACGCCGCATCTACATCCTCTTTGGCCTCGTCCTGCTCGGCGCGGCGAGTGCGGCCTACGTCTTCGCACCGAACTACGAGACGCTTGTTCTGTTGCGGGCCCTGCAAGGACTGGGCGCGGCCTTCACCATCCCCGTCACCATCGCGCTCGTAAACGAACTCGCCACCACCGAGTCGCGCGGGGGCAACCTCGGCGTGTTCAACACCTTTCGGCTCATCGGCTTTGGCTTCGGCCCCATCATCGCCGGGTTCGTCGTCGCCGCAGGACCCTACACGTTCTCCGGCATCTCGCTGAGCGGCTTCGATGCGGCCTTCTACGCCGCCGCCCTCGGCGCGTTCATCAGTTTCGGTCTCGTCACCGCGTTCGTCTCAGACCCCGAGAAAACAGACGACCTCGCCGCAGACGACCTCTCGTTTCAGGTGCGTGATTCGACCGGAAAGCAGGCGCTCGACCCCGTGTTCGCCCTCGGCGTGGCGACGCTGTTCATGGGCATTTCGATTGCGCTGTTCGCCACCCTTCAAGAGAACGTGAACACCCGCCTCGGCCAAGGCGAGTTCCTGTTCTCCATCCAGTTCGCCGCCGTCATCATCGCAAACGTCCTCCTGCAGGTTCCCATCGGCCGCGCGAGCGACCAGTATGGCCGTCGCCCCTTCCTGCTCGGCGGGTTTCTCTTGCTCGCGCCCGCCGTTTTCGTCCAAGGCATCGTGACCTCGCCGATCACCATGATTGTCGCCCGCCTCATCCACGGCGTCGCGGTGGCGATGGTGTTCGCCCCCGGCCTCGCGGTGGCTGGCGACCTCGCAAAAGAGGGCCAGTCGGGAACCACGCTCTCGGTGCTCACGATGGCGTTCGGCCTCGGAACCGCAATCGGGCCGCTCGCCTCGGGCTATCTCGTGCGCTTTAGCTTCCTCACGCCGTTCGCGTTTTCCGCGGTGCTCGCGGTGGTCGCGCTCGCGCTCGTGTACTCGCAGGTAGAAGAAACGCTGCCCGCCTGATTATTCGAACTCTGGGTCGCGCTTTTCGACGAAGGCGGTCATGCCTTCGCGCTGGTCGTCGGTGCCGAACAGGGAACTCCAGATGCGCCGTTCGTAGGTCAGCCCCGAATCGAGGGTCATCTCGTGGACCTGATTCAGCGACTCTTTTGCCGCCTGCATGGCGAACTTCGGTTTCGCCTCCAGTTCCTTTGCCATCTCCATCACGCGCGAGTCGAGTTGGTCGTGTGCGACGACCTCTCCGACGAGCCCCATCTCGTTTGCGTCCTGTGCGTCAACGCGCTCGCCGAAGAAGACGAGGCGACGGGCGAGTTCGTCGCCAACGAGGCGCGAGAGGCGCTGGGTGCCACCCCAGCCGGGGATGATGCCGAGGTCGATTTCGGTCTGGCCGAGCACCGCCCGCTCGCTCGCCACACGGAGGTCACAGGCTAGGGCGAGTTCACACCCGCCACCGAAGGCGTAGCCGTTGATGGCCGCGATGACCGGCGCGGGGAACTCCTCTATGAGGTCGGTGACACGGTGGCCCTGCTCTGCGTAGGCCTGTCCTTCCGCCACCGAGAGGTCTTTCATGAAGGAGATGTCCGCACCCGCGACGAACGCTTTGTCGCCTGCGCCGGTGAGGATGAGGACGCGCGCACCCTCGTCTTTCGCCTCACCGAGGGCCGCTTCGAGCGCATCTAATGTCTCCGTATTCATCGCGTTCAGCCGGTCTGGCCGGTCGACGGTAATCGTCGCAACTTCGCCCTCCCACTCCAGGTTCACGGTGTCCCATGACATGGCAACACCGATGGGAAGGACGGGCTTAATCGTTCCCCCGCAGTCAGAAAGGCCAATGTACCACCCGTTCGTACGGCGACATATGACGCTGTCCGAGGAGGCCGAGGAGCGACTCGCTGACATCGTGGCGCTCCAGCCCACGAAGAACAAAGACCTCCAAAAGCGGTGGGGCCTAGAAAGCGGGAGTGAAGTCCACCAGTACTTGGAAAACGAACTCAAAGAGTACTACTACCGCGACGAAAACAGCCTCATCCGCGCGACGCCGGAGGCTGCAGAACTCGTCGGTGTAGACCCCGGCCTCGTCGATGAAGGCGACGGCCCGCGGGCGATTCGCGTCCCTTTGCTTCAGAAACAAATCGTCGAAGTCGCCCCCGACCACGACACAGAGTCCAAAAGCGTCGTCGCCATTCTCCACGCCATCCGCGACGCGTTCGACGTAGACCCCGACGTCGAAGACGTGCGCTCCGGGCTGCGCAGTCTCGAACAGAAAGGCGTTATCGAAATCGAATACCGCACTGTCCCGACGTTCCGGCTTGCCATCGAGCGCGACTCGCTGACGGTCGAGCTACTCGACTAACCCGGGCCGATTCTCGCAGCGCTTGCGGGCGAGAAACCGTTTGATTGCCTTGCCGGGGCCGCCCTCGATGGGCCAGCCACCCATCCGGGCTGCCGGTGGTTCGGGCGTGAACTTCGGACACGACCCCGAACACGCGACGCGCGTCGGGAACACTTCTTTCGCCGCACACCACGGCAGCCACGTCTCCGCCTCGTGTTTGAGTTTGAAGTGCGAACAATCAGGACGCATCGTGTCCGCATACGAGCGCCAGCCGCGGGCGTAGGCGCGCTCTGCGAGTGCGAGGCGCTTTTTCGCCTTCGTTTCCGCGGACATTTCGTGTCCTTTTGCGGTCGTACCCGCTTCTGTGACGGGGAGCGAACTCGGATACCACTCAACGCTCGCGTCGGGGAAATCCAGCGTCAGAATCCCGACTTCGACGGGCATCCGTTCGAGCAGTGCAGGTTCGATTGACTCGCCGGTCTGGTTTGTTGCCACCCACACCTCGTCGGCGAGTGCGAGGTTCGTGTCCTTCTCGACTTGGCCGCGAAGGGCGCGCGCGGCACTCGCATCCAAGTCCGGCTTGTTCTCGATGGCGACGATGCGTGACACCCAGTCTGGATACGGGCCAATGCGTCGAATCTCGATTTTATTGCCGTTGCGTCGGGTTTTCAGGATGCCACGGTCTGCGGCTTCGTGAATCGTCTCGCGCACGTAGCGCCACGGATAGCCCGGATTCGGCAGGGCGTCTTTGTACCACGCCCACGACTCGGGCGCGTGGCGAACAACGTGCAGCAGGTCAGAATCGAGTTCCTGTGGGCCAAACAGCGCGCGCTGTCTGAGCAACTCGCGGTCTGCCTCGATGACAATCGTATCCCAGCGCCGCCCGCGCGTCCCCAACTGGCGGGCGACGACGAGCGCGGTGTCCGGGTCGCGCGTACCCGTCGGTGGCCAGTGGCGCTCTGCCCACTGGCACATCACCAACTCGAAGATGAACTCTGCGTCACCGAGGTTGCACACGAGACGCAGTTTGCACTCAGAGAACTAAGGCGTTCGTGCAGGCTTGCGACGCCGACTCAGAGGTCGCCGTTCTCGTTCAGCTCATCTAAGAACGCGTGGGCGTCTCTGAGGATGTCGCGTGGCCCATCTTGGGTGATGGTGTTGATTGCCTGCTCGTAGTCGCGCCACTGGAGGTCGCGGTGTTCTTTCGAGAGTTCCGCACTCGCTTCGAACGACTTTGCGATGAACAGGTGGACCGTCTTGTGGATGGTCTTCCCGTTCGCTTCGAACACGTAGTGGTAATCCTCACGGAACCCGTCAATGAGACGGAACTTACTGATGCCCGCCTCCTCTTTCACTTCACGAATCGCGGTCTGCTGGAGTTCTTCTTCTCCTTCGACACCGCCTTTGGGGAATTCCCAATCCCCGGGACGGCTCTTCAGCAGGAGATATTCACGGCGGCCCCTCGTATCGCGAAAGAGGATAGCCCCCGCGCTTGTCGCTTTGACAGCCATTACACGTTGATACTGCGTGGTGGTTTAATTTCTTATTGCTTCGGCTGGCCGCCAGCGAGGCCGAAACTTCTCCAGCGAGAGACAGTATCGACGACGAGCGGCTTTGGATGAGTTTTTAGGGGTTGAGCACACAGGGACGTGATACCCAACTCTATGAGCTTCACGACTACTCTCACACTCACGAGCGGGGACCGAAACGTCCTCGACGAGGTTGTAACCGAAATCAAACGAACCGCGAATCGAAAAGGGGCCGCACTCCACGGTCCGCACACGAAACCAACGGAAGTCCACGCCGCTCCGCAGGCAAAGTGCCTCCATCCGACCGGCGACTCCTACCCGCAGTGGGAGTACACCGTCTACACGCGCGTTATCGAAATCGAGGGCCACGACGATTTCGCCCGCGCAGCAACCCAGTGGGACTTCCCCGCAGGCGTCCATGTCGAAGCAGAAATCAAGCAAGTTCGTGCGGCCGGTCGCTGATTCTTCTAACACTATCTTAAGAGCCTCCGTTGCAGAGAGTGTTCTATGCAACAGAGTGTGCACGACCATCTCGTTTCGCTCCGCCGTGACCTCCACCGCCACCCGGAACCCGCGTGGCGCGAATTTTATACGACGAGTCGCATCGTTGACGAACTCGAACGCATCGGCGTCGACCAGTTATATGTGGGCAAAGACGCCCTCGGAACCGAACACGGCGACCTCCGACTTGCGGTTCCCGACGACGCCGTCCTCGAGGAGTGGTTCGAACAGGCGCGCGCAGACGGTGCGCGCGCAGACGTGCTGGAACAGACCCGCGGCGGCTACACCGGCGCGGTCGCCGTCCTCGAAAAAGGCGAGGGGCCAACCGTCGCCCTGCGCGTGGACATCGACGCCCTACCCCAGCCAGAGTCCACCGCAGACGACCATTTCCCCGCCGCTGAAGGCTTCCGCCCACCGCACGACAACGCGATGCACGCCTGTGGCCACGACGCCCACATCACGTTCGGCATTGGCGTCTTAGAACGCGTCAAAGAGAGCGATTTCTCGGGGACGTTCAAGGTGTTTTTCCAGCCCGCAGAGGAGGTCATCGGCGGCGGCAAGCCAATGGCGAAAAGCGGCCATCTCGACGACGTTGACTACCTCCTCGGCGTCCACGTCGGGCTCGACCACCCGACGGGCGAAGTCGTCGCAGGCATCGACGGCTTCCTCGCGGTCAACCATTTCAACGTCGAGTTCACCGGCCTCCCCGCCCACGCGGGTGCTGCGCCGAACGAAGGGAAAAACGCGGTCCAAGCACTCGCCGCCGCCATCCAGAACTGCTACGCCATTCCGCGCCACAGAGACGGAGACACCCGCGTGAACTGCGGCGTCGTCGGCGGCGGGACGGCAGCCAACATCATCCCCGAATCGGCGTTCATGCACGTAGAGGTGCGCGGGAAGACGACCGAACTCATGGACTACATGAAGGAGAAGGCGGTTCGCGTCATCGAATCGTCGGCCGACATGTACGACTGCACTGTCGAGTTCGAGGAGATTGGCGAAGCCCCGAGCGCGACGAGCGACCAGTCGCTCGTGGACATCGTAAAGCGCGTCTCTGAAGGCTCAAAGTTCGTCACCTCGACCGTCGAACGCGACGACTTGGGCGGCAGCGAGGATGCGACGTTCCTCATGCAGGAAGTCCAGCAACACGGCGGCGACGCCGCCTATATCTGCATCGGTACTTCTCACCCGACGGGCCACCACACCGCGACGTTCGACGTCGAAGAAAAGAGCATTGACGTTGCGGTCGACGTGCTTTCGAACTCGATTCTCGAAATAGCTGCTCGACGTCCCTAAGCTCTGAACCGCGGCGTTCTGCGGGCTGGGATTGGATAACGACACTGACTCTCGCGACGACGGCTGAGGAAACAGATTTGCTCGCCCCCGATAATCCCCGTCTATGGACGTCACGATTTTCGATACTGAAGTGACCATCGACGAGTCGCTGGTCGAAGAATCACCCGACGAAATCCGCACGCAAGTCGGCGAGTACGAATCCGGCGAGCGCACGCGTTTCGACCTCACGGTTCGCTATCCAGACAGCTACACGGGCCGTGTGATGCAGGCGATGGCGGAGATTCCCTACGGCGAGGTGAAAACCTACGGCGAAGTCGCAGCCGGTATCGACTCGGGAGCGCGCGCCGTTGGCAGTGCGTGTGCGCGCAATCCCGTGCCGCTGGTCGTCCCATGCCACCGCATCGTCCGCCACGACGGCATCGGGAACTTCGCGTATCCCGGCCTCAAAGAACAGTTACTGGCCTTAGAGGGCGCAGAGGTTTAGGCCGGTTCGGCTTCGAGCAGCTCGAACTCGGCGAGGCGCACGCCACAGTCACGACACGAGAACGCGACCACGTCGAACGCGCGACAGCACGACTCGACGACCTCTTCACCGATTTCTACCTCGCCACCGCAGGTTGGGCAGGCTTCGAGGAACATTCGAATCGCCCCAACCATTCTCGCTCTCGTCTCGCGATCGTAGTCCAGATAGTTCGGGAGCGCAGAGATGAGCGTCTGGTGGGCCGCCACGTCCGCGATGAGTGCGGCCTGTGATTCCCAGTTTCCAGCCGGAGCCCCGTTTGCGAACACCATCGTGCGAGTGTGGTCGTCTTCGATGATGAGCGGTTCGTCGGTTTCTAAAAACGCGCCGAGCGCGTCCATAAGCGAGTCCGCTCCGACGTGTGCGATGGCGGCTTCCCACTCTGCGGTAAACTGCGGGTCGAGCGCGAGGTCGTCGCCTGCGTCGACGATGATTCCCTCCGCGGTGAGTTCGGCTTCGATATCGACTGGCCCCTTCGTGGTTGGCTCTGTTGGCGCATGCGTGCCGAAAAGCCGGTGGATGCGGGCTGGCAGGTAGCGTTTCGTGAGTTCGGGCGTGCCGGGGACGAGATAGCCGCGGACGTAGATGATGAGCACGCTTGCGAGAAACGCGGCGAGCGCGACGGGTGGCGACCAGACCGCGAGCAAGAGGCTCCCTGCGGCGGCGATGGTGACGTTCACGACAGTACACGGCAGACAGCGGTTCTCGCCAGTGTACGCCGGTTGGGTGAATCGTGTGAGAATGGCGGACGTCATAAGTGGGACACCGAGTTATCCCACCAAACGGGAGATTCAGACTTCGTTATGCACTCAGTACTTCGGGTCTGCGCCGGTCGTTGCGTAGATATCGTCCATGATGTCGTCGCGGGTTGCCTGCCACGATTCGAAGCCCATCGGTGAGGTCGGATACGTCTCGTAGTGAGTCAGCAGGTCGTCTGCGAGGTTCTTCGTCTTGTAGAAGTCATAGAGCGTCCCCCAGTAGCCGTAGCTTTTGAGCGCCGTCTGGAGTTTGAGGCCGAGGCCGACGTTCGCGCTGCCCGAGTAGAGCGCCTCTGAGAGTTTGTCCATCGGCAGCGCCGCCATCAGCCCTTGGAGCACGTCCGTGTCGTAGGCGGTGGTGAAAATGTTGTAGATGTCGAGGGCGGCATAGCGCCCGCCGAAGTGCTCCATAATGCGGGTGTTGTACCGCCAAAGCAGTTCCTCTGAGACGTCGCCCTGTTCGAGGGCTTTGATGGCCTGTTCGCCGGCGTACTTTCCGGCGTAGGCCGCGCCGGCGATGCCGCCGCCGGTGGTTGGGTTGACGTGGCCTGCAGCGTCACCAACCGCCATGTAGCCCTCTGCGACGGCCGAGTCGTAGGGACGACGCGTCGGCAGCGCCGCACCGAGTTTGTCGGTGACCTTCCCACCTTTGAACTCGGGGCGATTGCGGAGGTCTTGTTTCAGGTCCTCGACGAGCTTCATCGGCTGTTCGGTCATTTGGAAGCCAAGCCCGGCGTTGATTTCCGTCCCCGTGCGTGGGAAGTACCAGAGGTAGCCTGCCGCGCGTTTCGTTGGCTTGAACACGAGCGCGTCGCTCCACTCGACTTCGTTTGGCACTTCAATGATTTCGCGGTAGGCAGAACAGAACTGCGAGTAGCTGACATTCGTGTCGAACGTCGAGCCGTTGAAGTCGACCTTGTCCTGCAGGAGCGAGAGCGCGCCCGCGGCGTCGATGGTGATGTCGGCGTCGTACTCGACGACGTCGCCTTTGCGCTTGCTACGGACGCCCGTAACCCGGCCAGATTTGTCCTGAGTAACGTCCTGAACGACGGTGTCGTAGTGGAAGGTCGCCCCGGCTTCTTTTGCGCCTTTGATGATGAGCCGTCCGTACTCCCAGCGGTCGATGACGGCGAGTTCGCCCGGAATCGGGATGTCGAGAACCACATCTTCCTGTGGAATCTCGAACCGGCCGTGGTCTACGTCCGTGTTGGTGAACGCCGGCATGATCTTTTCTTTCGGGATGGCTTCGGGGAAGGCGTCCGCGCCCTTGAGTGCGTCACCGCAGGCGATGTGCCCGGCTTCCTGTTCGGTCTTTCGCTCGATGACGACGACCTCGTAGCCCGCGTCTGCGAGGGTTGCTGCGGCGTAACAGCCTGACGTGCCTGCGCCAACGATGGCGACGTCAGGAGAATATGTGGTCATGCACACGATTGCTCCCCCAACGGAGAAAACTCTTTATCTTGGCCCTGTCGTTCGATTCTCTCGACGAGGGCGACAGGGGGAGTCGAATGCCTACATAAAGAGTAAAGGTGCGGTCTTTCGTAGACGTAGTAATGACTGATTACACCGTTGAGTTTGTCGGCACGGGCGAGAAAATCACCGTCTCCGACAAGCAAACCATCCTGAAGCGATGTATCGAAGAAGGTGTCGCCCAGGAGTACTCGTGTCGCGTTGGCATGTGTCTCGCGTGTTCTGCTGAAATCGTCGAAGGCGAAGTCGCCCAACCGGCCGCCCGCGGCCTCACCGAAGAAGAGCGCGAAGGCTACGCGCTCACCTGCATGGCCCGCCCACTCTCCGACCTGAAAATCGACCGCGGCAAGTACCCACCGAGCATCGAAGACGACGCGACCTCCGACGCGAGCGCGGAACCCGCCGCCGCAGACGACTAACTCGCCTGTTTTTGCGGTTTTCTCCACTGCCAGTGAGCGGCTGCGCTGGGTGGCGGGGCGACTTTCACGAACTCAGGGCCAGTTTCGGTGCTGAATGTGGCCGACGAAACGATGATAAAAACGGCCCCCGAAGGCAGGCACATGAAGAACGTAGACGACCTCATCGAAAGTGCGCGGGAACTCGAAGCCCACGGCCTCTCGAAAGGCGAGATTGCAGACGAGCTCAACGTCTCGCGTGAAACCGCAAAGTGGTTGGTCGAACAGAGCGCGAAGACCGCGCGTCGCCCGGCCAGCACGTCGGATACCACGGACACGAGCCCCGACGACATCCACGTCGATTGGAGTTCGCTTGGCCGCAACAGCCAGCGCCTCGCCTACACGGCCAAGACAATGGCGAACGTCATCGACGCGGAGGCAGAAACCATCGAATCGACCGTCGGTATCGAGAAAGCTGGCGTCCCGCTCGCCACCGCTGTCGCTCGCGCGCTCGACACCGAACTCGCCGCCTACGCCCCGGCGAAACACCGCTGGGAGGAAGGCGACATCGAAGACCAAGAGTTCGGCGGGAGTTTCTCGCGGAACTTCGCGCAGGTCGAGGGGAAAAAGTGCGTCATCGTAGACGACACCATCACGAGCGGGACGACGATGACCGAGACCATCGAAGCGGTCAAAGCCGAAGGCGGCGAGGTCGTTGCCTGTGTCGTGCTCGTGGACAAACAGGGCGTCTCCGAACTCGAAGGCGTCCCCGTCCACTCGCTCGTTCAAGTCATGCGCGTCGACCGCGAGTAAGCCAGCGCCGTTCAGCCCGTACTGGTTAGGGAAAACCTTCTTTTCACCCGCCGAGGTATGTCACACCAACCCACAGAATCAGGGTGATTCGATGTCGGCGCTCGTGGGGCGGGCGCCGCCAGTGGGTCTTCGGCGCAAGGATTTTAGACCGCGAGTGGCTACGATGGGCCATGACATTCCAGCCCGGCGAGTCACTCAGCCAAGACGAAGTCACAGAACGCGTAGACACGGCCATCGAGGACAACGAAGTCGTGCTGTTCATGAAAGGTAACCGGCTCATGCCCCAGTGTGGCTTTTCGATGCGCGCGGTCGAACTCATCTCCCAGTACCGCGAGGACTTTGAGACGGTGGACGCGCTCGCCTCGCTCGACGAGTTCCGTGTCGCGCTCAAAGAACACAGCGGCTGGGAAACCATCCCCCAGACCTACGTGAACGGCGAGTTCATCGGCGGCAGCGACATTTTGGCCGAATTAGACAAACGTGGCGAGCTCGAAGCGGCGCTCGACGCCTGAAATCGGAGTTCCGTCTCCCCACCTTGTGGGAGATAATCGCCGGACAGCCCGGCGGCTTGCGTCGCTCGAAACGCGGCCGAAACGAAAGGGTAGCCCATATAAGCCCCGAACGCCTATGTACATTCGACCCTATACAGAGCCACTTCGACTCTGCTAACGCCCCACACACATGACCAGCCGCGTATATCGACTCCATTCAACGCTCGAACTGCCTCTCGAAGATGTCCATGAGTTCTTCGACAATCCAGAACTCCCCGAAGAAATCGCGGACATCGACATCACTCGACGCAATAACACGCTCATCATCAGCGCCGTCTCCGCTGATGACAGCATCAGCAAGTACACGCCAACGGCGCAGCTGAAAGCCAGCGTCACGGAAAACCGCGTGTACGAAGTCCCACTCGACGAGTGGAACAAAGCCCAGCGCGGCGGCGCACCCAACTGGGGAGCCGCCCAGCAAGAAGAGCAGGAAAAACCCCCATCCGAACTCGTCGAGTACGCCTGCTTCAAAGGCGACCGCGAGACTGTCTTACAAAATACCGCACTCCAGTACCCGATGTTCGAGGTGCTCTGCTCGCTCGCGAAGATTGCAGAGAAAGGCACGCTCACGGCCATCTCGGCCGTGGACGACGACCTCGTCGCCACGCGCATCGTAGACGGCGAAGTCCGGCCAGCATCCATCGACGTCGTCGAGAACCCGACCGAAGACGCCGCCTCGAAGAAAGGTGTCAACTGGCGCGACAACAAGTTCATCTCGTAACGCGGTTGGTTTTCTCGGCTCTCTCTCCTGTGAGCCACTGCTCCACCCGCCCCATGTGTGTCAGTATCACCCGTTTCCGGGGCCGTAACGCCTTTTACACACCTAATTATATCTAATTACGAAGATGGCAACGAACTTCCCCGACTACGTCACCGTCGATTACACCGACGGCGAAGGCGAGAACCCCGAAGATTACCCATCTATCGAGCATAAAATCGAGAAAGCAATCGAGGTCACCAAAAAGGGCCTCGAAGAGTACGAGAATCCCGCCATCATGTGGACCGGCGGGAAGGACTCGACGCTCGTGCTCTACTTCGTCAAAGAGGTCGCAGAGCGATTCGACCTCGACATGCCGCCTGCGGTGTTCATCGACCACTTCCAGCACTTCGATGATCTGCTCGACTTCGTCGAACACTGGGCCGACGAGTGGGACGTAGAGGTCATCTACGCCCGCAACGACGACGTTGGCTCGCTCGCAGACGAGCCGGGCGACACCATCAACGTCTCCGACCTGAACGAGCAGAACCAACACCACGTCCGCAACATCCTCGAATACGAGGAGGACACGTTCCCGTTCCTGCTCGACACCTACGTCGGCAACCACCTGCTCAAGACCGTCGCGCTCAACAACGCCCTTGAGGAGTACGACATCGATGGCGTCATCTCCGGCATCCGCTGGGACGAACAGGAAGCGCGCGCAGACGAGACGTTCTTCAGCCCTCGACACGACCCCGACATCTACCCACCGCACGACCGCATTCAGCCGATTCTCCAGTTCGACGAGGCAGACGTGTGGGAAGCGTTCTGGAACTTCGTCGTCCCGGAGACGGTCGAAGGCTTCCCGGCAGAAGGCTACGTCCCACAGGACTACGACGACCTGCCAAACGGCCTGACGCACAAAGACATCCCGGTCAGCCCGAAGTACTTCGAAGGCTTCCGCAGCCTCGGCAGCGAAGTCAGCACCGAAAAGAGCGACACCGAGCCTGCATGGCTGCAGGACTTGGCCAACACGACCGAGCGCGCGGGCCGCGCACAGGACAAAGAAGACCTGATGGAGCGCCTGCGCGACCTCGGCTACATGTGAAGTCGGTCGGCTGACTTACACCCGACAGCTGTCATCCCTGTCGGGCTCCGTTCACGCTCCCACGGTGGCATACTCGGGGTCTGGGGAGGCTCCGACACACGCATGGTTGGGTTCCACACTCGCCACCGAGGAGTCGGCTTTTTCCGTTTTCACGCCCGTGAGCTGTGCTGCCATGGTGTGTCGAGTAAGCAGTGCCAACCGACTGTCCGTAGCCCGGTAGGCAGCCCATACCAATATGCCGCGGGCGCGCAAATGCAGATACCAATGCCTGAAGGGTTTCCTTCGTATCTCAGCGTAGACTACGAAGACGGTCACTCGCAGAGCGCCGCAGACTACCCAAGCGTAGACGAGAAGATTGCAAAGGCAATCAACGTCACCCAGACCGCGCTCTCGCAGTACAAGAACCCCGCCATCATGTGGACCGGCGGGAAGGATTCGACGCTCGTGCTCTACTTCGCAAAGGAAGTGGCAGACGAATTCGGCTACGAGATGCCGCCGGTCGTGTTCATCGACCACTACGAACACTTCGACGACGTGACGGCGTTCGTCCACCACTGGGCCGACAAGCTCGATTTAGACCTCATCATCTCGCGCAACGAGGACTTCGCCCGCCTCGGCGCATCGCCGGGCGACGAGATTCTCGTTTCTGACCTGAGCGCGCAAAACCAGCGCGAACTGCGCGACCGGCTCGACCACACCGACGACACGTTCGTGCTCTCTGCGGATTCGTACGCGGGCAATCACCTGCTCAAGACCGTCGCGCTCAACAACACCATCACCGAACACGACATCGACGGCGTGTTCTCCGGCGTGCGCTGGGACGAACAGGACGCCCGCAAGAATGAGACCTTCTTCAGCCCGCGCCACGACTCGGAGAAGTACCCGCCACACGACCGGGTGCACCCGATTCTCCAGTTCAACGAACGGTCGCTCTGGGACGCCTTCTGGTACTACCTCGTCCCCGACCTCGTGGCCGACTACCCACAGGAAGGCTACGTGCCACAGGGCTACGACGACCTGCCGAACGGCCTGACACCAGAAGACCTGCCGGTTGGGCCAAAATACTTCGAAGGTTTCCGCAGCCTTGGAACCTCAAAGGGTTCTGCGAAGAGTGACGACCGCCCGGCGTGGCTCCAGGACTTAGAGCACACCACCGAACGCGCCGGTCGCGCCCAGGACAAAGAGGGGCTGATGGCGCGCCTGCGCGACCTCGGCTACATGTGAGCGGGAAACCGTTTTGCCTGCGGTTCGTCTATCAGCTACTGTGACCGACTCACCCGTCTACTTCCGTGAGACCCAACGCTTCAGACAGCCGTGGCTGTGGGCGATTCTCATTTTTGTGTCTCTCATCCTGTTTTGGGCGGCGCTCGCTGAGGCAGAATCCGTATTTCAGCGCGTCCTGTTTGGAGCGCTCGGCCTCGTCTTTCTGCTGTTTTTCGCCGTCCTCGGCCTCAGAACCGAGGTACGCGAAGACGGCATTCACCTCAAATTCTTCCCGCTGCACCTTTCAGAACGCCACATTTCCGCCAACGAACTCACTGGCTTCGACGCCCGCGAGTACCGCCCGCTTGCCGAGTACGGCGGCTGGGGCATTCGCCGGGGGAGAAACGGCTGGGCGTACAATGTGCGCGGAACAGCGGGCGTCGAACTCAGATACCGGGGGAAAACGCTGCTCGTCGGGACACAACAACCACGAGAATTTATCGAGGCACTCGACCGACTTGGCCGTTAGTCGCGCGCCGGTCGCAACACGTCTGCGATGGTGACGAGAATGCCGAGCAGCCAGCCAAGCGGCACCGCGATGCCGAACCACATGCCAACGTAGGCCACGCCCTCTAAGTCGTATCTCGTGCGGATGTAGGTGTTCAGATTGCCAATCGAGAGCAGGTTGTCGAGAATCCACCGCGCGAGCGTCGTGCTCTGGGGGAAGATGGCGTCTGCGAGCGTGGGCGAGTAGAGCGCCGCCACGACCGGCGGGAGAAACAGCGCCGTCATCCCGAACGGATAGGCGAGCATGACGGTCGTGCCCCTGCCGCCGACGCGGTTGAAAAGGACGGCGAGCACCGCAGCGAGGGTGGCGACGACGCTCGCGGCAGCGACGGCGATGAAACCGTCTGCAGAAAAGCGGATTCGGGCGAGCGCGGTGAGTCCACCCCAGACGAGCAGCGAGAGCAAGAGGACGCCGACGACGCCGAGGCGCGTGGCTGTCCCGTCTATTTTTCGTGTGTAAAACCGCGTCATGTAGCCAAAGAGGGCGAGCGGGTAGAGAATGGCGACGAGCGGCACGCCGAGGGCACCCCAGAGACGATAGGCGACCATCCCGAGGGTGTTGTTCGGCTTCCACTTCCCGAGAACGGTGTGCGCTGTGTCCAGCTGGCGCGGGAACACTAGCTCCATCCACGTCTCGTGTAAGCGCGTCACGTCGACGCGTATGCCCGACACCAGCCCGCTGTTTCGTTCACCGACCGACATTGCACCTGAATTTCGGGCGCGTGCCCTTAACTCTCAACCTTCTGGAACCGAGACTGTCACCACGGCGCGAACGACGGGTCGACCTTTCGGTCGGTCTGGTCGAGCTCGTCGATGGCAGCGATTTCTGCGTCGGTGAGGTCGAGGTCGAGCGACTGCCAGTTGTCGCTGATGTGGGCTTCGCTCGTCGCCTTCGGAATCGCCGTGATCCCCTTCTCGCGCAGCCACGCAAGACTGACCTGTGCGGCGGAGGCGTCGTGATCGTCTGCAATCGCGGTGAGTTCAGGGACGTCAAAAACGTCGCCGCGGGCGAGCGGCGAGTAGGCGACGAGTTCGATGTCGTGTGCTTCACAGTACTCGCGTAGGTCGTGTTGGGGGAGCAGCGGGTGGAGTTCGACCTGATTGGCGAACACGTCGTCACCGAGGATTTCTTGGGCAGTTTCAAGTTGTTCGGGTTCGAAGTTGCTCACGCCGATACGGCGAATTTTCCCCTCGGCTTTTAGTTCCTCGAACGCCGCCAAGGTCGCTTCTGGGTCGTATTCGCGGGCGGGCCAGTGGACGTAGAGCAGGTCTACGTAATCCACACCGAGTTTGTGGAGGCTCTCTTCCGTGGAGGCTTTCACGTCTTCGGGTGCGAGTTCGTCAATCCACACCTTCGTCGCGAGGAAGATGTCTTCACGGGACACGTCCGCCTGCGCGATACCGCGGCCAACGCCCTCCTCGTTGCCGTAAATCTGGGCGGTGTCGATGTGGCGATAACCCATTTCGAGGGCGGTTTTGACGCTCTCTGCACACTGTGCTTGGTCTTCGTTCTCCCACGTGCCGAGGCCGAGAAGCGGCATGCCGTCGGTACGCGGACAGTCGTCACTGGTTGGCAGGGACATAATCACCCGGCCCTATGTGAGCCAGCAGAAAAGGGATTGGGAAAGCGGAACTCAGTACTTCGGGGTCGCGCCCGTGATTCGGTACACGTCGTCCATCACGGCGTCGCGCGACTCGCGCCACGACTCGAACCCGCTCGGGTCGTCTGGGTACTCGTCGTACACGCTCCGCAGTTCGTTTGCCTTCTGTTGGACCTTATAGAGCTCGTAGAGGACGTTCCAGTGTCCGATGGTCTTGAGCGCGGTTTTGACTTTGAGGCCGAAACTCATCGATGCCGTGCCTTCTTTGCCAAGCGTGTCGAGGAGCTGTTGGCCCGGCAGCGCACTGATGACCTTCACGAGTTCGTTCACGTCGTGGGCCCCACCGAAGATGTTGTAGATGTCCATCGCCGCAAACCGTTTGCCGAAGTCCTGCATCACGCGCTGGTTGTAGTTCCAGAGGTTTGCTTCGGTCACGTCGCCTTCGCTGATTGCGTCGATGGCTTCGAGCGCGGCCCAGTGGCCGGCTTTCGCCGCACCCGGAATGCCGCCGCCCGTCGTTGGGTTGACGTGGCCCGCGGCGTCGCCCACCGCGATGTAGCCGTTTGCGGTCGCAGAATCGTACGGCCGCCGGGTCGGCAGCGCCGCACCGAGCTTGTTCTTGATTTTCGCGCCGTCGAATTCAGGGCGCGAGCGAATGTCGTTTTTCAACACCTCGACGAGCTTCATCGGCGGCTTGTTCATCTGGAAGCCAAGCCCGACGTTGATTTCCGTCGGCGAACGTGGGAAGTACCAGAGGTAGCCCAGTTCTTCGGTTGGCTTGAACACGATGGCGTCGTGGTAGTCAACCGGCTCTTTCGTGATGAGCACTTCCCGGTAAGCAGAACAGAACTGCGAGTAGCTCACCTTGGTGTCGAAGGTAGTGTTCGAGAAGTCGACTTTGTCCTGGAGCAATGAAAGGGAACCGGCGGCGTCAATGACGATTTCTGCCTCGTAGTTTTTAACGTTCCCTTTTCGCGTCGTCGTGACGCCGGTGACCCGCCCGCTGTCGTTTTGGATGACATCGCGGACGACCGTGTCGTAGTGAATCTCTGCACCGGCGCGCTCTGCTTCTTCGAGCAGCACCTCGCCGTAACGCTTGCGGTCTACGACTGCTCCCGGTGCCCGGAACGGGATGTCCAAGTGCGACTCGGTCAGCGGGTTCTCGAAGCGCGCTTTCAGGATGTTCTCGTTCGTGAACGATTCGGCCCGGAGATACTCGCGGTCGATGACGTCGGGGAACGTACTTTTCCCCTTGATTGCATCACCACAGGCAATCATGCCACCATCCTCTCTGGACTTCCGCTCGAGAATAACGACGGAGAGACCCTCGTTTGCAGCCGTAGCGGCCGCAAAGGTCCCGGAGGTGCCACCCCCAACAATGATAATATCGTAGCGTTCGGCTGCCATTACACCCACTATACCGTCGGGTCTTAAAAAAACGATGTATGTGCCCCTGCTCTCGGGTCGTTTTTCACTTTGTTTGCCTGTCGCCCCTTCCGAAAATAGGTTAGATGGCCAACACATACTTGTTATTTGGGTAATATGTGTTCGAACAAGGCGTCGTATCGTCGGCGTCAAATCACCCATGGGACACATCAAACTCACCAATAGCCTCCTGAACCGAACCATCCCCGTAGACGGATTTACGGGCGTCATCACCGTTGACCTCTCTGGGGACGAACCGTGCGTAATCCTCCCGGAACACGTCGTAGTAAAGCGAAAAGACGCGCCGCTCACCGACGAATAAACAAAAAATTGGGTTTCGCTCAGTAGAACTCGCGGACGAGGTCCATTGCGCCTTCCGGCGGCTTGTCCTCGATTTGGGACATGTCCTCTGAGATGCCCCAGCGTTCCTCGAACGGAACCGAGTTCTCGTCTTTGTAGATGACGCCCATGTACTCCTTTTCGGAGTCGAAGATGACGTCCTTCGCGGCGTCTTTGTCCGTTGGGTCGTGGTCTTCTTCTTTGAGGTCCACGAGCGAGTCGCGGAAGTAGTCGTAGGTGTCCACGTCGTTGAACGTGACACACGGACTGTAGCAGTTGACGAACGCGAAGCCGGGGTGCTCGATTGCCTGTTTGATGATCTCGACATGACGCAGTGCGTCAGAGGAGAACGACTGGGCGATGAACGTGCCACCCGCAGCGAGCGCGAGCGCGTGTGGGTTGACCGGGGCCTGCATCGGGCCATCGGGCGTCGTTGAGGTCTCGAAGTCCTCACGGCTGGTCGGGGATGCCTGTCCCTTCGTCAGCCCGTAGATGCGGTTGTCCATCACGACGTACGTCATGTTGACGTTCCGGCGAACGGCGTGGACGAAGTGGCCCGCGCCAATCGAGAAGCCGTCACCGTCGCCACCCGCAACCATCACTTCGAGGTTCGGGTTTGCGAGTTTGGCACCGATGCCAACGGGGAGGGCGCGACCGTGGACGCCGTGCAGCGCGTAGCTGTGCATGTACGTCCCGATTTTGCCCGAACAGCCAATCCCGGCGACCAAGAACGTGTTGTCCGGGTCGTTGCCGGTTTCGGCGAGGCCTTTCATCATGCCGTTCATCGTCCCGAAGTCACCGCATCCGGGACACCAGGTCGGCTGCTTGTCGGATTTGAAATCAGTGAATCGAACGTCGGAGCTCATGGGGTTGCCTCCACAGACTCGGAGAGAGCCTGTTTAATTTTTGCTGCCAGCTCGTCTGCCTTGAAGCGGACACCGTTGTACTTGTTTAGGCGCTTTACGCGGCGAAGTGCGTCGTGTTCGATGAGGTCTGCGAACTGACCGGTCGCGTTACATTCGACGACGATAACGTCGTCTGCAGCGGCGATTTCCTCGGTCAGATCTGGCCGTGGGAAGATGTACGGCACAGAGAGGAAGCGCACGGAGACGTCGTCTTCTTCGAGGAACTCCATCGCCTCGCGGATTGCGCCTTCGTTCGACCCCCACGAGATGACGAGATTACCGGAGTCTGCGTCACCGAACTCGCGTGGCGACCAGTCTTCGTTTTCGATTGCCGTCTCGACTTTGCGGTTGCGCTTGTCGACCTGTTCTACGCGCATATCCGTGTCCTCGGTACGACGACCGAGTTCGTCGTGTTCGAGACCAGTGGACATGTGCGCACCGCCTTTCGTGCCGGGGAACGCGCGCGGCGAGACGCCGTCTTCGGTGAGCGCGTGTGGCTTGAACTGCTGTTTGTCGTTGACCCACTCGCCAAGGGACTCTTCGTCGACAACCTTGCCGCGGTCGATTTCGACCTTGTCCATGTCGAACTCTTCCGGTGGGAAGGTCTGTTCGCTCACGGCGAGCGCGAGGTCTGCGGCCAGATAGACCGGCGTCTGGTACTTTTCTGCTAAGTTGAACGCTTCGACGGTCTTGTGGAAACACTCGGAGATGCTCGTTGGCGTGAGGACGAAGCGCGGAATCTCGCCATGGCCGCCGTAGAGCATCTGATTTAAGTCGCCTTGCTCTTGCTTGGTTGGCATCCCAGTGGATGGGCCAGAGCGCATGACGTTCGTGATGACGAGCGGCGTCTCGCTCGTTGCGATGAGGCCAAACGTCTCGGTCATGAGGTCGATGCCCGGCCCAGAGGTTGCGGTCATCGAACGGGCACCGGCGCGCGCCGCACCGAGGGCCATGTTGATGGCGGACAGTTCGTCCTCTGCCTGGACGACAGCGCCACCGAACTGCTCTACGCGTCCGGTCATGTACTCCATGACGTTGGTCGCGGGCGTGATTGGATAGCCAGCGTAGAACCGACAGCCAGCCGCGATTGCGCCCATGCCAATCGCCTCGTCACCGTTCAATAGCACGTAGTCTGCGTCGGTGGTTTCGAGTTCGTAATCGAGGTCTAAGTCGTAGTTCTCGCGGACGTACTCCTGGCCCGCGCGCGCGGCTTTCGAGTTGTTCTCGACGATGGAGCCACCTTTCTGTCCGAATCGCTTTTCGAGCGATTCATCGAGGTTCTCGATGGGGAACTCGGAGACTTCACACGCCGCGCCGAGAGCGACGATGTTCTGCATGATGGCTCCCCCGGCCTCTTCTGCGAGGCGGCGAAGCGGGACGTTCAGCCCAATCATGCCGTCTGGGGCTTCGAAGTCCTTCATCGTAGTTCGCTCACCGTCGTAGATGATGACCGAGCCCTCGTGGAGCTCTTCCATGTTCTCTTCGACCGTGCGTTGGGTCAGTGCAATCAGAATGTCGAGTCGGTCTACGACACTCTCGACGCGGTCGACCGAGGTTCGAATCTTGTATGCGGTGTAGCCACCACGAATACGCGATGCGAAGTCTTTGGATGTAAAGACGTGTCGGCCTGCGCGAGAGAGTGCCTGGGCGAAAATCTTCCCAGTGGAGTCGATTCCATCGCCGGCTTCACCGCCGATGGCCCAGTTCAGGTCCTCTGGCATTGTCGGTGATGGGTTTGCTGTACCGGTGCAAAAGGCTTCTGAATCAGTCAGTAAACTGGGAACGAAAGTGCATTTGCCGATAACCCACATGTGTGGGGTATGGAACCACGCGAAGTAACCGTCGCTGCGAATCGCCGCGTCGGCCCAGATACGGTCGCACTGGACGTGAAAACGCCGGATGGCTTCAGCGCAGAGCCCGGCCAGTTCGTCAAACTCACCCTTGACGTAGAGGGTGAATCCGTCTCACGCTTCTATACGCTCTCCTCTCCGAGCGTGACCGACACCTTCGAACTCACCGTCGGCATCGACCCCGAAGGAGATGTCGCCCCGCACATCGAAGCGCTCGAAGCCGGAGACACGGTCACCATCGCCGGGCCATTCGGCAACGACTACTACGAAGGTGAGGCGCGCGTCGTCATCCTCGCGGGCGGCCCCGGCGTCGGGCCAGCAATCGGCATCGCAGAGCGCGCGCTCGAAGACGGCGGCGAAGCGGGCATCGTCTATCTCGACGACGCGCCCGTCCACGAAGCCAGACTCGCCGCGCTCGAAGAGCAGGGCGCAGCCGTGTTTATTCTCGACGCAGGCGAGTCGATGACCGACGCCGTTGCGTCGGTGCTGACCGGCGACGAACAGCTGTTCATCTACGGCTTTGCGGACTTCTTAGACGCCGCAACCGACGCCCTGCAGGCGGCAGGTGCAGACCCCGAAACCGCGAAAGTCGAGAACTTCGGCTAAGCCAGTAGCGTTTTCCTGCGCGAACCCAACGGTCGGTTCGTGTCCCACACCCCGCACGCAGAGCGAGAAGCCACGCGGCTCACAGACCGCCTGTGCGCCGACTACGGCGACCTGCCCGACGTGTACGAGGAGACACTGGCAATCTCGGGCGCGCGCTTTGACGGCTTCTGGGACTACGCTGAGGACGGCTTCGTCTCGGCGGCTGGCGCGCGCGTCGTAGACGAGGCGGGGCGTCTGCTCATGCTGCGCGACCGGGACGACCCGAATGACTGGACGTTCCCCGGTGGCGGGGTCGAACCCGACGACGAGTCGCTCGAAGCCACGGCAGTGCGCGAGGCACAAGAGGAGACGGGCATCGAGTGCGAGTCGACCGGCGTGTGTCTCCCCTACCGCTTTTACTACACGACCGACACGCGCGACGAGACGATTCTCGCGTTCGGCGTGTTTTTCGACGCGATAGCCACCGGCGGCGCGTTCTCGACGCCGAACGACGAGGTGCTAGAAGCGCGGTGGTTCGAGACGCCGCCGCCGCTCGACACCATCCCAGTGATGCTCCGGCCGACGGTCGAGGCGTGGGAGTCAGCGCAGGCCGGAGAGCGCACCGATGCCGAATCCAAGTAGCACCACTCCTGCGGCGCGATTGACCCAGTGGAGCCACTGCGTCGTCACGCGCGCGCTGATGCGCAAGACGAGCGTTGCGAGAAACAGCCACCACGCGACCGACCCGAGAAAGACCCCTGCGACGAGCGCCCCGGCTTCGACCGCGGAGCCAACGGCCACACTGTAGCCCGTGACGATGGCGACGAACGCGAGAATCGTGACGGGGTTCGCAAGCGTGAGCGCGAGCGTCGTGGTGTAGTCAGAAACGAGGCCACAGCCACTCGATTCGTCTGCTGGCTCGGTGGCCGGTGACGCTCGGAGCGTCTGAACCCCGAGGCAGATGAGCAACAGCCCGCCAACCAGCCGCAGCGGTGACGCATAAGCGAGCAGCAGCGACGAAATTACCGTCACGCCAAAGGCGACAACCGCGCCGTACATCGCGTCCGCAGACGCCGCACCAAGCCCCGAGACGACGCCCGACCGCCAGCCGCGAGTCAGCGTCCGCTGGATACAGAGAATCCCGATTGGGCCAACCGGCGCGGCGATGGAGACGCCGAACACCGCCCCGAGCACGAACGTCTCAAGCGGTGCGGGCATCGTTACTCGTCCGTCGGAACCGACTCGTCGTAGGCGACGAACTCAACTGAGTGGCCGTCCGGGTCCTCGAAGTAGAGCGAGCGCCACTTGACCCAGCCGTGGGTCGCCGTCCGAACGTCGAGGCCCGCGGCTTCCAGTCGGTCTTTCTCCGAGTCGAAGTCCGCGAGGTCGATGGCGAAGGCGACGTGGTCCATCGTCGTGTGCCGTTTGTCGAGTCCCTCATACTCGTCCAACTCGGTGCGGTCGAACAGGACGAACACCTGCGTGTGCCCGCCGTAGGACTCACCGAGGTCGAAAAAGGCGTACGTGTCGCCGCGTTTCAGCAGGGACAAGCCGACCACGTTCTCGTAGAACTCCACCATCTCGTCGAGCGATTCCGTGCGGAAGGCGATTTCGCCGAGGGCTTTGACGGTGGGCATTAGTGTTGGACGAACTCGATGAGAATACCGCCGGTCGATTTTGGGTGGAGGAAGGCCACGTCATGGCCCCACGCGCCGGGGCGCGGCTCCTCGTCGATGAGCGTCACGCCGTGGTCGCGGGCGTTGTCGAGCGCGGCGTCGATGTCGTCGGTCGCCAGCGCGAGGTGGTGGATGCCCGGCCCGTTTTTTTCGAGGTAGCGCGACACCGTGCCCTCCTCGATTGGTTCGAGTAGTTCGAAGTAGCCGTCGCCGCAGTCTAAGAAGACGACGCGCAGGTCACCGAACTCCTCTTCGTGGACGGCGGGCATCGAAAACAGGTCACCGTACAGGTCGATGAGCGCGTCTGCGTCGTCGGTGGCAATCCCCGCGTGGTCGAAGTGCATGGCTGACGTAGGGGCCGAACAGGTGATAAAATCGAGGGAGTGCGAACTTATAGCGCCGCGCCGGGGCGGTACTCACCGAACACGTCGCGCAGGGTGTTCGACACCTCGCCGGTCGTCGCGTAAGCCTTCACCGCGTCGATGATGTATGGCATGAGGTTCTCGTCGCCTTCTGCGGCGTCTGTGAGTGCTTCGAGGGCGGCTTCGACCGCTTCCTCGTCGCGGTCTGCCTTCACGTCCTCTAACCGCGAAATCTGGCGGCGCTCGTCTTCCTCGGTCACTTCTTGGATGTCCGGCTGTGGATCTTCGTCGACGCGATACTTGTTCACGCCGACGATGATGCGCTCCTCGTTTTCGATTTCCTTCTGGCGCTCGAAGGCCACGTCCTGAATCTGGCGCTGGACCCACTGGTCTTCGATTGCCTCGCGCATGCCGCCGCGCTCGTCTACGTCCTCGATGAGCGCCATCGCTTCCTCTTCTAAGGTGTCGGTCAGACTCTCGACGTAGTAGGAGCCTGCGAGCGGGTCGATGGTGTCGGCCGCACCCGACTCGTGGGCGAGGATCTGCTGGGTGCGAAGGGCCGTTTGCACCGACTGTTCGGTCGGCAACGAGATGGCCTCGTCTTTCCCGTTGGTGTGGAGGCTTTGGGTGCCGCCGAGAACCGCCGCGAGCGCCTGATACGCCACGCGGACGACGTTGTTCTCGACCTGTTGGGCAGTCAAGGTCGAGCCACCGGTCTGGGTGTGGAACTTGAGCTGCTTCGATTTCGGGTTCTGTGCGTCAAAGCGCTCTTCCATGATGCGTGCCCAGAGGCGGCGGGCGGCGCGGAACTTGGCGACCTCTTCGAAGATGTTGTTGTGGGCGTTGAAGAAAAAGGAGAGTTGTGGCGCGAAGTCGTCCACGTCGAGGCCCGCGTCCAAGGCGGCTTCGACGTACTCGATGCCGTCACCAAGCGTGAAGGCGAGTTCTTGGGCGGCTGTCGAACCGGCCTCGCGGATGTGGTAGCCAGAGATGGAAATGGTGTTGAATTTGGGGACTTCCTCTGCACAGAATTCGAAGATGTCCGTGATGATGCGCATCGACGGCTCTGGCGGGAAGATGTAGGTGTTGCGCGCGACGTACTCTTTGAGAATATCGTTTTGAATCGTCCCACGCAACTGCTCGCGAGAGACGCCCTGATTATCGCCAACGGCGATGTACATGGCGAGCAGGATGGAGGCGGGCGCGTTGATGGTCATACTCGTCGAAACCTCGTCGAGTGGAATCCCGTCGAACACCGTTTCCATGTCCGCGAGCGAGTCGATGGCGACACCGGACTTCCCGACTTCGCCCTGCGCCATCGTCGCGTCTGAGTCGTAGCCCATCTGCGTCGGCAAGTCGAAGGCCATCGAGAGCCCGGACGACCCGCTGTCGAGGAGGTAGTTGAACCGCTCGTTGGTCGCTTCTGCGGTGGAGAATCCGGCGTACTGGCGCATCGTCCAGAGCCGCCCGCGATACATGGTGGAGTAGACGCCGCGCGTGTAGGGTTCCTGCGCCGGGAAGCCGATGTCTGCGTCGTAGTCGAGGTCTGCAATGTCGGCAGGCGTATAGAGACGCCTGACGGTCTGACCGCCCGTATCGGTCGTGAACTCGTCTTCGCGCTCACCAAATCGTTCGACGGTCGGGGAGACCTGTGCGTCCTCCCACGTCTCTTTTTCCTCCCGAATCTGCGCAAGCTCGTCGGGGTCAAACATGAATAGAAGCGAGGTGACCCGCCGCCTTAAGGTTTGAGAGACCATCCCAACCTTGCCGTGAGCCTGCGGCTCGGTTTCGTGAGTGTGCGGTGAAAAGTACCCGAAAAATCGGGTGTTTAGTGGTCGAAAGTCGAGATTACGCTGCTGGGAGGCCGAGCATCACGGTCATGGTGATGGCCATGATGATGAAGCCGCCAACCATTGCGACCGTGGAGTAGCCGATGATGTCACGGGCACGCAGGTTTGCGAGTGCCAACAGTGGGAGCGCCCAGAACGGCTGCACCATGTTGGTGAGCTGGTCGCCCATCATCTCGATGAGGATTGCCGTTTCGAGTGGCATCCCGAGTTGTGCGGTGGTGTCGAGCAGGATTGGACCCTGTGCGACCCACTGGCCACCGCCGGATGGCACGAAGATGTTGACGATTCCGGCGCTGATGAGGCCGATAACTGGCCACGTCGTTGGCGTGGCGATGGACGCGAAGAAGTTCGCGATAGTTGCGGTCAGCGCGGTGCCGGTGAGCAGTCCAGAGATACCCGCGTAGAACGGGAACTGGAAGATGATGCCACCGACGTTTTCGACGGATTCGTCCATCTGCTGGACGATGCGCTTTGGGGTGACCCAGAGAATCATCGCGAGGAAGATGAACATCGCGTTGATGCTGTTCAGCGTGAGGCTGGAAATGCCCCCTCCGCTGAGGATCCACGCGTCTATGACATAGTAGAGTGGGAACAGTGCGATGATGAGTCCGAGAATTTTCGAATTGTTCAGTTTGTCTGCGAACGTCGTCCCAGCAACGCCGGATGCGACGCCCGTCTTCGATTCTTCTGCCACGCCGCCGTCGGTGGCGGCTTTGTCACCGGACATCTGCCGGTAGACTTTGTCGGGCAGCGTTTTGATTTCGTCATCCTCTTTGGGGTGAAGTGCACCCATCAGCGGTGGGATGAGGACGAGCATGAGGCCAACCGTCACCAGGTTCACTGGGTGGCCAATGGTTCGACCGAGCGAGAAGCCATTCTCCATGACGTTCTCGTTCGGGAATTGCGCGAGTGCCGCCTCGAACGTTGGTGGGATGAGCGCTGGGTCGGCCATGATGAGCCCACTTGAGGTGGTCAGCCCGGAGTGCCAAATCATGAGCGCGGTGTACCCGGCTGCGGCGAGCAGTGGGTAGTGAAGATTCATCCCCTTTTCTTTGCCCTGGTAGGCGACTTGCTTTGCCATCACCGCACCGACGATGAGACCAAGCCCCCAGGAGATGAGGCCAGCGACCATTCCGACGAACGAAACGAAGGCCACCGCGGTGAACGGGCTGGATGGCAGCTTCGCAATCCGTGCGAGGAAACGAGTTACTGCAGGTGATTTTGCGATAGCGTCTCCCATCATCAGCGTCACGGCGAACGCGGCCATGAAGCCAAGGAGCGTCCACACGCCACCGACCCAGGCGTCCATCGCGGCTGTTGGGGACGACCCAACAGCAATTGCACCACCAAATGCAAGTACTGTTAATATTATTACAAGAACGTACGGGTTTGGAACGTATCTCAGTGAAAGCTCTGCGAAAATGCCACCAAGACGACGTATTGGATCTGTGATTGCCATTACCTTACTGCACCGTGTTCATCCATTGAAGAAGTGCTATATAATGGTTTGGCACACGTTGTCACCAATCATATTGTTAATTGATTAAGAAATAATGTAGAAATAAAGATATTTCTGCAGAGAGTGTCCGGAATTATCATGCTACATTGCTGGATGCCACACACACAATATTCTCCAGAGTGGAATGGTCAGTTCAGTGGTTTTGTCCCAACGATTCGTCGTGTTCACACCGCTGATCATCACGAATTTCCTAAATGTAAAACATCAGTTAGTTACATTTATCACTATTTTTCCTAACACTCCCGATGACGCGGCGTGTTTCATCGCAGCCGATGCCTCAGAAAGTGGGTAGGTTGCTTCGATACTCGGGCTAATTTCTCCGGTTTCGAGCAACGGCGAAACGGCGTCAAGAACCCGTCGCTGGTCATCCGTTGACGCCATAATTGACATGAAGCGCACATCCACGTCGTCAAACATTGCAGCGAGCGATACCGACGGTGAGAGCGTCACGGGGGCACCTTGCCCGATGACGACGATGCGACCGCCACGACCAACCGCGGCGAGGTCGGTTTCGAGGTGTTTGGCGGCGTGGGCGTCGAGCACAACGTCTGCGGGCCGTCCGCCGAGAGCCTCGTGGACGGCGTCGGCCAACTCGTCCTCGCGGTAGTCGAGCACCGCATCCGCGCCCAGTCCGGTGACGAACTCGGCCGCTTCCGCGCCGTGGGCGGTACCGACAACGGTCGCGCCAGCACGAGCCGCGATTTGCACGGCAACGTGACCGACGCCACCACTCGCCCCGTGAACCAGACACGTCTCCCCGACGCGGAGGTCACCGCGCGTCACGAGCGCGCGCCACGCCGTCGTACAGACGAGCGCGGCGGCCGCACCCGTCTCGAAGGAAACGCCCTCGGGAAGCACGGCAAGTCGGTCTGCCGGAACCGCCGCAAACTCCGCGTACGTCCCGTCGTCTTGCCAGCCAAACCCGGTGCCGTACACGCGGTCGCCCGGTTCGAGACGGGTGACGCCCGCGCCGACTTCGTCGACGACGCCAGCGAGGTCAACGCCGCAGACGTGGGGGAGCCCCGCCGTTGGCTTGAGCAACCCCTCGCGGAGTTTGGCATCGATTGGGTTGACGCTCGCCGCCTCGATGGCGACGCGAACCTCGCCTGCCGCGGGTTCCGGGCGCGGAACCTCGTCGAGCGAGAGCACCGACTCGTCGCCGTAGTCGTGGTATCGAATAGCACGCATAGTGGGTGCTATGGAGAGCACCCGGAAAACGCTTCAGATGCCGGACATCGACGCAAGTTCGACGTACTCGCGCACCTCGGCTGGGTCGTCGCTCGCAGAGAGCGCGAGCGCGAGCGCGAGTCGCGCTTTGTGTGTCGGGAGGTCGCCGCCGAGTATCGCACCGTGGTCTTCGAGCGTGCGCGCGCCGCCACCCTTGCCGTAAATTCCGTTGACTGCGCCGCCGTGACACCGCGAGGTGACGACGACGGGGACGCCGTCTGCAATCGCACCTGCGACGGCCGATTCGAGTGCAGGCGTGGTGTTTCCAAGGCCGGTTCCTTCGAGCACGAGACCGTCCACACCGGCGTCAAGGGCGCGTTCGATTTGTCGCCCGTCGACGCCCGCGCCGCTTTTGACCATCTCGACGCTGGCGGTGATTTCACTCACTGGAATCGACACCGTCTCGCTTCCCGGCTGGCGGAAAAAGCGCACGTCCCCGCGCAGGAAGTTGGCAACGGGGCCTGCATCCGGCGCGTAGAACGTGTCGAGGTTGCTCGTGTGCCCCTTCGTCACGGTACGCGCCGAATAGAGGCTGTCAGCGAACGCGATGTACGCACCACCCGCTTCCCGAATGCGCTCGTTGCTCGCCGCACGAACCGCGGTGAGTAGGTTTGCAGGCCCGTCTGCGCCCGGCTCGTCCGGGCGTCGCTGTGCGCCCGTGAACACCACGGGAATTGTATCGCCCGCGACCACGTCAACGAAGTAGGCCGATTCCTCCATCGTGTCCGTGCCGTGGGTGACTACGACACCGTCGGTGCCGTCTGTGGCCAGTTCTCGCACGCGCGCTGCGATCGCGGCAAGTGTCTCGAAGTTCATGGCGAAACTCGAAATCTGGGCCACCTCATCGACGCTGATGTCGGCGTAGTCGGTGAGTTCGGGAACCGCCTCGACGAGTTCGCCGCCTTCTTTCGTCGGGGTCGCACCCGCGGACGTGCCGGTGCTCGCAATCGTGCCGCCTGTCGAGAGGACGGTAATGTGTGGGGTCATACTCGGTTTTCAAGTTCCAGCAGTGCGCCCGAGAGCACGTCGATGCCGACGAAGATGTCGTCCTCGTTCACGTCGAACGTCGCGGTGTGGTGGCCGCCGGGGTGGTCGGTGCCGATGATAGGGAATGCGGCGATTCCGCCGTTTTCCTTGACCGCTTTCATCAGGTAGGTGGCGTCCTCGCTCGCGCCGAAGTCCGCCCGGCGCACCAGCGACGTGACGCCTTCGACTCTCTCTGCGGCGGTCGCAACGGCGTCAACGGCGGCTTCGTCGCTGTCCTCGCGCGGGGCGATGCTCAGCAGTTCGGTTTCGACTTCCACGTCGTGCATGTCGGCGGCCGCCCGGAGCGTGCGCTCGACTTTCTCGTTCATGTAGTCGAGCAGTTCGTTCGTCTCGGCACGGATTTCGATGCCGAGTTCGCCGTCGTCCGCGATGACGTTCGTCGCCTCTCCCACGTCCGCCCAGCCGACGTTCACGCGCGTCAGGCCGTCACGGTGGCGCGGAATCGCGTAGAGGTTCTGGATGGCCGTCCCGACCGCTTGCATGACGTTTCGTCCCTCGTTCGGTGCGAGTCCTGCGTGGGCCGACTCACCCGTGAAGGTGACGCGCGATTGGCGAACAGCGAGCGGCTTGTCGCTCCCCGCAACCACTTCGCCGGAGGGGTGATCGAGGCCAATGTGGACGGCAAGGAGCGCTTCGACGTCGTCTACGAGCGGCGATTCTGACATCGGCTTGCCGCCACCGAGGACTTCCTCTGCGGGCTGGAAGAACACCTTGAGCGTGCCCGAAAAGTCGCTCTGCTGGATGGCTTCAATGGTGCCAAGGCCCATCGTCATGTGCGAGTCGTGGCCGCAGGCGTGCATCGCGCCGTCGTTCTCGGAACGGAAGCCTTCTTGGTTCGGATAGTGGCTCTCGTCGGTCGATTCGGGCCGCGGTAGCGCGTCGATATCCACGCGCAGGCCGAGCACGGGACCGTCGCCCTTCTCGATGACGGCGACGACGCCGGTGTGGCCGCCTTTCGTCTTTTCGAGCACGTCTTCGCGTGCGCCGTTTTCGCGCGCTTTCTCGAACCACTCATTGAGGACAGCGTCGTCGGGGACGCTCATCCGCGACTCGGAGACGAGCACGTCAGACCCAACGTGTAGTTCGTCTACGCCTAGCGCTTCGAGTTCGTCCACCAGCCGACTGGTCGTGAGAAATTCGCGCCACGACGGCTCCGGATATCGATGGAACGTCCGCCGAATCTCGACTGCCCGGTCTCTGATTCCTTGGCTCATGGGTTCACCACCCACGATGCGAGAGAAGAATATAGTGTTCAGGGTGGCGGCGAGGTTACAGCGAGCGCGCGCGACTCCGGAGTTCAACGCGCCGAATCTTCCCGCTCGACGTTTTCGGCAGTTCGTCGACGATGTGCACCCGCCGCGGATAGGCGTGGCGCGCGAGTTTTCCTTTCACGAACGAGACGATGTCCTCGCGGAGGCCGGGACTCGCCTCAAACCCGCCACGGAGGACGACGAACGCCGTCACGACCTCGCCGCGTTGGTCGTCCGGCACGCCGATGACCGCCGCCTCCGCGACCGATTCGTGTTCGAGGAGCGTGCTCTCGACCTCGAAGGGGCCGATGCGATACCCAGAGGAGATGATAACGTCATCTGCCCGCCCGACGAACCAGTACACACCGTCCTCTTTGGTGACCGCGTCGCCGGTCAGGAAGTACTCCTCGCCGTCGAGCGTCGTCCACGCCTTCTCGGTCGCCTGCGGACGGTTCAGATAGCCGGAAAAGTACGTGCCGTCGGTGCGCTTGACTGCGAGTTCGCCCGTCTCACCTTCCGGGACACGCTCGCCATCGCCGAGCACTGCCACCTCGAAGCCGGGCAGTGGCGTTCCCATGCTCCCTTGCACGAACTGCTCGGGTGCTGCGTGCTGGTTGCAGACGACCATGCCCGCCTCGGTGACGCCGTACTGGTCGTAAACGGGAACCGAGAGTTCGTCTTCGAACCAGCGGACGACCTCTGGGTTGAGCGGTTCGCCCGCGCTGTTGCCACGTTCGAGCGCGAGGTCGTACTGTTCGTGCAACTCGGCTTCGGCCATCAGCCCGCGATACGCGGTCGGGCTGCTCGCAAGCATGGTGACGCCCGCGCGCTCCATCACGTCGTACCACGCCGTCGGATCGAACTCACCCGCGTACATCACGTTCTGGACACCCATGCTCACGGGCGCGACGCCCGCAGACAGCAGGCCGTACATCCAACCCGGGTCTGCTGCGCCCCAGAACACCTCATCGCCGGTGAGGCCCATGCCGTACCAGAGGTAGGGGTAGAGCGCGCCGAGCACGCGGTGGGTCAGGAGACAGCCCTTCGGCGGCCCCGTCGTACCGGAGGTGTATTCGAGCGTGCACACGTCGTCTGCGCTCGTTTTGACCGTCTCGTGGCTGGTGGACTGGTCTGCGAGGAGGCTCTCGTGAGAGATGTCGTCGCCCTCTATGCCGACGTCCTCGCGGTAGAGCACGACGATGTGTTCGAAACCGATTTCGTCCTCGACGGCGGCCACGCGGTCACGGTACTCGGGCGTCGTGAAAATTACGTTCACGTCGGCGTCGCCCGCCCGCGCCGCAATCGCATCAGGACCGAAGGCGGTGAACAGTGGGACATACACCGCGCCGGTCCGCCAGATGCCGAGAAAAAGCGGATAGAGTTCTGGAACTCGGGGAACCAGCGTCGCCACGGGGTCGCCGCGTTCGACGCCGAGGTGCGCGAGGGCGTTTGCCACCTTCGAACTCTCGGCTTCGAGGTCTTCGTAGGTCTGTTCGACCTGCTCGCCATCTGCGCCGAACCACGAGAGTGCCGTGCCGCGCCCGACGTTCCGTGTCACGACTTCGTGGGTGATGTTGAGTTCTGCGGGTGCGTCCCAATCGAACTGTGCCCAGACCGCCTCCCAAGAGAACTCGTTGGCTGCTGGAATGCCCGTCATGGCTGCAGGTTTTCACCCCCAGAACTATGTGTGTGTTGTTCTCATTCAGCATAGTCCGGGTCGCGCTTTTCGAGAAACGAGAGTGCCCCTTCGTGTGCCTCCGGTCCGGCGAACAGGTAGCCAAGCCCGGTTCGCATCGCGTCGTCTTCACCCGCGAACTTGAGGCTCGTGTTCAGCCACGCTTTGGTCGTCTCGATGGCGGGCGGCGACCCGCGTTTGAGGTTCGCCACGAGCGATTCGACGGTTTCGTCCACGTCGTCGCGGGAGACGGCTCTGGCGAACAGTCCCCACTCTGTGGCCTCCTCACCGGAGAGCGTGCGCCCCGCGAGCGCGAGGTCGGCGGCGCGCTGGCGGCCAATCATCCGCGCGAGGCGCTTTGCGCCGTAGAACGGGTACGCCCCAATCTGCACCTCCGGCAGGGCGTATTCCGCGTCGTCGGGAACCACGGTGAGGTCACAGGCGAGGAGCAACTCGAAGCCGCCGCCGTAGGCCGAACCATTAGCTTTCCCGACCACGGGCATCGGTGCGTCTTCAATCGCGCCAAAGCAGTCTAAGGCAATTTTGGTGAGTTCACGCACTGTTCGCGTGTCGTCGATGTCGCGCAACGTGGCGATGTCGTCGCCCGCACAAAAGGCGCGCCCTTCGCCCGTGAGCACCGCGACGCGCGCGCCGTCTCGGTCTGCTCGGGTGAGCAAGTCGTCTACGGCTTCCCACATTTCGAGCGTGAGCGCGTTCAGCTTCTCCGGCCGTGAGAGGGTAATCGTCGCAACGCCGGCTTCGAGGTCGTAGGTGACGTGGTCAGTCATACGCCACACTCCACGGCCACGGTGATAAACGGTAACACAGGTAGGCTTATTCGCCTCCACCGGAAGCTAGCACCATGCGAGATGTGAGTATCGTTGGCATGGGCACGACCGAGTTCGGGGTGCTCGATGCTGGCGTCAAAGACCTCGGGGTACGGGCCGTCTCACGAGCATTGCGCTCGTGCGACGTGAGTAGGGCGGACGTCGATGCGCTGTATCTCGGCAACTTCGTCGCGGGGATTCTCGAAGGACAAGAGAACATCGCGCCGCTCGTCGCAGACAGCGTGGGACTCACGGGCATTCCCACGATGAAAACCGAAGGTGCGTGTGCGAGTTCGGGTATCGCCCTGCGGCAAGCCTATCAGGCCGTCGCCACCGGCGTCCACGACGTGGTGGTCGTCGCGGGCGTCGAGAGCATGACGAGCGCCGAAACCACGGAGTTCACCCGCGCACTCAACAGCGCCGCAGACACCCAAACCGAAGGGAAAACCGGCCTCACCTTCCCCGGCTTCTACGGCCTCTGGCTTGACCGCTATATGTACGAACACGGGACGACCCGCGAGGAGGTGGCCGCGATTCCAGTGAAAAATCGCAAAAATGGGGCGACCAATCCACGAGCGCGATTCCGCGACCCAATCACCATCGACGATGTCGTCGAGTCCAGACTGGTCGCAGACCCGCTGCGTCTCTACGACTGTTGTCCGGCCGCAGACGGCGGCGCAGCGCTCGTCATCGCCGCGAGCGACCGAGCGCGCGAGTTAACCGAGACACCAATTCAGGTGCTCGGGAGCGGCCACGCGAGCGGGCGAAGCGGCGCGTATCGCTACGACGACCTGACCACGCTCGACGCGACGGTCACTGCCGCGACCGACGCCTACGCGCAGGCGAACATTTCACCGACCGACCTTGACGTGGTCGAACTCCACGACTGCTTCAGCGCCGCAGAAATCGGCGACTCAGAAGACCTTGGGCTGTTCGAGAAAGGCGAGGGAGCAACGGCGGCCGCAGAGGGCGTGACCGCGGTCGATGGCGACGTGCCAATCAACCCGAGCGGTGGCCTGCTCTCGAAAGGGCATCCGGTCGGCGCGACGGGTATCGGGCAGGTGTACGAAGTCTGTCTCCAACTGTTCGGCGAACACGAAAATCAGGTCGATGGTGCAGAACTCGCGCTCACGCACAATCTGGGTGGGAGCGGTGCCGTCTGTACGGTCACCGTCCTCGGGAGGGATGCGTGATGCCCGCGTTCCCCGCCACGGAGTGCGCCGACTGTGGCGAACTGTATGGCTTCCCGGTCGTCGCCTGTCGCGCCTGCGGGAGCGAGTCGTTCGAGGCTCACGACGTAGACGGGTCGGGAACCGTCTACGCTCGGACAACCATCCGCGTGCCTGGCGCAGACCATCAGGGCCAAGAGCCGTTCGAGGTGTGCGTCGTCGACCTCGCAGCCGACATCCGCATCACCGCACGGATTCTCGACAACCCCGGCCTTTCTCCGGGCGACTCTGTACAGTTTGTCGAAGCCCGCGACGGCGTTTTCTTCTTTGAGGCGGCCTGACGCAGCTTATTCGAGCACGAACGGGTCGCCCACTTCGCCCGCGTGGTTGTACCAGACGCTTTTGGTCTGATAGTACTCCTCTAGGCCTTCGCGGCCGTTCTCGCGGCCGAGGCCGCTCGCCTTGTAGCCGCCAAACGGCGAGTTCGGCGCGATGAGGCGATACTCGTTTACCCACACCGTCCCGGCCTCGACAGTTTCGACGAACTCGTTTGCGCGGTCCATGTCTTGGGTCCAGATGGCCGCCGCGAGGCCAAAGTCGGTGTCGTTGGCGATTTCGAGCGCCTCGTCTAAGCTCGAAAATGAGATGACGCTCGCAACGGGGCCGAAAATCTCCTCGCGGGCGACGGTCATGTCGTTTTCCACGTCCACGAACACCGTTGGCTGGATGAAACACTCACCCGGCTGGTCTGCGGGCATCTCGCCGCCGATTTCGAGCGTTGCACCCTCTTCGAGTCCTGACTGGACGTACTTGTGGACAGTCTCCCACTGCCCGCGGAAGGCGACCGGTCCCATCTGCGTGTCCATGTTCCGGGGGTCGCCCATCTTGATGTCGCCCGCCCGTTCGGTCAATTTCGACACGAACTCCTCGTGAACGTCTTCGTGGACGAGCACGCGCGACCCCGCCATGCAGGTCTGGCCCGTCGCGGCGAAAATGCCCTTCATCACGCCGTTTACCGCGTCATCAAGGTTGGCGTCAGAGAAGATGACGTTCGGACTCTTCCCGCCGAGTTCGAGCGAGACTTTGGTGAGGTTCTCGCCCGCCGCTTTCGCCACTTTGCGTCCGACGGCGGTACTCCCGGTGAATGCGAGTTTGTTCACGTTCGCGTGTGCGGTGAGCGCCGCGCCGGTCTGCCCCTGTCCAGGTACGACGTTGTACACGCCGTCTGGTAAGTCGGTGTGCTCGTAGATGAGTTCCACAAATCGGAGCGCGCTCACGGGCGTCTCTTCGCTCGGTTTGTGGACGAACGTGTTGCCCGCTGCGAGCGCGGGTGCGAGTTTCCATGCCGTCAGGAGTAACGGCGAGTTCCACGCCGTAATCGCGCCGACGACGCCGAACGGCTCGTGGCGGATGTAGTTGAACATCTGCCCGTCTTTCTTATCGACGGGAACCGTGCGCCCGGATTCGACCTCCTCTGCGATGCGGCCGTAGTAGCGATACCACTCCCCCAACCCGCTCAGTTGCTCTTTCATTTCGCGCAGCAGCTTGCCGTTCTGGAGCGTTTCGAGTTCGGCGAGTTCGTCTGCGTGCGCGTCAATGGTGTCGGCGATTTGGTTTAGGATGACGCGTCGGTCGCTCGGCTTGGTGTCTCGCCACTCGTCGCGCTCAAAGGCGGCGCGTGCCGCGGCGACAGCGTCGTCTACGTCTTCTTCGGTCGCATCTGGGACGGTCGCCCACACCGTTCCGTCGTACGGGAACGACACATCGATACGGTCGTCGCCGTGGGATGCCCGGAACGCACCGTCGATGAACAACTCGTAGTCTGTGACTCCCTCGATGTTTGTTGTTGACATGGCTCAATTGAGTGGTTCAGGTACTCGTTAATAAGCGCATGGACAACTGCAAGACAGGCGACTGGAACGTGACAAATACGGATGATTACTGCAGGAGGCACTGTTAAACTACCCTCCATACGGAAATCGAACGTCTATGCAATACGTTCACATTGGACGGGAGTATGGCTACTGAAGGCGGCAGAACGTGGACGGTCGACGGCGACCAACGGGCACGGAGTATCGAGGAGATTGACTTACACGACTTGGCGATGCAGCCGGTGCTGAAATTCCTGCTCGCCTTCCTCATCGGCGGCGTGTTCTTCCTGCTGCCGGTTCGCTACGGCGGCGAAATCACGGTTCCCTTCGACATCGCGGTGAGCTACATCACCGAAACTTTCCCCGGCGCAGTCGGCGTCTACGCGCTGGCGATTATCGTCGCGGGCGGCGTGTTGACGACGCTTGCGATGCTCACCGACGAACCGATTGTGGGCGTTGACCTCTCGTATTTCGAGACTTCGGTCGTGTTTTGGATACTCAGACTCGCTGGGCTGGTGCTCGCCCCCATCATGTTCTTCAACCTCGGCCCGGCGTGGCTTCACACGCCCGGCACGGGTGGATTGATGTGGGGAACGCTCGTCTACAGCGTCGGCATCATCATCCCCATCGGCGCGGTGTTCATCACCATCTTCGTCGAACTCGGCGGCCTCGAATTCGTCGGAACCCTCTCGCGGCCGGTGATGAAGCCGCTGTTCAAGGTGCCCGGCCGCGCCGCCCTCGACAGCCTCGCGTCGTGGGTTGGCTCCTACAGCGTCGGCCTCTACGTCACTCGCAACGTGTTCGAACAGGGCGGCTACCACAAGCGCGACGTGTTCACCATCGCAACCTGCTTTTCGACGGTGAGCATCGGCTTTGTCGGCGTCGTTGCCGCTACCCTCGACATGCTTGCACTGTTCCCCGTCATCTTTGGCGCGTACTTCGTCTGCGTCGTCCTCACGGGCATCATCCTCGTCCGGATCCCACCCATCTCCACGACGCCGAAAGAGTACATCGCAGAGCCGGATCCAGAAGTCGGCTTCACCGGCTCACTCGCAGACTACGCCCGCTTTGCGCTCTCTGAAGCTGTCAAAAAGGCGGACGAGGGTGAATCGTTCCTTGAAGCCGCAACCCGCGGGTTCGTCGATGGTCTCAAACTTACAAGCCTCATCTTGGGAACCATCCTCGCCGTTGGCTTGGCAGCCACCCTGCTGTCTGCGAACACGCCCGTCTTCGACATCCTCGGGCGGCCCTTGGTTCCCATTATCGCTGCCCTCGGCATCCCGAATGCCGCCGCCGTCGCGCCCGCGACCATCGTCGGCATCACCGAGATGTACGTCCCCGTCTTGCTTGTGACCGAGACCGCACCGATGGCGAAGTTCTTCATCGCCGTCCTCGCCGTGTCCCAGCTCATCTTCTTCTCCTCTGTGGGGCCGATGATTATGGACATGTTCAGCGACGTGCCGATTCGCTTTCGCGACCTCGTGGGGCTGTTCGTCATCCGGACGGTCATCCTCGTCCCGGTCATCGCCGGGATGACCCATCTCGTCGCGGCATTGGGCCTGCTCTAATCAGAGAAATTCAACCAGCATATCCGCAAATTTCTGTTCTGCGCGTCTGAGGTGGTGTTCGACGGTTCGCCGTCCCACGCCGACTTGTTCAGCGATTTCAGTTGTCGTCGTCCCCCGAGGAATTTCGTAGTATCCACCCTCGTGTGCCGCGAGGAACACCTCGCGTTGGCGAGCAGAGAGCGTCGGAAGCGCCGATTCAATCGACATGAGCGGCGTGTCCGAGGCGATGCTTTCGAGTTCCTGTTTCGATTCGACCGTCACCTGCTGGTCTGCGGTAATCGCCCGATAGAAGTTGGTGAGATTCGCCGAGTCGAGGGCCAGCACGCGCACTATTTTCGCCCCCTTCTCGTAGCGAAGCGGCGGCAACAGCAAGCAGTCGTGGTCGGCGAGATACGATTCGATGTAGTCTGTGCCGTGTTCTTTCAGACAGGCGTTCGTGATGATGACTTGGTCTGCGCCGTTATCGATGCGCTCGCGGACGCCCACCTCCGCTTCGACGCGCGCGAGCACGTCGTCTGTGTGCTCGCCAGTCAGGTGCAGGAGGTCGCAGTGGTCGTTACACCAGAGTTCGATTTCCGTGTCGTTTCGCGCGGTTGCCCGGGCGTATGGGCCGCTTCCTGTGATACGGAACACGGCTTTGTACATGCGGCCACTTCGGGGCGTCAGTATAAAAATACAGTTCCATATGGAGACTCCACCCTCTCGGCGTCTCGCCTACTTGGTATGCGTATACATGGGACACAAGCAACCGACCGACCGAAAGAGCCGACTCGGTGAACCCTCCGCGCAGTGGCGCGAGTATCAGGGTGCACCAACCGGTACTGATATCGAATGTAAGGGCTGGCGACAAGAAGCGGCCCTCCGAATGCTCAACAACAACTTAGACCCTGACGTAGGCGAAAACCCCGAAGAACTCGTCGTTTACGGTGGAACGGGCCGCGCCGCCCGCAGTTGGGACGCCTACGACGCGATTCTCGCAGAACTCCGCGAGCTCGACGACGACGAAACCCTGCTCGTCCAGTCTGGCAAGCCCGTGGGCCGATTCACCACCCACGAGCGCGCCCCGCGTGTCCTGATTGCGAACTCGAATCTGGTGGGCAAGTGGGACAACTGGGAGCACTTCCACGAACTCGAAGCGAGGGGACTCATCATGTACGGCCAGATGACCGCCGGGTCGTGGGCGTACATCGGCACCCAAGGCATCATTCAGGGAACCTACGAAACGCTCGCGGAAGCCGGTCGCCAGCACTTCCCTGAAGCCAAGGGACTCACAGGAACCATCACCGTCACCGGCGGCCTCGGCGGGATGGGCGGCGCACAACCGCTTGCAGTGACGATGAACCATGGCGTGTGCATCGCCGCGGAGGTGGACGAACACCGCATCGACCGTCGCATCGAGACGCGCTACTGCATGGCGAAAACCGACGACTTGGACGAAGCCATCTCGATGGCAGAGGAAGCCGCCGCGAAGGGCGAACCGCTCTCGATTGGCCTCCACATGAACGCCGCCGACATGTTCGACGGGATGCTCGAACGCGGCTTCGTCCCGGACATCGTCACCGACCAGACGAGTGCCCACGACGAACTTGAGGGCTACTATCCAAGCGGCTACACCGTCGAAGCAGCCGACCAACTGCGCGCCGAAAATCCCGAGAAGTACGTCGCAGAGAGTCTCGATACGATGGTTCGCCACGTCGAAGGCATCTTAGCGATGCAGGAGCAGGGCGCTATCGCCTTCGAGTACGGGAACAACATTCGCGGGCAGGTCAAAGAACACCGTGGCATGGAGAACGCATTCGATTTCGAGGGCTTCGTCCCGGCCTACATCCGCCCGCTGTTCTGCCGCGGCAAGGGACCGTTCCGTTGGGCAGCACTCTCTGGTAACCCGGCAGATATCCACCGCACCGACGACGCTGTGAGAGAACTGTTCCCCGAGAAGGAGCACCTCCACCGTTGGATCGACCTCGCCCAAGAACAGGTCGCTTTCCAAGGGCTTCCCTCCCGCGTTTGCTGGCTCGGCTACTCGACCGATGAAGACGGCGTCACCGAGCGCGCGAAGTTCGCGCTCAAAATCAACAACCTCGTCCGCGAGGGCGAGATTTCCGCGCCGGTCGTCGTCACGCGCGACCACTTAGACGCGGGGAGCGTCGCAAGCCCGAATCGCGAGACTGAGGCTATGCGCGACGGCTCCGATGCCGTTGCCGACTGGCCAATCTTGAACGCCCTGCTCAACTGCGCGGCGGGCGCGGACATCGTGAGCGTCCACGACGGTGGCGGCGTTGGCATCGGCAACGCGCTCCACACGAACAACCACGTCGTCTTAGACGGGACGGACCTCGCAGCAGAGAAGGCCCGGCGCGTGTTCACCACGGACCCCGGCATGGGCGTCATTCGCCATGCAGACGCGGGCTACGAGGAAGCATTGGACGAGGCGGCGGTCTCGAACGTCCCGATTCCGATGCGAGACCGGACATGACGCTCGAAGTAGCCGAAAACTGGCAGGGCACGTCGAGCGACCCGAACGACGAGCAGTTCGGCCACGTTATCGAGACCACGTCGCTTGCCGAAGCGAGCGAATACGACGCCGTGATCGTCGGGGAACCCTACGACGGCGCGGTCATCTCGCGGAAAGGTGCGGCGGCAGGCCCTGCTGCTATCCGAAAATCCCTCGCAGGCACCAAGAGCCACCATTTCGACGCCGGACCGGTCTCAAATATCGGTGACCTCGGTGACATGGTGATTCCCGACGGTTCCGTTGCAGCGGTGCAAGCCGCCGTCCGAGAGGTGACGAGCGAACTCCATGCACAGGACGCGCTGCCGGTGTTCCTCGGCGGCGACAACTCGCTCACGTTCCCGAACGTGGCTCCGCTGGTCGACGATGGCTCGGTGGGCGTCATCAACTTCGACGCCCACCTCGACGTGCGCGAAGTGCCTGAGACGGGACCGACGAGCGGAACGCCCTACCGGCAACTCCACGACGCGGGCCTTGATGGCTACGCCTGCGTTGGCGCGCGCCACTTCGAGACGAGCACGGCGTACCACGATTTCGTGCTCGAAAATGAGGGGGAAGTCGTGACCGCAGAGGAGGTCACAGACGACCCGGTGGCTGCAATCGATCGCGCACTTTCCGCGCTCGCTCACGTTGACACGCTCTACGTGAGCGTGGATATCGACGTGCTCGATGCCGTGTATCCGGGGTCGAGCGCCCCGACACCCGGCGGCCTCTCGCCGGGCGACCTGTTCCGCGCGGTCAGACTCGCGGCGAGCGACGACCGCGTCGCTGGCTTTGAGGTGGTGGAGTGCGCACCGCCACTCGATGAGAACAATCGAACGGTGGATGCCGCCGCACGCACCGTCGCCCACTTCCTCGTGGGGTGGTCGGCGTGAGTGACCTCGTCATCCACGACGCCGCAGAACTCGTGGTCGGGAAAGGCGAAGGAAAACCGCTCGAACGCTACGAAAACGCCGCGATTGCGGTGGCAGAGGGGAAAATCGTGGCCGCTGGACCGACCGACGAGGTCACCCGCGAGTACCCCGCAGAGAACGCAACGGAAGCCATCAACGCCACCGGCAAGACGGTGCTCCCGGGCTTCGTTGACCCGCACACCCACGCCTTGTTCGCGGGCGACCGCTCGGACGAGTTCGAAGCCAAACTGCGCGGGAAAACCTACCAAGAGATTCTCGCAGCCGGTGGTGGGATTCTCAAATCCGTCCGCTCGGTTCGCAAAGCGAGTGATGAAACGCTCGTCTCGAATTTGCTCGGGCATTTAGACCGGATGCTCGCCAACGGGACAACGACGGTCGAGGTGAAGTCAGGCTATGGCCTCGACACGGAAACCGAACTCCGAATGCTCGCGGCCATCCGCGAGGCCGACGAGCAACACCCCGTGGACGTGATTCCGACGTTCATGGGCGCACACGCAGTGCCACAGGGGATGGACGCTGACGACTACACGCAAGCAGTCATCGACGAGCAACTGCCAGCCGTCGCAGAGCAGGGCATCGCCGAGTTCAACGACGTGTTCTGCGAGGAGGGCGTGTTTTCGGTCGAACAGTCTCGACGCATCCTCGAAGCCGGGATGGAGCACGGACTCACGCCAAAAGTTCACGCAGAAGAACTCGCGCACATCGGCGGGACGAAACTCGCCGCCGAAACCGGTGCGACGAGCGCAGACCATCTGCTCCACTCGACCGAAGACGACATTTCGGCGCTCGTGGAGGCCGGGGTCATCCCGGTTCTCCTGCCGGGAACCGCCTTCGGCCTCGGCGCGGAGTTCGCAGACGCGGAGATGATGCTCGACCACGGCGCACCCGTCGCCATCGCCACCGATTTCAACCCGAACTGCCACAGCCACTCGATGGGCTTCGCCCAGTCGCTCGCGTGTGTGGAGATGCGTATGACGCCCGCACAGGCGCTCGTCGCAGCGACCGAACACGCCGCACTCGCGCTGGATAGGCAACATCTCGGTCGCCTCGACGTGGGCGCGCCAGCAGACCTCGTCGTCGTGGATGCGCCGAATCACGTCCACGTGCCCTATCAGTACGGGACGAATCTGGTGGAGACAGTTGTTAAAAACGGCGAGCGCGTTTTTGGCTAGGTCAGTTCACATTTCGCTCCGCGCCGTCCCAGTACTCGTCTCGTAGGTCGGTTTTCCGAACTTTCCCATACGAACTGCGCGGCAGTTCGGTGACGATGTCGATTTCTTTCGGTTTCTTGTACGCGGCCAATTCCGTATCGCAGGTCGCTTCGAGTTCTTCCCGGAGGGTTGCTTCAGCAATCTCCGCGTCCGGGCGCGGTTCGACGATGGCGACCACCTTCTCGCCCCAGTAGTCGTCGGGGACGCCGATGACGGCGGCGTTTGAGACGGCCTCGTGGGTGGCGAGCACTTCCTCGATTTCGCGGGGGTAGACGTTCATCCCGCCGGTGATTATCATGTCCTTCTTGCGATCTAAGATGTAGAGGAAGCCGTCTTCGTCGAAGCGTCCCACGTCGCCGGTGTGGAGCCAGCCGTCCACGATGGTTTCTGCGGTTTTATCAGGTAACTCCCAGTAGCCCGGCGTGGCGAGTGGCGACCGAACGGTGATTTCTCCGAGTTCGCCCTGCTCGACGGGTTCGTTTTTATCGTCTACGAGTCTGACTTCCGCGGTGTCCACTTCGCTGCCCGCAGATTGGAGCAGTTCTTCGTTTTCTTCTGCCGCCCGGCGGTGGGTCTCGTGGTCGAGCACGGTGATGGTCATGGGACATTCCATCTGGCCGTAGGATTGGATGAACACGTCGCCAAAGGTGTCGAGGCCTTCGCGCAGGCGGGCGGCGCTCATCGGCGCACCGGCGTAGTAGAGGTTTCGCAGCGAGGAGAGGTCGCGGCCGTCGTCTGCGTCGTAGGTGTCGAGCAGTTTGTAAATCATCGTCGGGACGACGAAGATCGAGTGGACGCCGTGGGCGTCTACCGCGTCCAAGAACTCGTCGGGGTCGAAGCCATCGACGAGGATGTTCGTCCCGCCGACGAGCATCGTGGATTCGACGAGAAAGCCCGTGCCGTGGGTGAGCGGTGCGGCGTGGAGCGTCACGTCCCCGTCTTGCTGTGTGAGTTCGGCTTTGAGTGAGAGCGCAGTCGAGAGCCACGTGTCGTGGGTGTGGGTCACGCCCTTCGGGAGGCCCGTCGTGCCGGAGGTGTACATCAGCGCGCAGGGGTCGTCGCCGCTTCCGACCGACTGAGGGACCGCGTCAGATTCGAGGAGCGATTCGTAGGCGTGCGTCTCGCCGGGGAAGGCTGCGTCTTCGTCGCCAACAATTACGTAGTGGCCCGCTCGTGCCTCCATCTCCGTGCAGTGGGCGGCGAACTGGGATTCTGCGACGAGCACGTCGATACCGGCGTCAGATACGAGGTGGTCGTGGTCGCCCGGCGTGAGCATCGTGTTGAGCGGGACTTTGAGCGCCCCGAGTCGGTAGGCCGCGACCGACGTTTCGATGAAGGCGGCGTGATTTTTCACCATCAGGCCGACACGATCACCGGGTGAAACGCCGAGGGCCGTGAGGCCGGCGACGAGTCGGTCCACGCGTTCATCGAGTGCTTCGTAGGTTCGCCCGTCTTCTGCCCCACGCCCGAGCAGCGCCGTTCGTTTGGGGTGGCGCCTCGCGGCCCGCCGGAGGATATGCCCTAAATTCATGCGTGACAGTTTCTGACGTGGGATAAAATAATTCCGCCTGCGACAGGATGTCGGCAAGAACAGGGCAGACCCGACGATACAAGCCACTTCGAATCCGTGTGTATCTATGCCACAGACGGCGTACTTCTACGAGGATTTGGCGGTGGGCGACACGTTCGAAACGCGCGGACGAACCATCACAGAGAGCCATCTCGTCACCCACGCGGGCAACACGGGCGACATGAACGAACTCCAGATGAACGCGGCGTTCGCCGAGAAAACACGCTTTGGCGAGCGCGCCGTCCACGCCCCGCTCACCTACTCGATGATGGAGGGGCTCATCACGAGCGACTTCCGCCACGAGGATTCGAACATCTGTTATTACGGGCTCGACAAGATGCGGATTCCACACCCCACCTTCATCGGTGACACCATCAGCGTCTCGCGGAAAATCATCGACACGGAAGACCGCGACGACGGCGGCATCGTCACGTTCCGCGACGAAGTGACGACCGAGGAGGGAAAAGTCGTCCTCGTCTGTGAGACGCTCGAATACATCCGGACCCGCGACTGACTACCACGCGGCTTCGAGGAACGCGACGAGGTCTGCTTCGGTGATATCTCGCGGATGACTGGCGAGCGACGGCTCCGCTGCAGCGATTTCCGCGATGGCATCAAAATCGGCCTTCTCGACGCCTACGTCGCGTAGGCGGGTGGGCGTTCCAAGCGTCTCCTGGAGCGTCGTGACCGCATCGAGAACGTTGTCGAGAATCTCTTCTTCCGTCCCGGCCACGTCGACGCCCATCGCCTGCCCGATACGGCGGATGGCGTCGGGGGCCGCGGGTGCGGTGAATCGAATGCCGTGGGGGAGGAGGATGCTGTTGCCGTCGCCGTGCGAGACGGGGTGGCGCGCACAGAGGATGTGATTCACACCGTGGTTGATGCTGACGCCACCGACGACGCCGAGTCCCGAGAGCGCCGCGCCGAGTTGTGCCTGTACCCGGGCTTCGGGGTCGCCTGCGACCGCGCCGGGGAGGTTCTCTGTGAGCAGGCGAATCGCCTTCTCTGCGGTCGCCTGATAGAACGGATTGTCGCTTCGGCCCTCTGAGTAGAGAATTTCGACGGCGTGGTCGAGCGCGTTCATGCCCGTGCTTCCGATGACCGATTCGGGGGTTGTTTCCGCGATGGCCGGGTCGTAGATGCTCGCTTGCGGTCGCACCTTCTCGTCTAAGAGGACGACCTTTTCTTCGGGAGTGGACACCCCACAGATGTTCGTCACCTCTGCTGCAGAGAGCGTCGTGACCACGCAGTAGAGGGGGAGTTTTGGTGCTGGCAAGTCCGGCACTTCGACCTGCCCGTCTACCGTTCTCGTTTTGAGTTGTTTGAGGTCGTCCGTCTCTTCTGCGGCGAAGATGGCGATGGCTTTCGCCGTATCGCTCGCACTGCCGCCGCCGATGCTGACGAGGGCATCTGCGCCGCAGTCGTGCAGGCGTTCGACGCCTTCGACGACGGTTTCGTGCGGGACGTTCGGCCGTGCGCCGGTGTAGGTTGCGACGAGGTGCTCGCCAAGTGCCTCGGTGACGGGTTCCATGACAGCGTCTGTCGCGCCGACGTGTTCCCCACAGACGACCATCACCTTCGCGTCTGCGTCGATGCGTTCGGTGAGTTGAGAGACGCTGTTCGGCCCCCACACGAATCGTGCCCGTTCGTATTCGTGGTCAAAAATCATACACAATGTAGGAATATGCAGAAAGTTAGCAGTTAGCATTCAGGTGATTTGCCGCGCTGGTTGCGTTCATCCCAAACGTCTTAGGGCATGATGGCCCTTGACAATGTAATGCAGTACAACGACTCTGCCCTCGCACAGGAAGTCTCCGGACGGGTGCGAGAGTTCATGGACGACGTGGTTATTCCAGCAGAACGTGACCTTGAACCGGGCACCGTGGTCTCCGATTCCGTCCTCGCTGACCTGCGCGAGCAGGCTCGTGAGTACGACGTGTACGCACCACAGATTTCAGAGGAGTACGGCGGGATGGGCCTCGAATTCCGCGACGTGCTCCCGGCGTTCGAGCAGGCTGGTCGCAGCATCCTCGGTGCGCCCGCGATGCGCGTAGACGCCCCCGACGAAGGCAACATGCACACCTTCGAAATGCTCGGCACCAAAGAACAGAAAGACAAGTGGCTCCGCCCGCTCGTCGCCGGAGACATCCACTCCGGGTTCGCCATGACCGAGCCGATTCAGGGCGGTGGCTCCGACCCGAAGATGCTGAAGACGAAAGCCGAGAAGGACGGCGACGAGTGGGTCGTAAACGGGCACAAGTGGTGGACGACCAACGGCAGCGACGCGAGCATCCTCATCGTGATGGCGCGCACCGACTTCGACGCCCACCCGTACCAGGGTGCCTCGCTCATTCTCGTCCCAATCGACACGCCCGGCGTGGAAGTCGTCCGCGACATCCCGCACACCGGCGGCGGCGTCATCGGAACCATCCACTCGGAAATCAAGTTCAACGACGTGCGCGTCCCCGAAGAGAACCTGCTCGGCACCGAAAACATGGGGTTCAAACACGCCCAACAGCGCCTCGGTCCGGCCCGCCTGACGCACTGTATGCGGTTTTCAGGGATGGCCCAGCGCTCGCTTGATGTGGCGAAAGCCTACATTTCAGAGCGTGAAGCCTTCGGTGGCCCCGTCGCAGAGAAGCAGGGCCCACGCTTTGCCATCGCCGAACACGAGACGAAACTCCACGCCGTGAAAACGATGGTACGCCACGCCGCGTGGCAGGTTTCAGAGGGCGACGAAGCCCGAATCCCCGTCTCCATGTGTAAGGTGTTCGCCGCGAACGTCGCACAGGAGGCCATCGACACGGCGCTCCAGTTCTGTGGCGCAAACGGGATGGGCAAAGACCTGCCAATCTCTGATTTCTACGAGGAGGTTCGACAGTTCCGCATCGTAGACGGGGCAGACGAGGTGCACAAGCGCGTCATCGCCCGCAACGCCTTCGACGAAATCGACCCCGAAGAGATTTCGACGGTCACTCGGTTCGACGGCTAAAACCCACAGCTACCGGCGGCAACGCACGGCGCGTTGCCAACACCCTTATACTGGTATTTCATACCACAGCACACATGCGAATCGACGACTTGCTGGAGGCGCGCGTCGAGAAGACGCCAGAGAAGACGTTTCTGAATTTTGGTGACCAGCAGTACAGCTACGCAGCCGCCGTCGCGGCCTCGAAACGCTACGCGAACGCGCTCGCAGAGTGGGGTGTCGAACAGGGGGACCGAGTGGCGCTCTTTCTCCCGAACCGACCCGAGTTCCTGTTCACGATGTTCGCAAACGCGTACCTCGACAGCATCACCGCGCCGTCGAATCCGGAGTACAAGGCAAGCGCACTCCGCCACTCGCTCGAACTCTCACAACCTGTCGTGCTGGTGACCTCAGCAGACTTGCTCAACACGGCGGTCGAAGCCGCGCGTGGAACGAGCGTCGAAGAAATTCTCGTATGCGACGACGTTGAGGGCTATCAGTCGCTCCCCGACCTCGCCGAAAACCAGTCAACTGAGGTTACGCCACCGTCCGACGACGACCGGGCAATTGGCCTGCACATGTACACCTCGGGGACGACGGGACCGCCGAAAGCCGTAGAGTGCGAACACCGCAACTGGACGATTTCGGCCATCGACTTCCAGAAGCGGATGGGCTTTACCCACGACGACGTGCTGTTCACGGCCCTGCCGTTGTTCCACGCCAACGCCCAGATTTACTCGACGCTCGGTGCGGCAGCCGCCGGAGCCGAGGTCGTTATCTACGAAAAATTCTCCTCGTCTAACTGGTGGGACTGGTGTCGCGAACACGGCGTCACCGAGTTCAACGCGATGGGGAGCATGCTGAAGATGCTCGACAACATGCCACCGGCAGACGACGACGCCGACAACCCGGTCGAGTACGTCTTCTCTGCGGGGACGCCGAAAGACCTGTTCGAGCCGTTCGAAGCGCGATTCGACATCCAGATTGTCGAGGGCTACTCGCTCACCGAAGACCCGTTGCTCATGCTCAATCCGACGGACAAAGACAAGCGCCGCGTCGGAAGCATTGGCCTCCCACCCGCAGAAAAGCGCGTCAAGGTCGTCGATGACGACGGCAACGAGGTGCCACGCGGCGAGAAGGGAGAACTCATCCAGAACTGCCCGGCGATGCTCGCGAGCTACTACCGCCAGCCGGACAAGACCGACGAAGCAGTCGTCGATGGGTGGTTCTACACCGGCGACTACGCGAAAATTGACGAGGACGGTTTCGTCTACTTCTTAGACCGCAAGAAAGATATCGTCCGCCGCGGCGGGGAGAACATCTCCACCTACGAAATCGAGGGCGTCATCAAGGCGTTAGACGGCGTCGAAGAAGTCGCCATCATCCCGAGTCCGGACGAGTTCTACGACGAAGTCGTAAAGGCGCTAGTCATCAAAAAGGAGGGCTTCGACATCACACCTGAGGAGATAATTGAAGCGTGTGAAGCAGCTCTCTCGTCGTTCAAAGTGCCCCAGTACGTGGAGTTTGTAGACGAGTTCCCGTACACGCCAACTGGGAAGATTCAGAAACAGAAACTCCGCACCCGCGAGAAAGAAGAGCGCCCGAGCCACTGGTCGCGCCCGGAGTGACTCAGCGCCCGGTGTCGTACTTGTAAGTCGCGTCGTCCGGGTCGATGCCGAAGTCTTCGGGCGTGTCTTCTGGTTCCGGTTCGCGCTTTTTTGCTGCCTGTTTGAACCGTTCACGGAGCGTCTCTGGCATCACGAACTCCTCGGGCGAGATGGCGACGGAAATCACGTCCGGTGACTGATGCTGTCGTTTCTCTTCGAGACGTTCTTTGAGTTTCTCGGGGAGGTCGCTCGTCGAAACCGGCTCGAAGCCGAACTGCGAGAGATATTCGGGTGTGTCGGTGAGCGCATACACCGTGTCGAAGTCGTTGTCTGTCGCTTGCGTGAGCAGCCGTTCGGCGACGTGGGCAGAGACGCCCTGCCTGCGCCAGTCGGGGAGGGTGCCAATGGACGTGAGTTCACACAGCTCGCCGTCGTCGATAACGTGGATGCGGATGCGGCCGAACCCGGCGCGCTCGTTGGTGGTTTCATCGACCGCAATCACGTAATCACGAGAGCGAAAAGCCGTGCCGTCGAGCCCCATCGCCTCGATGTGGTCGAGCAACCAGACCTCATCTCGGTTCTTCGCTTCTCGGACGTACATGGCAATAGCTTGTCTCGCAATGAGCAAAAGGATTTGGCGCGACTCGATGTCCACGAGAAAAATTAGCCGGCGTGTGACACTGCGTTGGGATGTCGTGGCACAACTACTTTGTATTCGCTTGAATATCTCCATATAGGCTAATCATGGAATCCCTTGAGGACTTTGACGACATCGTGTACGAACCCTCCCAGGAGTTCGTCGAATCGACGAACGTCTGGCGGTTCATGCAAGAACACGACATCGCTGATTATGACGAACTCATCGAACGCACGACCGTCGATGCGGGCGATGGCGAATCGGGCGTGGAGTGGTTCTGGGACGAGATTGTTGAGTGGATGGGCATCGACTTCTACGAGGACTATGACTCGGTGCGCGACGACACGGACGGGCCACAGTTCTCGAAATGGTATCCGGGCGGCAAACTCAACATCGCGCACAACACGGTCGACCGCCACGCCGCGGTCGATTCACCGAACCGAAACAAGGTCGCCTGCATCTGGGAAGGCGAGCCGGGCGAGGTTCGGGAACTCACCTACCACGAACTGTACCGCCAGTCGAATCAGGTCGCAAACGCGCTCAGCGACCGTGGCATCGAGAAGGGCGACACGGTGGGCCTCTACATGCCGATGGTTCCCGAAGTCATCTCGATTCTCTACGGTTGTTTCAAAGTCGGAGCGATTGCGGTTCCCATCTTCTCCGGCTTCGGCGTTGACGCCACCGCAACCCGCATCGAGGACGCCGAGTGTCGCGTCCTGTTTACGGGCGACGGGTTCTACCGTCGGGGCAGCAAGGTGCGCCTGAAAGGACAGGCAGACGAAGCCATCGAGGAGGCCGGGCACGTCGAACATACGATTGTCTACAACCGCTTCGACGACGGCGAAGCGCCGTGGGACGACGCCCGCGACGAGTGGTGGGACGACGCCGTCGCGACCCAAGACGACGAGTTCGACACCGTCGCCATGGATTCGGCCGACGAGTCGATGCTCCTCTACTCTTCGGGGACGACGGGCATGCCAAAGGGTATCGTCCACACCCACGCAGGCGCACAGACGATGACTGCAAAGGAGATTCACTTCGGCTTCGACCAGAAGCCGTCTGACCGCTTCTTCTGGGTGTCCGACATCGGCTGGATGATGGGGCCGTGGACGCTCATCGGGAACCACACCTTCGGCGGGACGATTGTGATGTACGAAGGCGCGCCGGACTACCCGAACCCAGACCGCTTCTGGTCGATGATCGACCGCCACAACATCTCTACGTTCGGCATCTCGCCAACAGCCATCCGCGCGATTCGCAAGAAAGGCGACCACTGGGTTGAGGGCCACGACCTCTCGTCGCTTCGCCTCCTCGGTTCGACCGGCGAACCGTGGGACCCCGAATCGTGGATGTGGTTCTTCAACGAAGTCGGCGGTGGCGACACGCCGATTATCAACATCTCTGGTGGCACCGAAATCTGTGGCTGTTTCCTCATGCCGATGCCGATTCAGCCGCTCAAGCCGTGTACGCTCGGCGGTCCTGGGCTCGGGATGGCCATCGACATTGTGAACGAACAGGGCGAGTCCATCGCCGCGAACCACGAACGCGGCTACCTCGTCGCCACAGACTCCGTGCCGTCGATGACCAAGAGTCTCTGGGACGGCGACGAACACTACTTAGAAGAGTACTGGTCTAAGTTCGGCGACATGTGGAATCACGGCGACTGGGCGCAGATTGACGACGACGGCCTCTGGTTCCTTCACGGCCGCTCTGACGACGTGCTCAACGTCGCAGGCCGCAAGGTCGGTCCCGCAGAGGTCGAAGGTGCGCTCATCGAACACGACGCCGTGAATCAGGCCGCCGCCGTCGGCGTTGATGACGACACCACGGGCACTGCCGTCGTCGCCTACGTCATCGTAGAGGATGGTGTCGAAGAGACGGACGACCTACGTGCGGAACTCACCAACCAAGTCGGCGAGGAACTCGGCAAGCCGTTCCGCCCGCGCGAGATTCTGTTCGTAAACGAGTTCCCGAAGACGCTGAGCGGGAAAATCATCCGCCGTGCTATCGCCTCGGCGTACGACGGCGACGCCATGGGCGACCTCTCGAGCATCGAGAACCCCGACGCCTTAGACGCCATCAAGAACGCGCGGTAAGCCTCGCGGCCCCGACTCGCACCATTTTTGCTCGCGGACTCGTTACGATCAGTCATGGACACGTTCGCCGACCTGCTGGCAAGAGAGCGCCGAAGTGGTGCTCCCGCCCTTCGGACACACGGGAGTCGCATCCGGCGGTACACCTACACCCAACTGTGTACCCTCTCGTGGCAGTCGGGGAGCGTCCTTCGCCACGTCGGCGTCGCCAAGGGAAGAAAGGTCGCGCTCGCCGCCTCACAGTCTCCTGAGCCGGTGCTCACCTTCCTCGGCGCTGGCCTCCTCGGCGCAGTGGTTGAGTTCGAACCCGACACAGAGGTGGACGCTCGCGCGCTCGTCGCACCTTCTACAACCATCGCGGACTACGAACTCCCGCCGGGCGGCCAGCGAATCGCCTACGGCGAACGCCCCGACGACCCTTCCACGATGTTTTTTGAGAAGGAAGTCTGGAGCGAGAACCCGGTGATTCCACCCATCGACATTTCATCAGACGACGCAGTATTGGCGGCCGATGTCGAGGTCTACACGCAGGGACAGTTGCTTGCAGCGGCTGAGCGAGTGATTGAGGAATACGACATCACCGACGAGGACGAAGTCATCATTCGCACGCCGCTCACCGAACCCGGAACGGTGGTCGCCGGGATTCTCGCACCGCTCGTGGTCGGTGGGACGATTGTGTTCCCCGGCGAGGATGGGGAGGGGACGGTTGCGGTCGCAGACGGTGACGCTCCCGAGTCGCGCGTGATTGAGTTAGCAGACGTGCAAGTCGACTGAGTATCTTCTAGTCGATTACTATACGAGAATAATGCGACGGACGCTCGGGCGATAACGGCGTGGAAAACCGAGTCGCTGCTTAGAAACTGTTTTTCAACTTCTCGAAGAAGCCTTCGCTGACTTCGACTTCCTCGCCGCCTGCTTCGGCGAACTCCTTGAGTGCCTTCTTTTGCTCTTTGTTGAGTTTCTCTGGCGTGACGACCTGCACTTGGACGAACATGCTTCCCTTGCTCCGACGGCGGAGGCGTGGCATCCCTTTGCCCTTCAGGCGGAAGGTTTCGCCCGACTGCGTCCCCTTTGGGATGTCCATCGTGACGCTTCCCTCCAGCGTCTCGATTTCAACCTTGTCACCAAAGACGGCCTGTGGGAAGGAGATTGGGTGGCGATAGTAGAGGTCGTCGCCGTCGCGTTCGAAGTCCGGGTGCGGTTCGATTTGAATGTCGATGAGGAGGTCACCGTTGGGGCCACCCTTCTCGCCGGGTGCACCCTCGCCGTCCATCCGGAGAGTCTGGCCGTCGCGGATGCCCGCGGGGACATCGACCGAAAGGGTTGCTTCGCGGCGCACGCGCCCGTCGCCGTGGCAGGTGTCACACGTCTCTGAGTAGAGCGTTCCTTCGCCGCCACAGTGGTTACACGTCTGAGTCTGCTGGATGCGCCCGAGCGGCGTCTGTTGGACGTGTGTGGTCTGGCCGCGCCCGTCACACTGCGGGCAGGTCTCTGCGTCTGCGTCTTCGGGGTAGCCCTTGCCGCCACAGTCGTCACACGCCTCGGGTCGGGTGAGCGTGAACTGGCGCTGGAGGCCGTCGTGGGCGTCTTGGAGGGTGATGGTCATCGACGTGCGGAGGTTCTGGCCCTGTCGCGGGCCGTTGCGCTGGCTCCGACCGCCGCCGAAGAACTGCTCGAAGATGTCGTTCATCCCGCCCATGCCGCCACTTCCGCCACCGAAACCGCCGCCAAAGCCACCGGCTCCGCCCGCACCTCCGTCGAAGCCGCCGCGCTTTTCTGCCTGCTCGAAGCGTTCGTGACCCATCCGGTCGTAGGCGCTTCGTTTTTCCTCGTCAGAGAGAACCTCCTTCGCTTTCTTCACCTGCTTGAACTTCTCTTCTGCGTCGGGTTCGTCACTGACGTCTGGGTGATACTTCGCGGCCTTCTTGCGGAAGGCACTCTTGATGTCATCTTCGTCAGCGTCACGAGAGACGCCGAGCACTTCGTAGAAGTCCTCGCTCATTCGTTACCCGTGGTAAATCCCGGAAATACTTGAAAAGAACGGGTCACACCGACACATATTCGAGTCAACAATTTTACAAAAATCAGGTTCAGCGAACGGTTATGTTCGCATGACAACAACTGACGCATATGGCTACAGAAGCCGACTTCGTCCCGGTCGCCTCGCTCGCAGCCCTCAAAGCAGACGGGACGACCATCGTTTCACACCACGGCCGCTCGGTCGCGCTGTTCTACCACGAAGACCAGGTGTATGCGGTGGACAATCGCTGTCCGCACATGGGTTTTCCGCTCTCGAAAGGCACGGTCGATGAAGGCGTCCTCACCTGCCACTGGCACCACGCTCGCTTCGAACTCTCCTGTGGCGACACCTTCGACCCGTGGGCCGACGACGTGCAAACGTTCCCCGTCCGCGTCGAGGGTGACGACATCCTCATCGACCCCGACCCCGAACCGACCGTCCCACCGGCCACCCACTGGCGAAATCGACTGGCAGACGGGCTGCAAGAGAATTTACGGCTCGTCATCGCCAAAGCCGTCATCGGCCTCGCAGACGAGGGTGAAGATGTCGCAGTTCCTATCAAAACCGGCGTCGATTTCGGCACCAAGTACCGCGACGCGGGCTGGGGGAGTGGCCTAACCGTCCACGCCGCGATGGCGAACATCCTCCCCGCGCTCTCAGACGTAGACCAGAAACGCGCCCTCTACACCGGGCTCAGGTACGTCGCAAACGACGCCGCAGGCGAGCCGCCGCGCTTCGAGCAACCCGGGTTCACCACCACGGACGTGTCGAAAGATCGCCTGAAGACGTGGTTCCGTGAGACAATCGAAGTCCGGGACAACGACCCCTCAGAGCGCACTCTCCGCACCGCCATCGGTACGCTCTCACCGGAGGAAGTCGCAGAAATCATGTACACCGCCGCGACCGACCACCGGTATCTGAACGCGGGCCACTCCTTTGACTTCGTGAACAAGGCGTTCGAAGTGCTCGACCACATCGGCTGGGAGAACGCCCCAAACGTCCTCCCGACGCTCGTAGACGAACTCACGGGCGCGACGCGCAGTGAGGAACTCTCCTCGTGGCGACAGCCAATCGACGTGGCCGGCCTGCTCTCTGAGGCATACGACAATCTCGATGAAATGGTCGCAACCGGCGCAGGAAAGACGTGGGAGGAACCCGCCGATTTCACCGAAACCCTGCTCGCGGACGACCCACACGCGATTGTCGATGCGCTCGTCGAGGCCGTCAAATCGGGCGCGACCACGACGGAACTCGCCCACGCCGTCTCCATCGCGGCGATGCGCCGAGTCGCCCACTTTGGCACGGCAAACGAGTTCACCGACTGGAACACCGTCCACCACACCTTCACCTACGCGAACGCGGTGGAGCAAGCCACCCGTCGCACCGACGCCACAGAACTGTATCGGGGAATCTTCGACGGCGCGATTTCGGTGTATCTCGACCGGTTCCTCAACATGCCTCCCGCACCACTCCCGGAACCCGGTGAGTCCGACGCCGACCCGGCCGAGATTCGCGCCCGCCTCATGGACGTGTTCGACGAGGAAGGCGAGGTGAACAAGGCAGCAACACTCGTGAGCGAGCACTTCGATGCGGACGGCGACCCAACCGAACTGATGCAGACGCTCGGCGAAGCCCTGCTCCGCGAGGACGCGAACTTCCACACGCTCCAGAACTTAGAAGCCTGCTTCAAGCAGTTCGAGGTGGCAGAATCCGAGTCTGAAAAACGACTCGCGTTGATGACCGTCGCGCGCTACATGGCCGCTCACTTCCCGACGCGCCGGGAGGCAGAACAGACGTTCACGATCGCCTCGCGCTTGCACCGCGGCGAGAAAATTTACGAGGCGTAAGGACAGACAAACTCGACCCTATCTGACACCACCCTTATTATCACCCCGTTTGACGGTGGAGTATGGTCCTCTCACCAGAATCACTCGCGGACCAGTTCGCGAACATCTTCGAAGACGAGTACGACGACGTGATTATCTACGGCGACGAGGAAAAATCCATGATTCTCCACGAAGGCCCGGCTCACATCCGCGCGAACGGCTGGGTCGAAGTACCGGAAGGACGGCTGCTCTCGCCAAACGCGGTGCACCACATCGACGTGCAGGAAAATCTGTAACACATAATACGGACTGGCGTTCCGAGGGCGGTGTGTATTTCTCACCAACCGACGAAGTTCTAGCATGGCTCTTGACGTATTGATTCCAGACCCACCATCACTCTCAGGCCCACAGTCACGGGGTGCGTACGAGGCGATTGACAACCCAGTCGAAAACCCGGAAGACGACTATCGCCGGGAAGAACTCGCGACCATCCTTGCGAGTGGTGCGTGGGAAGACGCATTCGACGAATGGGCGGCTCATACTGGAATGTCCGAAGACAACTTCGCCGTCGTCGTCGAGTACAACCTCGTAGACGACTTCGACTTCTACTGGGATGCGGAAACGGACGAAGTGGGCTACCGGTCGCCAACGCTCCCACAGACTGCTCGCGACCAACTCGACGCAGAAATCGTAGACGATATCGAGTTAGAACTCGACTCCCTCGGCAGGGTCGTCACTGAAATGCTCGAAAATGACTACCTCTTGCGTGACGACGAGACGTTCGGCTTCTTCGCTGATGACGTGTCCGAAAACAGGTACGGATCGCGTGACGAGGAGTTTTAATCATAGCCCGAACCACAGGAGAGACTCGGTTTCCTCCTGAGACCATTGCCTCGCCGTGGGCATCGGGCTGATAAACGTGACAAACGGCCTTTCTGACGTATGTGTCAACAGTTAACACATATTCTCGCCAACTAGTAACTGGCGTTCATTTTGCATGCAGGTGGGGGTCCGCCGAGATGCCACAGGGACGCTATTGAAACCGAAGACTATGCCAACGTACATCACACTCTGGAAGTACACCCAGAAAGGCATCGAAAACATCGATGACAGCCCCGACCGACTGGATGCGGCCACTGACCTCATTTCGTCAGTCGGCGGTGAATTGACGGCGTTCTATCTCACGATGGGGGCGTACGACATCGTGACCATCGCCGAATTCCCAGACGACGACGCAGCGGCGAAAGTACTGCTTCGAATCAGTCAGGGTGGGTCAGTCAGTCCCCACACAATGAAGGCGTGGCCGGAGGCAGACTACCGCGACCTCATTGCGAGTCTGCCCTGAACTCGCACACGACGTGTACTACTTTTTGCGTGCACCTGCGGGATGTGTGACGATAGTGGGAACAGAGGCAAATTAGTCGCTGAAACTCGAACCTAGCTGAAGCGGTCGTCATCCACACGACAAAATTCGAAAAATACGGTGAATTAGGATCCGACGTTAGTTCTCGTCCTTCTCGTCTACGTCCTCAGAAATCGGAGATTTCTGATGGGCTGAAGACGACTACTTGTCGTCGTCTTCAACGTCTTCGAAGTCGGCGTCGACGTACTCGTCGCCACCGTTGGTTTCGGCATCGGCGTCGCCGTCCATGCCACCCATGCCGCCCATACCAGCGCCGCCTGCGGCCTGTTGCTGGGCCTGCTGTTGCTGGTACATGCGCTTGCCAATCTCTTGGAGGCTCTCTGCGAGGTCTTCGGTCGCGGCTTCGAGTTCGTCCGCGTCTGCGTCCTCGTCTTCGAGGGTTGCCTCGACTTCCTCGATTGACGCTTCGATTTCCTCGCGGAGTTCGTCGTCCACGTTCTCCTCGTTTTCGTCGAGCAGGGTCTTTGCACGCTGGACGGAGCCTTCTGCCTCGTTGCGAGCCTCGATGAGGCGACGGCGTTCTTTGTCCTCTTCTGCGTGCTGTTCTGCCTCTTGGGTCATGCGGTCGATTTCATCGTCGGAGAGGCCAGCACCGCCTTCGATGGTGATGGACTCTGCGTTGCCGGAGCCTTTGTCCTCTGCTTCGACGTTCACGATACCGTTTTCGTCGATGTTGAACGTGACTTCGATCTGTGGGGTTCCGGCGGGTGCGGGTGGGATGCCCGTTAGCTGGAACTCGCCTAAGAGTTCGTTCTTGTTTGCAATCTCGCGTTCGCCCTGGAACACGCGAACCTGCACCGAGGTCTGGTTCGGCGCGGCGGTGGTGAACACCTTCGACTCCTCGGTCGGGATGGTCGTGTTCTTCTCGATGAGGCGCTCGAACAGGCCGCCTTTGACCTCGATACCGAGGCTGAGCGGCGTCACGTCGAGCAGGACGATGTCGTCCACATCTCCGGAGAGAACGCCACCCTGAATCGCCGCGCCGAGCGCGACGGCTTCGTCCGGGTTGACGTTCTTCTTTGGCTCTTGGCCAACGACGTCTGCCACCTTTTCGGTGACCTGTGGCATGCGCGTCGAGCCGCCGACGAGGATGACCTCGTCGATGTCGGAGGCGGAGTAGCCCGCGTCTTCGAGGGCCTGCTTCGTCGGGCCGACGGTGCGCTCGATGAGGTCTTTCGTCAGGTTCTCGAACTTCGCACGAGAGAGGTCTTTTTCGAGATGAACCGGGCCATCGTCCGTGGCCGTGATGAACGGGAGGTTAATCTCCGTCTGCTTGCGGCTGGAGAGTTCGATTTTGGCCTCCTCTGCGGCGTCCTTCAGACGCTGGAGGGCCTGCCGGTCGTCGCGGAGGTCGATGCCGTGTTCGGCTTCGAACTCTTCTGCGAGCCAGTCGATGATAGCCTGGTCCCAATCGTCGCCACCGAGGTCGTTGTCTCCGTTCGTGGCGACCACTTCGTAGACGCCGCCGCCGAGGTCGAGGATAGAGACGTCGAACGTCCCGCCACCGAGGTCGAAGACGAGGACTGTCTGGTCTGAGTCGTCGTCTAAGCCGTACGCCATCGACGCGGCGGTTGGCTCGTTGACAATGCGCTCGACTTCGAAGCCAGCGATTTCGCCGGCGTCTTTCGTCGCTTGGCGCTGGCGGTCGTTGAAGTAGGCAGGAACGGTGATGACCGCTTTCTCCAGTTCGTCGCCGAGGTAGTCCTCGGCGTCTCGCTTGATTTTCTGGAGAATCATCGCCGAAATCTGCTCGGGCGTGTAGTCCTCGCCGTCGATATCGACGGCGTACTCATCGCCCATGTGGCGCTTGATCGATTGAATGGTCTTTTCTGGGTTCTGGATGGCCTGGTTTTTGGCCGGTTTCCCGACTAACCGTTCGCCATCGTCGGTGAACGCGACCACCGAGGGCGTGGTTCGGTCCCCTTCACTGTTGACGATAATCTCGGGGTCTCCGCCCTCCATGACCGCGAACGCGCTGTTCGTGGTACCAAGGTCGATACCGAGAATCTTGTTGCTCGCCATCTTGGTGAGCACTATCGCCTTCGTCCGGTTAAAAGTTGCTAGATACGTTGCCTCACACCCACGCCACACAGCGCCTCAGTCGGGCGATTTCAAAATGTGTGTCTGTCTCACATCCTGTGCTTATATGATGACCGCAATTCAACCGCCGCAGTCGCCCGGTTACTCAGCGTCGCTGACCGTCACCTGCGCCGGGCGCAGGACGCGGTCTGCCATCTCGTAGCCCGACTGGAACACCTCTGCGATGGTGTCTGCGGGCTGGTCGCTCTCGACACGCAACATGACTTCGTGGCGCTGGGGGTCTACCTCGCTGCCCGGCTCTGGGCGGATCTCGACTACGTTTTCGTCTTCTAGGATGCGGTCGAACTGCCGAAGCGTCGATTCGACGCCGCTCACGATGTCCGAGTCTGCAGACTCGTCGGCTTCGTCGAGCGCTCGCGCGAGGTTGTCGCGCACGTCGATGAGGCGTTCGACTAGGTCTTCGGTCGCGCGCTGTTTTTCCTGCTCGCGGCGTTTTTTCATCCGCTTTTTGTAGTTCTGGAACTCGGCTTGTTTTCGCTTCAGGCGACTTTCTAAGTCCTCGCGTTCTGCTTCGAGTTCTTCTGTAGCCGCTGCCTGCTCGCGGAGCGACTCGATTTCGCGGGCCAGTTGTTCTGGCTCCGTCTCCGCGACGCGGGCAACGAGTTCAGAAAACGCATCGTCCTCGGTGTCTGCCACGGCCTCTGGGGCGTCCTCGGGTTCTGCGTCAGGCACAGGCTCCTCTGTGCCCTGATTTTCACTCATGCCTAACACAGACGCGCCAGCGGCCATAAAAATTCAGAAATGCGATTCGGCTGGGTGGCCCTGAGTTCCCGCTTCGAGCACAGTTCGACAGTCGCCTAAAAAGCCCACGAGCTGGCGGCCGACGGTCTGCTCCAACGAGATGAGGATGCCTTCGTGTTCTCCACACGGCAGGTGCATGATGAGCGCGTCTTCAAAGACGTGCAGCGACGAGGCAAGTTCACCAAGCTCGAAGGTCGTCTCGTCTGCGTTGGTGGGCGCGACGCGACGAAACCGGTTGGTGAGACGGGCGAAGTAGGCTTCGTCGTGCTTCTGTGCAACGTCTTTTCGCAGAGTGACGACGTGGTAGGAGTGCTCGTCGTAGCAGACGACACCACGAACAGCGCGGCCAGCAGAGCGCTGCACGAAATGGGCAAGTGCCTGTACGTGCATATATGTTTATTGCAATACTACATTTTTTCGTATTAAACTGTGCGATTCCACTGACGGGTGGCGAACGTTAAGTGTCCCCACCGCCGAGTTTCACCCGTGTCTGCGGTCACTCTCACTTTCGAAGACGGGACGATTCGCGTGTCCGGACTCACAGAGCGAACCGCCCGCGACCTCCCGCACGTCGAGTACGACCCTCGCTCGAAGACGGCGCGCGCACCGGCGATGCACTACCCAGAAATTCGTGACGCGCTCGCCGCAGCCGCCGACGTAGACGACTGCGTCCTCTCGCTTGCGGCCGTCCCCTCCCTTTCTTCCACGTACGACCTTCGACCCTACCAACAGGCTGCCCTCGATGCGTGGCAAGCGGCGGGCAACCGTGGCGTCCTCGAACTGCCGACGGGAAGCGGGAAAACCGTCATCGGCCTCGGCGCAATCGAAGCCTTGCAGACCCCGACGCTCGTTGTCGTTCCGACCATCGACCTGCTCACCCAGTGGCGCGACGAACTCGAAACCGAGTTCGACTGCCCGATTGGCCAGCTCGGCGGTGGTGAGCAAACGCTCGAACCAATCACCGTCTCAACCTATCACTCGGCGTATCTCAAAGCCGATTCCATCGGCGACCGCTTCGGCCTCGTCATCTTCGACGAGGTTCACCACCTCGGCGGCGAAGGGTTTCGCCAGATTGCTCGCCTGCTCGCCGCGCCCGCTCGGCTCGGACTCACGGCGACGTTCGAGCGCGAAGACGACGCCCACGAGGTGATCGAGACGCTCGTTGGCCCGCTTTGCTACACCATCGAGATAGACGACCTCGCGGGCGAGCACCTCGCGAACTACGACATCAAACGGCTCACCGTCGAGTTGACGCCGGAGGAACGCCGCGAGTACGAGCGCCACCAGTCGGTGTTCACCGACTACCTCGCCGCCTCGAACATCCACCTCAGAAGCGGGAGCGACTACCAGAAACTTGTGATGCGCTCTGGCACCGACCCCCGCGCCCGCGAAGCCCTGCTCGCCAAACAACGCGCCCGTGAGGTGATGATGAACTCACAGGCGAAACTCGACTCCCTCGCGACCATTCTCAACCGCCATCGCGGCGACCGCATCATTGTCTTCACCGCGCACAACGCCCTCGTCTACCGCATCTCAGAGCGGTTTCTCATCCCAGCGATTACCCACCGGACGGGAACAAAAGAGCGCCGCGATGTTCTCCGAAAATTCCGAAGCGGCGAGTTCTCGCGGGTCGTCACCGCGAACGTGCTCGACGAAGGCGTGGACGTACCAGACGCGAACGTCGCCGTCGTCCTTTCGGGAAGCGGGAGCGAGCGCGAGTTCACCCAGCGCCTCGGGCGAATCCTCCGGCCGAAGGCCGACGGTGGTCGGGCGGTGTTGTACGAACTCGTGAGCAAGGAGACGGCCGAAGAAGGGGTCGCAAACAGACGGCGATAGCTTATTTTGGGAATTTAATCACGAGACTGCCTTTGGCGTCGAACGCTTCCATGGTGACGGGGAAGGGTACTTCGAACGACGCGGTTTCGCCGGGACCGAGGTCGAACATTTTGCCCGCTTGGTAGCTGTCTTCGCCAACGCTGATGTGGATGACGAGCGCCTGTTTGGCCTGCTTTTCGGTCACGTTTTTCGCGGTGCCAGTAATCACGAGGTTGCCAGCGTCGTCTGCTTTGAAATCGAACGCTTCCACTTCGATTGGCGTTGGCCCCTCGCGTTCTTCGCCGTCGTCGATGCTCTGTACGTCTCCTGTCCAATCGTTCGGGTAGTCGACAGTCGTAGTTGTGTCTCCAGAGCCCCCACCAGTTGAACTGGTTTCGGTATCATCCCCACCATTGGAAGAAGAGCATCCTGCGGCAAAACTCAGAGACGCGACTGTCGTTGTCGCGCCAACAGTACGAAGGAAAGTCCGACGTTCCATATCTATCACGTATCCATTCTCTTGTAAGAACGTTGGGGCCATTGTCAGACGATTTTTGTGTAACCCGCACCCAATCTTACGTGTGCTCACGAAAGACCTCCTCCGGGTGTCGCGGGCGGGCGGTGGTTACACGCCACAGTTTGCCAGTCGCGAAGAGCGCCCACTCGCCGCGCGCGTCATCGGAACCTATCAAGGCCACGTCGGCGAGACTCGCGCCCGCTTAGAGGAGGCACTCACTCGCCTCGAAGCCGATGCCGACTTCAAACTCGTTCGCGGGCTTGCCAAACTGGTTGAACGCGAGGCCGTATTCGAGACGGACGCGCCGCTCCCGCCGGAGCGCACTCGGGCAAGCGTGTTCGCCGCCGCAGAAGCCGTCGGCGTAGTGACGGAAGCAGAACGCGCAGAAGCTCTCGAACAAGCTGCTCAGTCGCTGGCCACCACCACGGAAACCGTCTCCCAATCGCTCTACGCAGACCTCGAAGAACGACAGGTGCTCACCTCGCTGTCTGTTCGCTGGACTCCCGACGAACTACTTGCGCAGTACAATCTCTCGCTCGCCCAAACCGCTCTGTTCGACGCGACGGAACTCAGAATCCGAAGCAGCGACCCGAAGGCGCTGATCTCCGCCGTCAAGCGCCTCCGGCTGATGTACGAGATTCGCAAGACGGATGCGAGCCGTGAGGTGGTCGTCACCGGCCCGACCGGCCTGTTCCAGACGAGTCGGCGCTACGGCACGCGCTTTGCCCGCCTGCTCAGGTCGGTCGCAAAGGCTCCCGAGTGGCGCATCGAAGCCACCATCGACGACCGCGGAACAGAACGCCTGTTGACCCTCACGCAGGACGACGTGTCCGTCCCCGGCACGGAGCCGGTCACCGACGTGACGTTCGACAGCGGCGTCGAAGCCGAGTTCGCGGCGCGTTTTACCGCCCTCGACCTCGATTGGAACCTCGTGCGCGAACCCGAACCACTCGAAGCGGGCGCGAGCGTGATGATTCCGGATTTCGCCTTCGACTGGAAGCACGCGCCGTTTCGCATCTATTTCGAAATCATGGGCTTCTGGACGCCCGAATACGTCGCAAAGAAACTCGGGCAGATGGACGTGGTCGAAGACGTCGAACTCCTCGTCGCCGTCGATAGCACCCTCGGCGTCGGCGAAGAAATCGCCGCCCGCGACCACCGCGCGATTCCCTACACCGGCTCCGTCCGCGTCAAAGACGTGGTGGACGTGCTCCGTGAGTACGAACAGGAGTTGGTCGAACAGAGCGCCGCAGACCTCCCAGTAGAACTCTCGCCCGACGAAGCTGTGATTACCCTCGAAACGCTCGCCCATGACCTTGGCGTGAGCGAATCGGTGCTCTCTGACAAGATGTTTCCTGACCACGAACGTGTGGGGCGGACGCTCGTCCGTCCGCACATTCTCGATTCACTACGGAGTGAACTCCACGCTGGAATGTCGCTGAGTGAAGCCGAAACTATGTTTTCGAGGTACGAGGTGGATGACGTGAGTGCGGCGCTCTCCAGATTGGGGTTCCGGGTGGCGTGGGAAGGACTGAGCGGCGGGACGATTCGTGAGAAATAACGTACAAGCAGTCTCTTTTGGGGAGGAAATGGGAGAGGTCTAGAACGGGAAAGAGGGGGGTGGGGGATTCTGATTTTCCTTGCGCTCTCCCATATACTAAAATACTCCATCCGACGATAAACCCATCGTACACTTTATATTCACTATGCTGGATTCAACAGAGAGAACTCCCTTAAATTGCTGTTTTCGCAAACAATTGTGTGTGTTATCTGCATTTGAAGCGATTATTTTGCGGATTCCGAATCATCGTCTCGGATCAGTCACTTATCAGACTCAGTGACTGAGGTATTTTCAGCGTGCGCGTTGCTCTGTTCGGTTCCTTGCAAGAAGAAATGGTTAAACGGCTGAACGTGGCGTTTTCTCATCACTTCCGAGCTCTCGATTTCGCCACCGATGTTGTGGATGGAATCAGTAATCCTTGTCAGATCTCCCGAACTCGTTCCAACCACGTCAACGTGGAGATTCCGACGACCCGTGAGCATCTCACGAACGTCGATAACGCCTTGAATCCCTCGCAATTTCGTCGAATATTCCTCCAGTACCGTCGGCGGTACGCTCACGATAAACGTCACCTGTAACGGGAGGTTTGCCGCTTCGTAGTCAATCTCTGGATGGTATCCTTTGATGATGCCGTCTGCTTCGAGTTGGTCGATGCGATTGCGAACTGTGCTCGCTGAAACGCCAGCCCTATCGGCTATCTGTTGGGCAGTCGTATTCCGAGCGTCTCGTTGTAACATATAGAGAATACTTCGATCAACATCGTCGAGGTCGCGACCCATGAGAGGAAGTACGGAGCGTTCGCTATTACGCTTTCTCGCTCTCACCCGCTCAAATTGGTCTCAAACACTCGAACGCTGGACTGGCTACTACGTATCCCTGCTATAGACGATCGTACGGAGTTCCACTCATCCGGTAATGAGCGAGCGTGGTCAATAATTATTCTACGTTCTGCCGTACACTCCGCATGGCTCCGACCGACACTGAGGCGTATCCGATGCCGCTGTTTTGCCAACTTGCCGTCTCCGACATCGAAGGTTCGCTGGCGTGGTACGACGCCCTCGGCTTCACCACCATCTACGGAATGCCGGTGATGAGCCACGTCCGCTATCGCAAATACGCTGACATCATGCTCGTCGCAGACGAGATGCGCGTTGGCGAGGAACTTCCCGCGTCGCGGGGAAGCGGCCTCTCAATCTACATCAACGTCGAAAACGAGTCGGTCGATGACGTTGCTGCACGGGCCAAAGCGTACGGTGTGGACATCGAGAACGGGCCGACCGACACGCCGTGGAACACCCGCGAAGTCACCGTGCGCGACCCGGATGGCTACCGAGTCGTGTTCACCGAAGTCGCGGACAAAGCTCGCTCGTTTGCCGAAGTCATGGGTGACTCAACTTCGGAGAGCTACGAGTGGGACGAGGCCACGTCGGCCGAAAGCGAATAGCCATCGTCAGGCTTCTACAGCCGTATGGCCGACAGACAACACTCGCTGTGCCTCCACTCGCTGGACGACGCAGCAGGCACTTCTTCGGACGCGTACGCGTGCTTCGTCGATTACTGTAGTTCAAACGGGACGCTCCTCGCGCGGACGGCCGCCGATGCGGAGCACAACCACTGGGGCGTGTATACACGCAAACATCCACTTGACAACCCTTCGGGAAAGCGCGTCAAACGGCTCTCGATGAGCGGTGGGATGGCAGACACCATCGCCCGGTTCATGAGCCCCGAAAACGTGCGGATTTGGGTCGATGCGGAAGAACAGCCGATTCTCGATTTGCGGAGTCGGCAGGCGGATGAGCGCGTCGTCATTTACGTCGATAGCGACCGCAACTCGCTACGTATCAACGACCTTGGCCGGAAGAAAGAACTCCTCGAAATCAGCCTCGGCGAACAGCCAAAAATCGACTTCAAGGGTCTGCCGGTCGAGGGATTAGAACTTGAGGAATACGTCTCGAAAGACCGCTACGAAGCCCTTGAGAAGCGCGTCGAAACACTCGAAAATCAGCTCAAATAGCTCAGTCGAACTGGCGTCCCTTCGGGACGACCGAGCGCAGTTCGCCGTGGAGGTAGAGACCGACGCCGATTGGCTCGGTGACGCCCGCGAGTTCGTGGGCGGCGATGAGATAGCCCCAGTCGCCGTCCCAGTCGGGGTAGTCGATGTCCGTCCCGTGGGCGAATTTCTCGGCTTGGTCTGCGTCGAGGAGAATGACGTTCTTGGTCGCGTGGCGGCCGAAGCGCTGTGCCCCGTTCGTCGTTGGCTTCCAGTGTTCTTGGCGGGTGCGCATGAGCTTCATGCCGAGTCCTTCGATGCTGATTGGTGCGGCCACGTCGCCGCCGAAAATCCAGATTTTCCCCGCGCCCTTCTCCCAGAGCGTGAAGTCGGAGAATACGGACTTTGGGACGCCGTAACGGTCGTGCCAGAAGTTCACGACCTGCTCGCGCGAGGCCCGACCGTCGATTTCCTGTTCGTCGAGGGTTTCTGGGAGCCGGTCGAACTGCTGGCCCACGTTTCCGTCGCTCATTGGCCCACCTCCAACTTCGCACAGAAGAAGCCGCCCGTGTCGTTGTGCTGCGGATAGACGCGCTTTGCATTGGTCACCTGCTCGTCGTACTCCTCTCCCTGCCACTCGGTGATGCCGGGGACGTGTTCGAGGCCGAGGTCGTAGTCTACGACGCGACAGTCCTCTTTGTCGAGGATGTGGTCGAGAACCGCCTCGTTCTCCTCGGGGGCGAACGTACACGTCGAGTAGACGACGGTGCCGCCGGGGCGCGTGATTTGGAGCGCTCGCCGGAGGATGCCTTTCTGAATACCTGCAATCGATTCGACGTGGTCGAGCGTCCACTCATCGATCACGTCAGGATTCTTTCGAACCGTGCCTTCGCACGAACACGGCGCGTCCACGAGCACGCGGTCGAACTGGTCGAAGCCACCGTCGTCGGGCGAGTCGAACGGCTTCATCGAGAAGTTGCGCGCGTCCTGGTTCGTGACCGCGACGCAGGTTGCGCCCAGTCGCTCGGCGTTGAACCGCAGCGCAGAGAGCCGACCGAGATTGTTGTCGTTGGCGATGAGCACGCCCTTGTCGTCCATCTGGGCGGCAATCTGCGTGGTCTTGCTCCCCGGCGCGGCGCAAGTGTCAAAGACGTGGTCGCCCGGTTGTGGGTCGAGCGCGAGCGGCGGCAGCGCAGACACTTCTTCTTGGCCGTGAATCCAGCCGTGGAAGTACGGCCACGTGTTTCCCGGGCTGCTCGTTTCGAGTTTGAGCAGGTCTGGGTTCCACGCCAGTTGCTCGTAGCCGACCCCCTCTTCGTCAAGGGCGGCACAGACCTGTTCTCGCGTTGCTTTCAGCGTGTTCACCCTGACGACGGAGGGCAGCGGGCGTTCACAGGCTGCCCGATAGGCCTCCACGTCGTCCATCAGCGGTTCGTACCGCTCAAGAGCCTCCATTTACCGTCTCTATTCTCGGCGTCCGCTTGTGGGTTTCGAACGCGCACACTGCCCGGGCCCTTATGCAAGTCCGGTGAGTATGCCAATTCATGGCGCACGTCCAACTTCACGACGATTCGCTCGAACTCACAGAGCCAACGCTGGTCGAAGGACTCCCCGGCGTTGGCCTCGTCGGGAAAATCGCGGCCGACCACCTCGTCGAACAGTTCGAGATGACCCACTACGGGTCGCTCCACTGTGAGGGCATCCCCCGCGTTGCGGTGTACGGCAAAGGCGACGGAGCCGTCAAAGCCCCTGTCCGGCTCTACGCCGACGAAGCGCGCGACCTCGTCGTCCTCCAGAGCGACATTCCCGTCTCCCCCTCTCAGGCCGTCGAGTTTTCGAGTTGTCTCACCGGCTGGATCGCAGAACACGACGCAACGCCCATCTTCCTCTCCGGCCTCCCGACCGACAAAGACGCAGACGAACCCGCCCTCTACGGCGTCTCGACCGGCGACGGCGCGTCGCTCCTTGACGCCGCCGACATCTCATTTCCGACCGAAAGCGGCCTCATCTCCGGTCCGACGGGCGCGCTAATAAACCGCGCCGCCGAACTCGACATCACCGGCATCGGCCTCATCGTCGAGAGTGACAAACGCTTCCCCGACCCCGAAGCCGCCCGCATCCTCCTCCTGCACGGCATCGAACCGCTCGCGGGCATCGACGTGGACACCAACGACCTCGTCGCTCGCGCAGAGGAGATTCGCACCGCGAAAGAACAGTTCGCAAAGCGCATGCAGGACGCAGACGAGGAGAGCACGCAGGCGAAGCCGCTTCGGATGTTCCAATGAAACTTTTTGAGAGCGCGGCATAAAGCCGCGCTCGAAAAACTTTCATGAAAAAGGCCGCACCGAACGCGACTCTGTCGCGTTCGAGTGCTGTGCTGAGGGTTGCAGCACCGCGACCACTATCGCACAATACAGCTACCGAAAGTTTGCTGTCTTGGGTGCGTATCACCGATTTCACCTTCTCGGCTCTGTTGAAACCCTCCGTTGTTGGTAGTTTTTCGAGGTTTGTGCTGAATACAGAGCGCAAGTCGGTGAATGTCCGGTCAACAGCTGAATGGAGTGAGTTGGAGGATACAGACCGTAGGTCTCGCAGGTGGCGTATCGAGGCAGTCCGAACAGTTAGGACAGGTCGTCGAACCTGTGTTGCGGCTACAACAGGTCGAGTATCCACCGGCTCAGGTTGATGGCCAAGAGCGATGCTCCTTCAAGCCGATCCAAGTACCCCCTTGTTCCAAGGAGAATGGCGGTGAGCACGGAGAGTCCGAGTAACCACGTCGTAGTTCCGATGGCAGTCTTGACGACTGCAATCGGCGCGACTGTCGATGTAACTCCCAGAATTAACAATATATTGAATACGTTGCTTCCGATGAGGTTGCCGGCCGCGATGTCGCCCATCCCCTTCCGAGCGGCAGCAACAGATGCAACGATCTCTGGGGTAGAGGTACCGACCGCTACAATGGTTTCCCCGATTACCCACTCGGAGAGTCCCGCCGCCCGGGCAACGAACACTGCTGACTCCACGAGAAAGTGGGCACCGACGATGACAGTACCGAGCCCGCCAATGAGGAAGACGACCGTGCTCCATGTGACTCCCTTTCCGTCATCCTGCACCGGTGCCGGCGTATCGGGACGAACGAACAGGATGGCGAGATAGCCAGCGAACACTGACAACAGAACGATTCCGTCGAGACGGCTCACTCGGAGGTCCCACAAAATCGCCAGCAGTAAGAGCGTGGAGGCGACCATCACGGCTCCGTCTCGACGAACCATCCGGGCCGAACTCTGAACACGGACCACAGCGGCAATACCACCGAGAACGATTCCGATATTGAAGAGGTTAGAGCCGACGACGTTCGCCACCGCGATATCACCATTTCCAACGAGTGCGGCATCGATACTAACCGCTGCCTCGGGGGCCGAGGTGCCCATTGCGACCACCGTCAAGCCGATGACGAGTTCCGATAGGCCAAAGCGTCGAGCCACCTGTGCCGCGTTGGAGACGAACGCCTCTGCCCCAATCCACAGTGCCCCGATACTGAGAACGAGCGTGCCGACAGCGACGAGTTCGCTACTCGTCATCTGACTCTCTGGCTCGTGGAGTCCTTCTCTGTCATGTCTGTCTGTATCAAAATCCACACACAATAAACGCATGCTCTCTGGCTACACCCACCTGAGACACACCCACTCCCTTCCTGACGACTGATTCAATATCTTGGCGTCTTGCTGAATTCACCCACTGTATCTCGCATACCTCTCCTGACAGCGACCGGGTAGCTTCCAGTGGCCGTGCTGCATACAGAGCGCGACTTGGACATGCATTTCACCCCCAAGTGCAACGGGTGAATCACAACGTCCTGAAGAACGACCGAATCTTCGGTCGAATTTACCCGGAGATCCCGCTGAGACTGGTCATCGGCGTCGCTCCAGCGACGATCGCACCTGTTGCGAGAAATGCGGCAGACAGAACAACGAAGTCTCCGCTCGGTGAGTAGCCAGCCAAACCAGCCCCTACTTGCACGATGAAAACCGTCACGAAGAAGCTGAGGATGGCAAGCGCTAACATAACAATTGCCGCGACGATACTACTCGCTAACGCACCGAACGAATCAAGGAATCCCATTTAGTAAGCGACCTCTCTTCATAGAGAGGTTTCTACACCTAAACCGGTTGGGTATTGGTTACATCAGCGTACTACTCTGGATCGGCAAGACGGATAGGGGGCTCACCTCCGTTTTGTCACGGAAGGCGTGAGAGGAACGACCACAGTTTGCTGCATACAGCCTCTCTATTCAGCACCCTATCCCTGTCAACATGCAATATTTTCAACAGAGCCACATTCCTTTTTCTGTCCTATCACTGCGAACCAAACCGCTGTCCATCCAACGCATTCTGCCAGTTTGAAATACGGTCGGGTTCAACCTCTCTGTATGACCGAGCTAGAAGACGCCGTCTCAGAGTTCCTGCGGAATGCAAAGAGCGTCTACAACGAGTACGAACGCGGCTACACCGATGCCGACGCCGCCCTGTCAGTGCTCGAAATGCGCATCGAGGAACTGCGCGACGAGTTCGAAAACTAACCTAGCGGCTGGCTATCTCTCGACCCGAATCACGCACCCTGTCCACACACCACACATCAGAGTTATTCTCTCCCCCACCCGACTTCGCCTATGACTGAATTTGCTCGTCGAGTCGAGCGCGTCTCGATTAGTGGCATTCGCAAGGTGTTCGAGGCCGCAGGCCCCGACGCCATCAACCTCGGCATCGGACAACCCGATTTTCCAACGCCCGCACACGTCCGCGAGGCCGCCCAGCAGGCCATCGCAGACGGCGTGGTTGACGCCTACACGCCGAACAAGGGCATCCTCCCGCTGCGTGAGGCCATCGCGGCCAAACACCAACGCGACAACGGCATCGCGGTCGACCCCGAGAACGTCATCGCCACCTCGGGCGGCAGCGAGGCGCTCCACCTCGCCTTCCAGGCCCACGTCGACCAGGGCGACGAGGTCATCTTCCCCGACCCCGGCTTCGTCTCCTACGACGCGCTCACCCACATTGCGGGTGGTGTGCCCCGGCCGCTCGGCCTGCGCGACGACCTGACGATGGACCCGGCAGCTGTCGAAGACGCGATTACCGAAGACACGGCGGCCTTCGTGGTCAACAGCCCCGCGAACCCGACCGGCGCGGTGCAGTCGAAAGCAGACATCAAGGAGTTTGCGCGCATCGCGGATGAACACGACGTGCTCTGTATCTCTGATGAGGTGTACGAACACATCGTCTTTGAGGGCGAGCACTACTCACCGCTCGAATTCGCCGAGACGGACAACGTCGTCGTCGTCAACGCCTGTTCGAAGGCGTACTCGATGACCGGCTGGCGGCTCGGCTGGGTCACCGGCAGCCACCGCCGCGTCGAGCGCATGCTTCGCGTCCACCAGTACGCACAGGCGTGTGCCGCCGCGCCCTCACAGTACGCCGCAGAAGCCGCGCTCTCGGGGCCACAAGACTGCATCGGAGAGATGGTGGCTGCGTTCGAACAGCGCCGCGACGTGGTGTTAGACGGCCTCGCGGACATCGGCCTCGAAACGCCGAAACCTCGCGGTGCGTTCTATGCCATGCCAAAAGTCCCCGAGGGCTTCGTCGACGAAGTCATCGAACGCGGCGTCATCCTCGTCCCCGGTGAGGCGTTCGGCGAGAACGGCGCGGGCTACGCGCGCATCTCCTATGCCACCGGCATCGAGGACCTGAAAGCCGCTCTCGAACTGATGGGTGACGCGGTCGCAGCCGTGCAGTAACGCGTTTTTCCACCCTGCACACGTTTATCAGCTAACACGTCAATGGTACGAGTATGCACGTCGCCCGCCACGGAACCGGTCTCGCCGCGGCGATTCGGGCCCTCGCCTCACAGATTCACCCGGTGTTCATGCTCCCACCCATCGCCGCGTCGTGGTTCGGTGCGGTACTCGCACGTGACCTCTCGCCCTCGCTCGCGGCGCTCCACATGACGGCCGCGTTCTTCGCGCTCTACACCGCCCACGTCAAAGACGGCTACGTTGACTTCTACATCCGCGGTGAGGACGACGAACACCCCCTCTCGTCAGGGGGCGCGAAACTCGCACTCACCCTTTCGTCTGCCGGATTCTTCGTCTGCCTGCTCACCATCGGATACGTCGTGGACGTGTGGGCCGCCCTACTTACGCTGCCGGGCTGGCTCATCGGCTACCTCCACGCGCCCCAACTCGACATGCACGCCCTCACGACGACGATGGGCTACCCGCTCGGGATTTCGATTTCGCTCCTCGGCGGGTTTTACGTCCAGACGCAGACGCTCACGCTCCCGGTGTTCGCCTTCGCCGCCGTCTTTCTCACCATCCTTTCAGGGGTGAAAATCATCGACGACGCACAGGACTACGACTACGACCGCTCCATCTCGAAACACACGGCCGTCGTCGTCCTCGGTACGACCCGGTCGCGGCGAGTCGCGTATCTGCTCATGACTCTCGGCCTCCTCGCTATCCTCTGCCTCTCTGCACTCTCGGTGTTCCCAAAAAGTGCAGTACTCGCTGTGCTCGGATTCGGCATCGTCGCCCTGTTCGCCCGCCGTGCTGGCCCCGAACTCGCTACGATGCTCCTGATTCGCGGCTCCTACGTCTTTCTCGCGCTGTTGCTCGTCGCCGTTTGGTTTCGGCCGCTCGGGTGAACAGTTTTCAGTATTCCGACCGTTTTCTAGCGTAGCATGCAGACCTTCCCCATTCTCTCTGACGACGACGTACTCGCAACAATCGACACCGCAGACGTCGTCGCAACCATGGCACTCGCCATCCGCGAACACGCCTTTGGCAATCTCGTCTCGCCACCACGATTCAGCGTCGATGTCGAAGATGGGTCGCTCGTGTTCACCGCGGGGGCCGCGACGGGCGAGGTGCAGGCGCTCGGCTTCCGCGTGTACGAAACCTTCCGCGACGACTCGCCGGAACACACCCAACTCGTCGCCGTCTTCGACAGCCAGACAGGTGCGTTCAAAGGCCTCGCCCTTGGCGACCAGATTGGCTTGCTTCGAACCGGGGGTATTGGCGGCGTCGCGGTCGAACACCTCGCCCGCGAGGATGCGGCGACGCTCGCGCTCATCGGGGCTGGAACGCAGGGTCGGATGCAGGCACGGGCCGCTGCGAGCGTTCGAAACCTCGATGAGATACGCGTCTTCTCACGAACGCGCGACAGCCGCACGGATGCGACGATGGAACTCAACGCCGAACTAGATGCCCACGTCGTCGCCGTCGAGAGCGCGAAAGCCGCCGTTGAGGAGGCTGACATCGTCATCTGCGCGACGACGAGTCGCAACCCGGTGTTCGAACACAAATGGCTCGCGCCGGGTGCGCACGTCACGACGCTCGGCCCGAAGTACGTCGGCGCTCACGAACTCCCGATGGAGACGGTCAAACGCGCTCACACCGTGGTCACCGACTCGCTCGTACAGGTCGAGGGCTACGCCGAGTACAAACAGCCGTTTTTCGTAGAAGGCGACCGACGCGCCGAGATAGTCGAACTTTCGACGGTGGTTGCGGGCGACCACGCCGGGCGAAAGCGCGAGACCGACCTGACCGTGTTCTGCTCGGTCGGCCTCGCTGGGACAGAAGTTGTGTTGGCCGACGAAATCCTGCGGCGGGTCGGCGAGTAATCAGTCGAGTCGCGTCGCCAGTCGGTGACAGCGGTCTATCCACTCCACGTCGTAGGCTTCCGGTGAGAGCACGCGACCCGAAAGGTCGGGAATCGTTTCGACGCCCTCCTCTGCACACCAGTCAATACATTCGACGTACACCGGGAAGTCGTCGCTCGTGCGGATTTCCGGGTCGTAGGTGACCGGGAGTTTCATACACCCGGCGAGGTGCGCCACGAACGCCCGGGTGTGGCCGTCTGCGAGGTACGTCTCGCCTTCGTACTCGAACACCGGCAGCGGGCCGAACGTCGGCCCGTCGAAGTCGAACCAGTTCATCACGGCAGTGAGTTTCTCACTCGACAGGTAGAGTTGGCTTGGCTTCACCTCGGCCAGCTCCACCCACGCAGTGTGGCTCATTTGGCCGACGAGACGATTTTGATGACGTCGCCTTCGTCGAGTTCGTGGTTCTCTGCGATGCGTCGATTCGACTTTGCATCGACGGCGTGGAGGTACGCGTCGCCGATGTCCGAGTGGACCGCGTAGGCGAGGTCGTGGGGCGTCGACCCCCGCGGCAGGAGGAAGGCGTCGGGGAGAACGTTTCCTTGGCCGTCGGTCCACTTGCCCTCGTTCTGGACGGGGTAGGCGGTAAAGTGGTCGAGCAGGTCGTAAACGGCGATGTTCAGCGCCTTTTGGACGCCCGTGCCGCCGAACTCGGCCATCACGTCGCGAATTTTCTCTAAGCCTTTTTTCTGCGGTCCAGAAAGGTCACCGAGAATATCGAAGTCCTCGTCGCCGGGGTCGTAGGCGATGAGTCCGGATTTTGTGCCCTGGCGCAGCGCGAGTTCGCCGTCTGCGGTGGTCGGGATGACAAGGTCTGCGGCCTCCCGGAGGCGTTCTACGTTCTCCAGCGGCGCAATGTCCGCCTTGTTTGCGACGATGACGATTGGCTTCGTCTGGGCGCGGATGTCGCGCGCGAGGCGCTCGCGGTCTGCGTCGGTCCACTCCTGTGGGTTGTCCGGATAGTCGAGGTCGCGCAGAATCGTGGTCACGTCGTGTTCGGTCGCACCGACGCCCGTGAGCAGTTCGGTGAGCGCCTCGTCGATGTCGAAGCCGGGCGAGCGCGACTGGCGCGTGACCGACTCCCAATTCTTGTTCAAAATACCGGCGAGCCAGAGGTCCATCTCCTCTTGGATGAACGTCACGTCTTCGACGGGGTCGTGGTCACCGATTTCGACGGGTTCGCCCTCGGCGTTCGTCCCGCCAGAGGCGTCCACGACGTTCAGAATCACGTCGGCGTTCGTGAGCGCGTCCAAAAACTGGTTGCCGAGGCCACGTCCCTCGTGTGCGCCCGGAACGAGGCCAGCCACGTCGAGCAACTCGATGGCGACGTAGCGCTTGCCATCGTGGCAGTGTTCGTTGTTACAGCGTTCCTCGCGGGTGAGACACGGACATTCCGTTCGCACATAGCTCACCCCGCGATTCGGGTCGATGGTCGTAAACGGGTAGTTGGCTACGTCCACCTCGGCGAGGGTAGCGGCTTTGTAGAAGGTTGACTTGCCGGCGTTTGGCTTCCCGGCAAGCGCGATAGAGAGCATGTGCTCACATACCGTGGTTACCCAAAATTGCCTTTCGGTCTATTCGGTGGCTTCGTCTTCGGTGTCGCGGACCTGCGTAATCTCGCCGCGGGCGCGAATCGAGCCGTCGATGACCGCGCCATCGTGGAGCAAGAGGTCTTCACAGGCAACATCGCCGAGGATGCGGCTTCCCTCCGTCACCGAGACGGTTCCTCTACGCGTCGTCACGTCGCCGTGAATCTGCGTTCCCTTGCCAATCGAAATGTCACCGCGACCGCGGAGGCTGCCGAAGATGTTGTTGTCATCCCCGACTTCGATGGATTCTGCGCGGATGTTCCCGTGCAGGCGACACTCGTTGCCGATGGTTGCGGGCGTCGAAACCCGCCACGCGTCGTCGCTGACGTGGGCGTTTCGTGGGATGACGACCGGTTCGTCCTCCGGTTCGCCGCCGTCTGCGAGTTCGGTGAGGACGGACTCTGCAGCCTCTTCTTCACCGAGCCGGAGGAGCTGTGAAAGGTAGATGAACAGGAAGACAATGGTCGGCACCGGATTGCGAATCACGATCCAGCCGTTCGCTTCGAAGCCGTTTTCGATGTTCACGTCGTCGCCGATGTCCAAGTCTCCAGAGACGATGAGTTGGCCTTCGATGTGGACGCGCTCGCCGAGGTAGGCGTCCTGGCCGACGAGGACGTTTCCGGCGATGTCAGACCACATGTCGATACGACAGTCGCCCTCCGCTTCGATATCGCCGCCGAAGGTGACGCCCTCACCGGCGATGACGTTGCGTCCGCGAACCCCAAACTCGACCGTGCTGCGCGCGCCGACGAAAACGTCGCCGTCGGTCACGAGGTCGTGTTCTTCAACCGTCGTCCCGTCTGGGATGGCTAATTTGTCGAGAGGGTCCGAACGCAGTGGCACGAAACAAACTCGTCTCTCTGCTCGTATTAATCCTCCGTGAATGTCTGACGAGTGGCTGACGAGGTCGGTTGGTTTTTACTCTGCAAGATAGTACCCTTCCCTATGACGGTTCTTTCCTTTGATAAGCAGGGTGTTGATGTCGTCTACGAGGGGTCTGAGTTTCGCTTAGAGCGTGCGTTCGTCGAAGAAGCAATCGGGAAATCCTACCCCGACATCACCGACCACGAAATCCTCAAAATCATCGAGAAAAACCCCTCGCTCAACGGCCCGGCCCGCCGCATCGAAGACATCCTTCGCACGTAACGGCAAAAGACTCAAGAGACGACCGAGCAACGGTTTGCGTATGAACCTTCCCGCGCAGTTCGACCACGACTCGTTTACGGCCGCGATTGGCGCGTTTCTCGGCTACGGCGTCATCCTCGCGGCGATGACACTGTTGTTGTTCGCCATTCCGTACCTCGCCTTCCTCGCCCTGTAGCTACGCGACTGCGCTTTTCTGCCATCTGACCACACGCCGCGCTCATCAATTCATAACGAGGCAGAGCACAAGCGCTCGAATCGAGCGCCAAACAGAAAAACAGCGGTTTCAGGCGAACGTCTTCGAGACGTCCTCGTCTTCTTCTTCGGCCTGAATTTTCGCCCACGCGTCCTGGAAATCTTTCATCGCAACGTTGGTGCGCCCATCGCGGATGGCGAACATCCCGGCTTCCGTGCAAATCGCGCGAATGTCCGCACCGGAGGCGTTGTTCGTCACTTCTGCGAGGTTCGAGAAGTCCACGTCGTCATCGACGTTCATTTTGCGCGTGTGAATCTCGAAGATTTTCTCGCGGCCTTCAGGGCCGGGCTTTGGCACTTCGATGAGGCGGTCGAACCGGCCCGGACGAAGGATGGCGCGGTCGAGCATGTCGAAGCGGTTCGTGGCCGCGATGATGCGGATTTCCCCGCGCTCTTCGAAGCCATCCATCTCGGAGAGCAACTGCATCATGGTGCGCTGGACTTCAGCGTCACCCGAGGTTTTCGAGTCCGTGCGCTTGCTCGCGATGGCGTCGATTTCGTCGATGAAGATGACCGCAGGCTCGTGGTCGCGGGCGACCTGGAACAGGTCGCGCACCAGCTTTGCACCCTCACCGATGAACTTGTGGACGAGTTCCGAGCCAGCCATCTTGATGAAGGTGGCGTTGGTCTGGTTGGCGACGGCTTTCGCGAGCAGCGTTTTCCCCGTGCCCGGTGGGCCGTAGAGCAGCACGCCGGACGGTGGCTGAATCCCGACCTGTTCGAACATCTCGGGGCTTTCGAGCGGCATCTCGACGGTTTCGCGCACTTCGTTGAGCTGCTCTTCGAGTCCCCCAATGTCCTCGTAGGTCACGTCGGGTTTGTGTTCGACCTGCATCACCCGAGCGCGGACGTCCGTCTCGTCGTCTAGCGTTTTGACGATGGAAAGAGAGTTGTTGACGGCGACGCGCGTGCCCGGTTCGATCTGATCGAGCATCTCGTCTGTGACCTCGGTGAGCGCCTCCTGGTTGTTCCCGTGCTGTTTGATGACGACACCTTTCTCGGTGATTTCCTGAATCGTCGCAATAAACAGCGGAGACTGCTTTAATTTCTTGTTCTCGTGGGTCAGTCGTTCGAGTTTCTGTTGATACTTGTTGTTCTCTGCGTTGGCGTCGAGGAGCTTGTCGCGCATCTCCTCGTTTTGTGATTCGACCACCTGCAAGCGCTGGCGCAAAGCCTCAATTTTCTCCTGCTGTGACGCGTCCTCATCGTAGGGAAGGTCCACGTCGTCAACAGTATCAGTCATTACACCGGCTTAGGTCGCAAGTTCATAAGAGGCTTCGGGTAATCCCCGCCAACATATGACACATATGACGGCCGGATTGACTCTCCAGAAACGCAGGCAATATGCTCTAAAGTAATAATCACTATCCGGAATTATTAATATCGAGTATCTGCACACCTCTGATAATGAGTACACAAGAGCCAGTCGTGGCGGACGAAGAGCAAGATCGGTGGGAACTGGTACGCGAACTTCCCCCAAGTGCGAAACTCGTCGCGAAAATCCTCGATTACAACGACACGCTCACCCAGAGCGAACTCGTCGAAGAGACGCTGTTGCCACCGCGGACGGTGCGCTATGCGCTCAACCGGCTCGAAGACGCGGGCGCTGTCTCCTCTCGCTTCTCGTTTACCGATGCCCGAAAGCGCCTCTACTCGCTCGACCTCGAATAGATATAGGAAGCCGAACCAGCGGGGACTGTGCCCGACACAGACCCATCGACCGTCACGGTAAAACGTGCGCTCAGACGGCTCGCTTTTTCCGTTTCAGCTCCCCAGTCAGCCAGTCGTGACCCGGCTGCATGCCCGGATTCGACTCAAATTATCACTCGCGCTGTCGCGGCGATAGACGACATCGAACAGGCGGCGGACTTTCTCACACACGTTGGCATCGACCGGTTCGAGCAGGCACTCACAGAGTGCGAACGCGCAGGGACGACCTCGCTCGTCCAATCGGGACGCGAGGCTGCAGCGGCGTACCGGGCGTATCGTCGCGCGGCCAATCACTTCCGCTCTGGTCGCGGAACCCCTTTACGTCGAGACGCGAAATAGCTTCGACATGACTCGGGTGATTCACACGGGGGACACCCACATCGGCTATCAGCAGTACCATGCTGCAGAGCGCCGAGAGGATTTCCTCGCTGCCTTTCGACAGGTCGTAGACGACGCGGTGGCGGCGGACGTTGACGCCGTCATCCACGCTGGCGACCTCTTTCACGACCGCAGACCGGATTTACAAGATTTGCTCGGGACGCTCTCTGTCCTGCGAACGCTCGACGACGCCGACATCCCGTTTCTCGCCATCGTCGGCAACCACGAGGGGAAACGCAACGGCCAGTGGCTCGACCTCTATGAGAACCTCGGCCTCGCCACCCGTCTCGGCAGTGAACCATACCTTCTCGGAAACACCGCCTTCTACGGCCTTGACTTCGTCCCGCAGTCACAGCGCGACCAACTCGCGTACGACTTCGCTCCACACGACGCTGCGCACGCCGCACTCGTCACCCACGGCCTGTTCACGCCCTTCGACTTCGGGGATTGGGACACCGAAGTCCTCCTCGAAACGGCGTCAATCGACTTCGACGCGATGTTGCTCGGGGACAACCACAAGCCTGGCAAGACGCAGGTCGGCGAGACGTGGGTCACCTACTGTGGCTCAACCGAGCGCGCGAGTGCCACCGAGCGCGACGACCGCGGCTACAACATCGTCACCTTCGATAATGGCGTAGACATCACTCGTCGAGGACTGCTGACCCGCCAGTTCCACTTTATCGACATCGAACTCGGTGAGGGCGAAGGCATCGACCACGTGCGCGACCGCATCCGCGAATACGACCTCGACGACGCCGTCGCGCTCATCACCATCACCGGCGACGGGGAGTCCCTCTCCCAAGCCACGGTCGAAGAATTCGCAACCGACCGCGGCGCGCTCGTCGCGCGCGTGACCGACAAACGCGAGTACGACGCCCCGGAAACCGTCTCGAACGTCTCGTTTGCAGACCCGGACGAAGCCGTTCGCGAGCGCGTGCGCGAACTCGGCCTGAGCGGGGCCGCCATCGAACTCGACGAGGTGGTTCGCGCGAGCAAACTTGCGAACGCGAACGTGCGAGACGAGGTCGAAACGCGCGTCCGCGAACTGCTCGAAGACGACGACTTCGCGGCATTTTCGCCCGCGCAACGCGAGGAGCCAAACGAAGCGAGCCAGCAACCTGCCGATGCGGACGACGACGTGACCGATGGCGAGACTGACGGAGATGCGCCCGAAGCAGCGACAACGGAAGCAGCCGCTGCCGCGAGCGAAGATGCCGACGACACCGACGAGACGGACGACGCGACCGCTGAATCAGCGCCTGAGTCTGAGGCGGGAATGGAAGCTACACCTGACGCTGTAGGCGACACAGATACAGCCGAAGAGTCGGATTCAGCAGCGACAGAAGAGACAGCCGAAGACTCACCTGATGACTCGCCTGCGACGAGTGACACATCCGGCGGTGCCTCCCAACGTTCCATGGAGGAGTACCTATGAGATTCGAGCAGATTCGCTTGGAGAACTTCAAGTGCTACGACGACGCCCACCTCGGCCTCGAACATGGCGTGACGGTCATCCACGGCGTCAACGGGAGCGGCAAATCCTCGCTGCTCGAAGCGTGCTTCTTCGCACTCTACGGCCCCAGTGGCTTCGACCGCAGCTTAGACGAGTTCATCACCATCGGCGCAGAGGAGGCCGCGGTCGAACTCTGGTTCGCACACGCTGGCGCAGAGTACCGCATCGAGCGCCGTATCAAACTGCGCGGCGAGCGCGCCCAGACGACAGCCTGCGTGCTCGACACTCCCGAGGGAACCATCGACGGCGTAAACGACGTGGAAGCGCACATCCGCAACCTGCTCCGGATGGACGCGGATGCGTTCGTCAACTGCGCCTACGTCCGCCAAGGCGAGGTGAACAAACTCATCAACGCCTCCGCACGCGAACGCCAGTCGATGATAGACGACCTCCTCCAGCTCGGGAAGCTAGAGGAGTACCGCGAACGCGCGAGCGACGCACGTCTTGGGGTCAAAAGCGTCCTCGACGACCGCCACGGGAGTCTCACGCAACTCGACGACCAGATTGCAGAAAAAGAGGCGAAGAACTTCCACGAGCAACTGAACGAGGCCGAGACCAAACTGTCGAAGACCGAATCGAACATCTCGCGACTTGAAACGTCGCTCGAAACAGCAGAGAACACGCGCGATGAGGCCACAGAAATCCTTGACGCGTACGAGGAGAAACGGGAGAAACTCAGCGAGATTGCAGACGAGATATCGGACGTTCGCGAGAGTATTCGAAAAGATGAGAGCGAACGCGACGCGCTAAAAGAACGTATTCGTAATCTCCGAGAGGCCACAGACGAACTTAGAGACGACCTCAACGAACAGGTCGCAACGAGCGACTTAGCAGAAGCGACTGAGGAGGCAGTCGAATCGGCGCTCACCGAACTTGAAGCCAAAGACGACGACTTGCACGACCAGATTCGTGAGAAGAGCGTCGAGGCCCAGTCGCACACGAGCGAGGCAGAATCGCATGAAGAGCGCTCCGCAGAACTGGCGGCTGAAGCAAAACAGAAGCGCGAGGAAGCGACGGAAACCGCTGAAGCCGTTGAATCCGACGAGCAGACGCTCACCGAGCGCCGGGAGAAGGTCACCGAAATCGAAGACCAGATTGCCGACGTGCGAGCGACCTTCGACGACGCCCCAATCGACTTTGGCGAGGCTGCCACGTTCCGCGAGCAGTTAGCCGAGGAACGAACAGAATTGGCCTCGACGGAGACCGACCTGCGCGCCCGAATCGAAACTCTACGCTCGAAAATAGAAGAGGCAGAGCAACTGCTCGCCGAAGGTAAATGTCCAGAGTGTGGTCAGCCAGTCGAGGGCTCACCTCACGTCGATTCACTGGAGGATGACCGCGAGACCCTTGCAGAACTCGAAGTGGAACTCGAAACGCTCATCGAGGAGAAGGAAGCTCTCGAAACGCGAATCGAGACGGCCGAGTCGCTCCGCGAAGCCGAGCGAACGGTTACCGACCTCGAAAGCCAGAAGGAAAACTTCGAGCAACTCGCTAAAGAGCGCGAATCGACGCTCGAAGAACGGAGAGAAGCAGTCTCGATGCTTCGAAAAGACGCAGAAGAGTTGGACGAACGAGCCGAGAAAAAGCGTGAGGCAACGACGGCCGCAGAAGCAAAAGCAACCGAGGCCCGTCAATCCATTGCCAAACTCAATCAACAGCGGACGGCGCTCAGAGAGAAGAAGACCCGGCTCTCTGAGATTCAGGCACTCCTCGCTGACATCGTAGACAACGAGACGCAGATGGAACAGAAGCGCGACCGGCGGTCACATCTGAAAGAGATAAACGAAGAGCGTCGGGAACGAGTAGCCGACCTCACGTCGCGAAAATCCGAACTCGAAGAGGCATTCGACGAGGCAGCCATCGAGAACGCCAAGAACCAGAAAGCTCGCGCCGAGAAGTATCTGGAGGAGAACACACCGAAACTCGATGCCTTTACCGAGCAACGTGATTCGCTCAAAGGGCAGATTGGCGCACTCGAAAACGCCATCGAGGAACTCGAAAACCTCCGCGAACGGCGCGACCGCGTCGCAGACGCCGTCTCGCATTTAGAGTCGCTCTACGACGAGGCAGAAGACCTCCAGAACATGTACGGTGACCTTCGCGGCGAGCTTCGCCAGCGCAACGTCGAGACGTTAGAACGCATGCTAAACGAGGTGTTCGACCTCGTCTACCAGAACGACTCGTACTCGCGCATTGAACTCGACGGCGACTACGAACTCACCGTGTACCAGAAAGACGGCGAGGCACTCGCCCCAGAGCAGCTATCGGGTGGCGAACGCGCCATCTTCAACCTCAGTCTGCGGTGTGCCATCTACCGACTGCTCTCTGAGGGTATCGACGGGGCCGCACCGATGCCGCCGCTCATCCTCGATGAGCCGACGGTGTTCTTAGACGACGGGCACGTCACCCAACTCATCGAACTCATCGACTCGATGCGAACGCTCGGCGTCGAGCAAATCGTGGTCGTCTCGCACGACGAGGAACTGGTCGGGGCGGCAGACGACCTCGTCGTGGTGGAAAAAGATTCGACGAGCAACCGGTCGCACGCGGAGCGAGAAACCCGTGAGTTACCCGCGGAGTTGCTGTAGCGCCTCGGTTGCGCGAGCAGTTGTTTTGTAGCCGCGCTCGCCAAACACGTCCGTTTCTTCGACGAGGCCAGCCGCGCGAAACTCGCTCATCGTTCCATACAGCGTGCTCTCGCACTTGTCGTCCGTTTCCATGAGTTCGCGGGCGGCGAGCGGGCCGGTTTCTTCGAGATGGATGAGCAGGCCAAGCGCCCAGTCGTCACGGGTCGCAGAGAGGAGTTTTCTTGTGGGTTCGGGGACCGTTCGCGCGAGGGTTTCGAAGGTGGATTCGCCAGAAGCGTGCGTGAGACGGTCGTTTTCGACGTAGAACTCCTCGCCGGTTTCTGGGTCGCGGACGCGGCTTGCGTCGCTCGATTCGCTGATGAGTACGAGGTGGCGTCCTGTGTCGTCGGTGACCGTCCGCATGGGTAGCAACAGGTGTCCGCGAGGGTTATCGGTTCTGGTGGGCGCGGTACTTTGCGAGCCCGTAGACGAGCGAGAGCGCGCCGATGGCGAACACGGGGCCGCCGGTCCAGTAATCGGCTCTGAAGTACATCAACATCGCACCGAGGCTGAGGGCGAACAGGGCGACGTTGAACGTGAGGACGAGCGACCAGAACGTGCGAAAAACGTCGTCAGGAATGTCAGAGACGTCCGAGCTCGGCATTTTGACCGAGGGGATTTCCGGGCCGATGTCCGTATCGGGGTTGAACTCCTTTGGCTCATCCGGCCAGGCGTCGGATTGCTCTTCCTCTAGGTCAATCACACTTGCCCTACGATGTCGGTAAAAAAGTATTCTCCGACGTGTGTTTTCGCTTCGGTACCCCAAACCCCTCTTATGCCACGTCGCGGAGTAGAACTGCGTGCGTGGCCTGTACCCACGCAAGTGGATTCTCTGCGTCATAGAGCACGATTCCGTCCTCTGTCTCATAGACCTCTGTGGTCTCGACTCCGTCTGGAACGGCTGGCTCTGGTCTGTCAGCGCTATCTGGCTGCCGACGCGGACTTGCGTGGTTTGACATTAGGCCATTTCACCTCGAAGTATGGTATGTGTTATCATATTATATGTTTTGTGGATGAAGCAAGCGCGGGCGACAGACCGCTGGTGTTTTTATCAGCCGAACGACTTTGATGAGACAATGACGCAGACGGGGCTCAACCAGTTTGCCGCCGACGAGCAGGACGAAGACCGGCTCGCCGCAGAGGCACGAGCAGTCGCAGGCGACGACGGGAGGGGTGCGGTCGTCGTCGATTCGGCGGCGAAAAAATACCCGGATGCGACGGGCACCGTCGAACTAACGGTCTCGCAAGTCGATTACACGCTCGTCGGGAGTGGCGACCAAGAAGCGCCCATGTTGCACGTGTTCGGGCGCACCACCGAAAACGAGTTAGAACACGTCATCGTCTCTGGCTTCCGCCCCTACTTCTACGCGCCGACAGCGTCGCTATCGGATGATAAACTCGACCTCGACACCATCACCGGCTGGGAGGAGGGCTACGAGAGCATCCGCGGCGAGAAACTGACGAAAATTTACGGGCGCACCCCCCGCGACGTGGGCCAGATGCGCGACCGCTTTGACCACTTCGAGGCGGACATCTTGTTCCCGAATCGCTTGCTCATCGACAAGGACATCACGAGCGGGATTTCCGTGCCTGAGCGTCGTGGCAACGACGGGGCGATTCACGTCCCCCACACCGAAATTGAAGCCGTCGATGTGGACGCAGACCTCCGCATCAACACCTTCGACATTGAGGTCGAAGACCGAAACGGCTTCCCGGAAGACGGCGAGGAGCCGATTATCTGCCTCACCAGCCACGACTCGTTCGACGACGAGTACATCATGTGGCTCTACGAGGCTCCCGGCGGCGAGCGTGGCCCCGATGAACTCCCCGACTACGACCCAATCGAGGGCGACATCACCTTCGACATTCGTCGTTTCGAGGCCGAAGACGAGATGCTCGCCGCATTTCTCGACTACCTCATCGAAACCGACCCGGATGTCCTGACCGGGTGGAATTTCGCGGATTTCGACGCGCCGTATCTCTTAGACCGCCTCGAAGAACTCGAACGCGGCTCTGAGTACGACCTGAACTACAACCGCCTCTCGCGCGTAGACGAAGTCTGGCGCTCTGACTGGCAAGGGCCGAACATCAAAGGACGCGTCGTGTTCGACCTGCTGTACGGCTACAAACGCACGCAGTTCACCGAACTCGACTCCTACCGACTCGACGCGGTTGGTGAAGTCGAACTCGGCATCGGGAAAGAACGCTATGCGGGCAGCATTGGCGATCTTTGGGAGGAAAACCCGTCGAAGCTCCTAGAGTACAACCTGCGCGACGTGGAACTCTGTGTCGAACTCGACCGCAAGCAAGGCATCATCCCCTTCTGGCGCGAGGTGGCGTCGTTCGTCGGGTGTAAACTCGAAGACGCGCCGACGCCGGGCGACGCGGTCGACCTCTACGTGCTCCACAAGGTACACGGGAGTTTCGCGCTACCCTCGAAGGGACGCGCAGAGAGCGAAGACTACGAAGGCGGAGCGGTGTTCGACCCAATCTCGGGCGTCCGCGAGAACGTGACGGTGCTCGACTTGAAGTCGCTGTACCCGATGTGCATGGTCACCATCAACGCCTCGCCCGACTCCAAGGTTGATTCCGACTACGACGGTGAGACGTTCGTCGCACCGAACGGGACGCACTTCCGGAAACAACCGGACGGCATCATCCGGGAGATGGTGGACGAACTGCTCACCGAGCGCGAGCAGAAGAAAGAACTCCGGAACCAGAACGACCCCGATTCTGCGGAGTACGACCGCTTCGACCGCCAGCAGGCGGCGGTCAAGGTCATCATGAACTCGCTATACGGGGTGCTGGGTTGGGAACGTTTCCGCCTCTACGACAAGGAGATGGGCGCGGCGGTGACGGCGACGGGCCGTGAGGTTATCAACTTCACCGAACAGTCCGCGAACGACCTTGGCTACAACGTTATCTACGGCGACACGGACTCCATCATGCTCTCGCTTGGGCCGGACGTGGACAAGGAGACGGCCATCGAACAGTCGTTCGAGATTGAGAGCCACATCAACGAGGCGTACGACGCCTTCGCACGCGAGAAACTGAACGCCGACGAACACCGCTTCCAAATCGAGTTCGAGAAGCTCTATCGCCGGTTCTTCCAGGCGGGCAAGAAAAAGCGGTACGCGGGCCACATCATCTGGAAGGAAGGCAAGGACGTAGACGACATCGACATCACCGGCTTCGAGTACAAGCGTTCTGACATCGCGCCGATTACGAAGGAAGTCCAGCTTCGAGTTATCGAGATGATCGTCCACGGCGAACCGTTAGAGGAGGTCAAAACCTACGTCCACGACATCATCGCAGATTTCAAAGAAGGGAACGTAAATTTCGACGACGTGGCGATTCCCGGTGGTATCGGCAAGCAGTTGGACAACTACGACACCGACACCGCACAGGTGCGCGGGGCGAAGTACGCCAATCTCTTACTCGGCACGAACTTCCAGCGCGGGAGCAAGCCAAAGCGCCTCTACCTCGCAAAGGTCCATCCGTCCTTTTTCCGGCAAATCGAGGAAGAGAGAGGGCTTGACCCAGCGGGAATGAGCGCCGACGAACTCCTCTATGGCGAGTTCAAGCGCGACCCGGACGTCATCTGCTTCGAGTACGAAGACCAAGTTCCCCCAGAGTTCCACGTCGATTGGGATAAGATGCTAGAGAAGACGCTTCAAGGACCTATCGAGCGCATCTTAGAAGCGCTCGACATCTCGTGGGAAGAGGTCAAATCCGGGCAGGAGCAGACTGGGCTTGGCAGCTTCATGTAACTGTCTGTGATGTGATGGGTAGTCTGGTTCGTAATGCGAAATCACGGTGCAGACGGTCGATTTTCTCTGGGTTTCCATCCGTGATTGAGTATCTCTAGCAAAAATCGACACACTGAGACTGTGTTATTGGGAACACCGTTCCGTTACCAACAACAACTGTTTCTGAATATGCACAATTGCTTTTCTGAAGCGAAAACTTCTGTTTGCTCAAATCGAAAACCTTTGCGCAAGATTGCGAAAGGATTATGGGCGCGACGTACCCATCTCAGGACGACTTAGGTGTCTCCAGAATGGCTAGGCTAGAAATCAAAAACCTACACGCAGAAGTAGCAGAAGAGGACGGCGAGCAGATTCTCCGCGGTGTGAATCTCGAAGTTAAATCCGGCGAGATTCACGCGCTGATGGGACCAAACGGCTCCGGGAAGTCGACGATGGCGAAGATTATCGCCGGTCACCCGGCCTACGAGGTCACCGACGGTGAGATTCTGCTCCACCTCGAAGCAGACGAATACGCCGACTTAGAAGAGGCAATTCCAGAGGCCCGTCGCACCTGGAACCTCCTCGAACTCGAACCACCAGAGCGTGCCGCACTCGGCATCTTCCTCGGCTTCCAGTACCCAGCCGAGATCGAGGGCGTCACGATGGTCAACTTCCTTCGCACCGCACTCAACGCGAAACTCGAAGAGCGCGAACACCTCCTGTTCGGTGAGGACGACGAGGAAGCAGCCGAAGAAGAAGAAGAATCCGGCTACTCCACCTCCCCGATGGAAGGACCAGCAGACGACGGCGAAGTCGGCGTCGCTGAGTTCCAGCAGATCCTCAAAGAAAAGATGGAACTCCTCGACATGGACGAGAAGTTCGCCATGCGCTACCTGAACGCCGGGTTCTCCGGCGGCGAGAAAAAGCAGAACGAAGTGCTTCAGGCAGCCATCCTCGAACCGTCCATCGCCGTGCTCGACGAAATCGACTCCGGGCTGGACATCGACCGCCTGCAGGACGTCTCGAAGGGCATCAACGCGCTCCGTGACGAGGTCGGGACGGGCATCCTCCAGATTACCCACTACCAGCGCATCCTCGACTACGTCGAGCCTGACCACGTCCACATCATGATGGACGGGAAGGTCGTAAAGAGCGGCGACGCGTCGCTCGCAGAGGAACTCGAAGACAAAGGGTACGACTGGATTCGCGAAGAAGTCTACGAGACAGCGTAAAGGGACTGTAAGACAAACACCCACACAAGATTATGAGTTCACAAGAAGACCACCTCAAGAAAACCGACACCGAGGCCCGCTTCGAGTTCAAAAAGGAGCAGAAGTCGGCGTTCAAAACGGAAAAAGGCCTCAATGAAGAGACAATTCGTCTCATCAGCGAAGACAAAGACGAGCCCGAATGGATGTTCGAGCGTCGTCTGCGCGCGCTGAAGCAGTTCCAGAAGATGCCGATGCCGACCGACTGGCCGGGCCAGCCCGACCTGACGGAGCTCGACATCAACGAGATTGTCCCGTACATCCGCCCGGACGTGGAGACACGCGGCGGTGTCGACAACTGGGACGAACTGCCAGAGGAGATTCGAGACACGTTCGACAAACTCGGCATTCCGGAAGCTGAACGCAAGGCGCTCTCGGGCGTCGGTGCGCAGTACGAATCCGAGATTGTCTACCAGAACATGCAAGAGCAGTGGGAGGAAAAGGGCGTCATCTTCTGCAACATGGACCAAGCGGTCCGTGAACACCCAGAGATCGTCAAAGAGTACTTCATGACCAAATGCGTGCCGCCAAGCGACAACAAGTTCGCGGCACTCCACGGTGCGGTCTGGTCCGGTGGCTCGTTCGTTTACGTCCCAGAGGACGTAACCGTCGAGATGCCAGTCCAGGCGTACTTCCGCATGAACTCGGAGGGGATGGGCCAGTTCGAACACACGCTCATCATCGCAGAGAAGAACTCCGAAGTCCACTACATCGAAGGCTGTTCGGCACCGAAGTACGGTGTCCACAACCTCCACTCCGGTGGCGTCGAAGTGTTCGTCAAAGAGGGCGCACACGTCCAGTACTCGACCGTCCAGAACTGGTCGAAGAACACGTTCAACCTCAACACGAAACGCGCCATCGTCGAGAAGAACGGGACGATGGAGTGGGTCTCCGGGTCGATGGGGTCAAAAGCAACGATGCTCTACCCCGCGACCATCCTCAAAGGCCCCGGTGCGCGTGACAACCACATCACGATTGCATTCGCTGGCAAGGGCCAGAACATCGACACCGGCGCGAAGGTGTACCACAATGCGCCAAACACGAAGTCCACCATCGAGTCCAAGTCCATCAGCAAGGACGGCGGCCGCACGAACTACCGTGGCCTCGTCCACATCTCTCGGGGAGCAACCGGCTCCTCTACGAGTGTCGAGTGTGACGCGCTGATGTTCGACAACCAGTCCACCTCGGACACGATGCCATACATGGAGATTCAAGAGTCCCAAGTCGACGTTGCCCACGAGGCAACCGTCGGGAAAATCGGCGACGAGGACATCTTCTACCTCCAGAGCCGTGGGCTCGATGATGACGAAGCAAAGCAGATGATTGTCGCCGGGTTCATCGAACCCATCACGGAAGAACTGCCAATCGAGTACGCCGTTGAGCTGAACCGGCTCATCGAACTCGAAATGGAGGGCAGCCTCGGATAACATGAGTGCGCAAGTACACGCCAACCTCAGCGAAGAACAGGTTCGCCAGATCAGCGAGCAACTCGACGAACCCGAGTGGATGCTCGACACGCGTCTTTCCGCCCTCGCGGCGCTCGAAGACGCCGAGATGCCCCACGTCATCCGGACGCCCGGGCGCAACTGGACCAACCTCGCAGACTTAGACTTCGAGTCGTTCGTCGATCCGCTCAACGCGGCCGAAGACAAAGACCAGGTTGGCCCTGACAACGTCGAAGTCCTCTCCTTTGCGGAGGCACTGGCCGAACACGAAGACCTCGTCAAAGAGCACTTCGGTTCGGTCATCCCGACCCAGGAGAACTACCTCACGGCCCTCTCTACGGCCCTGTTCACTACGGGCACCGTCGTCTACGTCCCCGAGGGCGTCGACGCAGAGGACGTGAAGATTCGCACTACGATGAACTCCCGGTCGCTGTTCAACTACACGCTCGTCATCACGGAGGACTCCTCCTCGGTGACCATCCTCGAACGCCAGTCCACGGGCGAGGCAGTCGAGGGCGAGCGCTACTACAGCGGTATCGTCGAAATCGTCGCGGGCGAGAACAGCCACGTCCAGTACGGCTCGCTCCAGAACCTCGACGAGGAAACGTACAACTACCAGCTCAAGCGCGGCCAGACTGACACCTACTCGACTATCAACTTCATCGAGGGCAACATCGGCTCTCGCATGACGAAGTCCTCGGTCGAGACGCAGCTCAACGGAGACACCTCGGAGACGAAAATTGTCGGTGCGTTCTTCGGTCACGACGACCAGCACATCGACATCGCCTCGCGCGTCTGGCACAACGCAGAGCACACGACCGCAGACCTCGTCACGCGTGGCGTCCTTGACGACGCCGCACGCTCTGTGTACGAGGGTGTCCAAGACGTTGGCCGCGAGGCCTGGGACACGAGTTCCTACCAGCGTGAGAGCACGCTGATGCTCTCAGACCAGAGCGAAGCGGACGCGAGTCCGAAGCTCATCATCAACAACCACGACACAGAGGCAAGTCACTCCGCCTCCGTCGGACAGGTTGATAAAGAAGACCTTCTCTACATGACCTCACGGTCGATTCCAGAGCAGGTTGCCAAAAATATGCTCGTCGAAGGCTTCTTCGTCCCCGTCTTAGACGAAATCGAAGTCGACGAGTTCCGCACGGACTTAGAATCGCTCATCGTAGAGCGTCTTTCTCCCTAAACGGGTGAGTAGGGAACTGCTTAAGTTCCCCTCGCTCTGAACTACCCTTATGCGAATGGTCACGACGGCGACGGTCTCTGGTCGTCATGCGGGGTGCGCGCTATGAGCCTTGGCCAGCGCGTCTCGTCGGACCACCAACTCGCCAGACTGCTCCAGATTGGAGTCGTCTTAGAAGAAGTGGTCGAAGCGAGAGCCCACCACCACTACGAATCGCTCGGCAAAGATGAACTGGACGACGAGATCGTCCACCTGCTCGAACACGCAGCAGAGGAGTCAGCCGAGCACCGCGAACGACTCTCTGCGCTCATCGACGAACTCGACGCTGAGGTCATCGGCTACGAAGAAATCGAGATGCTCGTCTCAGAGCGCTACGGGCGCACCAAACCAGAGGACTTCGACGGCCTGCTCTACGACCAACTGTGCAACGAGGAGACGGCCTACAAGTTCTACGACGACCTCATTGACGCCATCGAAGCGAGCGACACCGCCTTTACCATCGACCGGAATCGCCTCATCGAAACCCTAGCTTCTATCCGTGAGGAGGAAGCAGAGGGCGTAGAAGCAGTGACGAAACTCATGGAGACGCGCGAATGAACACCGCCGACCAATACCTGAAAGCAATCTACCTCGTCCAACAGATGGAAGACGGCCCGGCCGCCACGGGCAAACTCGCAGATATGCTCGAAGTGAGTCCCGCGAGCGTCAACGAAATGGTCGGGAAACTCGAATCCCGCGACCTGCTCATCCACGAGAAGTACAAGGGCGCGTCGCTCACCGACGAGGGCATCATGCGCGCACGCGACTCGCTGCAGACCTACTGCATCATCGAGCGCTTCCTCATCGAAGTGCTCGGCGTAGAGGAGTTTAACGCCGAGGCGAAAGCGCTCGAAAGCGTCATCGACGAGACGGTGGCAGACCGCCTCGATACGATTATCGACCGTGACTCACAGTGTCCAGACTGCTTCTCAGCAGAGGACGACGTGTGTTCGTTGCTCGTCTCCGAACTCGAATTCTCCCAGTCGTCTTCGCAGTCGAGTCCGGCGAAGTAACCCGGTTCCGTCGGCATCTTTTATCACACTTCCTTGAGTAGCCACTGGCATGGACACTGGATTGGTTGTCGTCGAACCCATCGACAGCACACGAGAACTCGTCCGCGAAGCCGGTGCGCTCGCCAAAGGGAGCGACGGTCGGCTCATCCTTCTCTCTATCCTCCCCGAAGAGGAGTACGACGAGCGCCACGAGGCCCGCAGACAGGGTTCTGACTTCGAGACCACCTACACGTTAGAAGAGGCAGAAGACGAAGCCCTACGCCTTGCACGCAAGATTGGCCTCGAGGAACTGAAGCCCCTCGACGTGCCCTACGAGACGATTGGTGTCGTCGGGCAGCTCACAAAGCGCATTCTCGCCACCGCAGCGGAACGCGACGTAGACCACATCTTCCTCGTCGGAACGCGCCGGTCGCCCTCTGGGAAGGCGCTGTTTGGCGACGTTGCGCAGTCTATCCTCCTCAACTTCGACAACGGGCCGGTCACTGTGTTGATGCAAGACCGAGAGTGACACACCTTCACGGGCTTGCGGATTCTCGAAGCGTTCAAGTATCCTGCAAAGATACGTCGAAGTAAGTCGCGTACGAAGGCGTGACAGAAGTCCCATGGTGTCTTCACGCCGCGCGTGAAGGCTGATGGGGCAAACGAAGTGCAGTCCCATGGTGTAGTGGCCAATCATAGCGGCCTTTGGAGCCGTTGACTCCGGTTCGAATCCGGGTGGGACTACTTTTCCCGAAGCACAACCCTGAGCCGTTTCTGTGAGAAAAACTCCACCATTCACGTCACCGACTCAGGAAAATCCCCAAACTCAGCGTTATCAGGAGTAAGCCGCCAACGAGGCCGAAGAACACTTTGATGAGCGGGTAGCTCTCCTGCAGTTGTCCGACGTAGGCGTAGCCAAGGGCGGCGATGACGACCGTGACGAAGGCGAGCACCATCCACGGTTCGAGGACGGGCCTCAGGGATGTGCGATTGCGAGTGTGTGCGACACGCGTGTACGGTCTACGGTGAAACGAGAGTCCTTGCAAACCGTATCGACTTGCTACGTTTCGTTGCTCTGCGATGCGTCGGACGTCTGCGTTTCCGTCGGAGATGTCCCACCAGTAGATGGCGATGTAGTTGAACTGCTTGCCGAGTGCCTTGAGCTGGAACTGAAAGGCCTTCATGCCGGAGGCGCGGGTGTCGCCGATGATTGCGATACCAGTCTCACCGTTTACCACCACGTCTGCAGAGAGGCTGCCGCGGCGGCGTTCGATGATATCTTGTTCCCAAATGGGTCGGTCGTCGGTGTTGAGACTCGCATCGAGGTAGTTGCTCAGTCGTTGCCCCAGCGTGTCGGTCTGTTGTGCACCCTCCGGATTCCAGCTATCCAGGAGGGTGCAGACGGCGTCAAACGTTTTCGCTGAACCTCCTGAACCGAGGTTATCGGCCATCGTTCGTGGTTCCAGTGGCTGACTTGAGCGGTTGAATCGATGGTGAGTCAGTTGCGTCGAACGTTACGCAGAAATCCATCGGCTGTTGGAGGATTCGTCTCGTTTTCTGGTCAACGGTGTCAGAAATCACGTACAGTGCGGTTTTTTGGGTCGATGTGACACGCTTTGAGACCAGATAGAGGAGTCGATAAATCGATTGGGCGGGTTCGTGTTTGAGCAGCGCATTGATGTTCGTGATGTAGAGGATATCACAGCGTGGAGTCGCGTCGAGTGCTTCGAACAGTTGCTTCCCGAGTTCTGGAATGGGGATGTGTGTCGCAGGGTCGTTTGAGCCGTCGCCAGAAAACCCGATTTTGGTGAGTGGCAGGTTGAACGATGCGTCGGTGAGCTTTTCGGTGTAAAACGGCTGGTCACAGCTCGAAATGGCGATGCCAAGACCGCTGTTCGCGTCTTCTATATGGCTGTGAAAGTAGTCCCAACTTTGGTCTGGTTCACCAACGACGAGGATGTTTGCTCGGGGGAGGCTCGACTCCTCGTGTGGAACCCCGCGCGCGTCTTGTGCGTTGTTCTCAGTGGGCGTAGAAGTAGTCATTCTCGAAGGATTGCAAAGACGTCATCGTTCGGAAGCTGATAGAGTGCGGCACCGGCTTGTTGGTCTAATCGCTCCCACTCTTGTTTGAGCGAGTGGTACACCTCACTATGTGCAAGCTCCGCACTAGATTTGTGCGTTTCAAGCAACGCCAGCTTTGAGCTGACGGAGAACAGCTGTTTGAGGCGGTCGTCGTACTCAGCGCGCGACAACATGCGATTGATGATGTTCTCGAGGTCGTCTTTTCCGACGGGTTTGACGAGATAGTCGTCGAACCCCATTTCGTAGATATCGAAGTCTGGCTCTATCGCAGAGATGATGGCGACGGTGCAGTCGAATCCTTGGTCGCGAATCCAAGCGAGCACCTCGTCACCACCCATCTGTGGAAGATTCCTATCAAGGAGAATAACATCGAAAGAGTCGTCGAGGATGTCGAGTGCTTCCCGACCCGTGTATGCAATTTCGATGTCGTATGTCGACCCTATCCACTTGGCATAGAGCTCTGCAATATCTTTCTCGTCTTCCACGACCAAGACGCGATGCGTACTGGAACCGCTCGTATCGTTCATGTCTTTCCCACCAACTATCAATATGGTTACTGTTGGAACTATAATAGGTCACACGGATTTGACAAATGCGGATAGCATGATTTAAAACATTTTATGCCGACATTTCCCCGGCGATCCGCCCAGAGATTGGAGTGTGGCAGTCACAGTTCCTGATGAGTCGGCAAGTATATAATAATCAATCATTCACAATCTGGGGCGCGCGCAACACCCGACCGACAAATTTTTGTGGCGAATATTGCCAGAAATGATTATCCAATTGATATTATTTTTCGTCAGTCTCACAGTGACACATCATGTCAGTGTTCATTCAATCCTGTGGTATGAAAACCCTAAAAATCGGAGGTTATGACCTCTCTAAACGTGACTGGACGAGGAACCACTACAATTGTTGATAAGTGTGTGAAATCGTGATGGATTCGGATAATTGCGGAATGTCCATAATCCGAAATCTAGGTTTTCGGGCCTTGAAACCGCTGAAAAACACAAATGCAACGGTGTGAAACGATTCGTTAAGCACTGCCTAGTATCACCTATGGAATCGGACATAATTCAGTCCATGTCAGGATATTACTGAAAGCATAACAATTTTATATCCTTGTAAGAATGTTAATATTAGAAAGTAATTCAAACGGGAATTACTATCACGAGAATAAGAAAATACGGCTTGGCGATAGCTACGGGTATAGTCCCAACTCCACTCATACGGCATTCGACGTGCCCGAGAATCGCTACAGAAAAACATGGAACACTTCGACAACATCTCTCAATCGGCAGCACAGGACGACTCTACTTCGCACATCGGGCGACGCAAATTCATGGGCGCAGTTGGGGCAACTGCCGCGGGCGCAACACTGTTCTCTTCGCAGAACGCGAAAGCAGCGACCACGACCAGCATTGAAGACGGCTACAGTCGTGTCATCGACATCGTCGAGGACGCAGGGGCTGACAACACTGGCACGGAGTCAATCACGCCAATTCTCCGCAAGTACGCGGGCGATGATACGCTCATCAAGTTCCCACCGGGCCGATACTACATGGACTCACAGTTCCGATTTACGGGCTTCCGGAACTTCGGGCTGGTTGGCGACGACGCCACGCTCGTCCCCGCGAACTACGACGAGTTCGACGGCCCGCAGTACCGTCTGTTCCGACTTGGCATCTACTACAACCCCGGCGTCGACCTCCGTGTCCAGGGGTTCACCGTTGACCTCACCGCAGAACGCACCGGGATTCGCGCAATCGACGCGATGGTCGATGACGGCCTGTTCGTAGACGACATCACCATCGTTGGCCGCCACGACACGGGCACGTTCGGGCCAGCGCTGTTCTCGATTACGTCTCCAGACGGCAAGGGCATGGTCAAGCGCTTCCGCGCCAACGACGGTGGTGCGTGGGACGAAAACACGCCTGGCGACCTCTGGCGGGGGCCAACGGGCATCCTTTGCAGCCAGTACCACACGGGCCAAATCGAGTTCAAAAACTGCGAACTCGACGACTGGCCGGACAACGGCCTCTACGCGGTGACCAACGGTCGCGTCATCGTGAACGGTGGGCGCTACGCCAACAGCGAGGCAGCGAGCATCCGCCTCGGTGGCCACGACTGCATCGTCACGGGCGCAGAAGTCGTCGTCGACAAGCAGAACCCACAGAATCAGAACCAGCGGGGCATCCGGCTCGACGCAGGCCCCAACATGGCGGTCGTCGATACGACGATCCGATTGGAAAAACCCAACGGACACGCGCTCACCGTGATGAACGACTGTGAAAGCGCGTACCTCCGCGGCCTCGATATCTCTATCGGCGACGAAGTCTGCCACGGTATTGTTGTCCAGTCGCAGGCCGGCCCAACCGAGATTGTTGACACGAACATCGACATCCAGCGCGGCGGCAACGCCATCCAAATCAACGGCACCGACGCGGGCAAAGTACACTGTGAGTACGTCGACATCACGGGTAACGCAGACGGCGACTCGTGGCGCCACGCTATTCGCTGCAACCGCAACGACTGCGAGTTTCGCGTCGTGAACGTCAACCAGCCGGGCGACTACTTCCGACGCGCACTCGTGCTCAACGGCGACAACGTGCTCGTCTACCGTGGCAAGCAGGCCGCAACCCACGTCCCAATCGTGGTCAACAGTGCGGGCGCATGGATCGAACGCATCGAAGCGGAGTCGTTCAGCGGGCGCGAAGGCATCAAGCTCAACAGCACGAGCTCTGACGTAACCATCAAGCGCAGCACCATCGCAAACGGCATCTGGGACAAGAGCACTGACGGACCGCGGATGTACGGCAACGAGTTCGAATTAAGTTAATTAACTCTTCTGGCCGTTTCGGTGTCCACGATTGGCCCACACACCTTTCTGTGTCTGGCGGTGTGTGCCTGTATGGTCGAACACGACCTCGGTCAGGCGACCATCGTGTATGACAGTCCCGACGGCAATTTGATTAACAGGTTGATAACACCTTGTTAGGTCATTCCTTCTTTAATTCGTCTCATATTTACAAAGTCGTCAGAATCCGACTGGGAACCAATGAGTGGCGTGGTTACAATTAGTATCGAAGTAGAACTTGGATGGGGATTCCACGATATTGGCGGTCCAAAGCGGCTGAGCGATCGATGTGAAGAGGAACGAAAGTATCTCCAAAACCTTCTCCTCAAATGCGACGAGGTGGGCATTCCTATCTCGTTCGACATCGTCGGTCACCTCACCCTCAGTGAATGTGATGGGACACACGAGGGTCACTACCCAGCAGACTGGTTTGCGAACGATCCTGGTACGAACCTTGAGACAAATCCAGACTTTTACGCGCCGGATATGATAGCAGCCATCGAGGCGTCGAAAGTAAGTCACGAACTCTGTACGCACACCTTCTCGCATGTTCTTTGCGACCGAATGGGAGACGACTGTGTCAACGACGATATCGCTCACGCACAACGAATTCACGAGACTCAATTCGGGAAGAAATCGGTCTCATTCGTTCCCCCTCGACACTTCGAACCGTCAGCGACCGTTCTACGAGAAAACGGAATCGAAATCGTTCGAAAATCGGTTCATACCGATACGAGTAACAAAGTGACCCGCTTTTTCGAGCTGCTAGTCTCTCCCCCGTTGCTCGATGAGCCACAGATAGTAGACGGGATTGTCGAAACGTACTGTACGAGCTACCAGTCGCTCACTGCAAGTTCACTTCCAATAGGTCAGCGAGAAAGCCATGCGGTGTTCAAACCAATCCCGCGCAGCCTCAGACAGCAGCTTCACCTCCGCCGTATGGAAACCGAGCTTAAAGCTGTCGTCGAGAAGGATGGCTATGCTCACTTCTGGTGTCACCTCTGGGATCTCTCGAACGAACACCAGTGGGGAGTTGTTGAGCCGTTCCTTGACATGCTTGCGACGTACCGTGATATGGAGGGGCTACAGGTGTTGACAATGTCTGAACTGAATAACCACGTCAGGACGCAACGCGCAACGGGCGTCGAGCTCGTGGAGGGAATCAATGGCTGAACCGCTTCGTCTCTGTCTACTCACAGAATCGTCGATGAGTCGGTGGCAACTCGAAGCGGTCAGAAAATTGCTCAACGAACAAGATGTCGTCATCAGTCTGGTCGTGGTTCACCACCCACGCAGCCGCACGCGTAAAGAAAAGCTCGATCGCGCAATTCAGCTTCGTGAGTGGACACTCGTCGCTGGCGGACTTGCCCTCATGCGCAAGCTACGAGGAACCCATCCATTGACCGAATCGATTCCCCTCCACGAAATCTCGGAACTCAATGGTATCGAACAGGTCGCGTGTACGCCTGACATCATCAATGGCTGGAAGTACCAAATACAACCAGAAATCGCTGACGAAGTTGCAGCGAAGGCTGACATCGCGCTTCTGTGCGGGTTCGGATTCATCATAGGTTCGATTCTAACTGCCCCAAAACACGGCGTATTGAGCTTCCATCACGGCGACTTACGAAAGTACCGAGGGCAGCCCATGGGCTTCTGGGAGTATCTCCGCGGCGAAGAGACAGCAGGCGTAACGCTCCAGAGACTTACCGAAAAACTCGATGGTGGAGAAATCATCTATCTGAAAGAAGTTGACATCAGTAACGCCCGGTATCTGCGCGAAGTGAAAACCCTCCTCCTTGCAGAGTCGGTTAATATGCTCTCTGAGGGTGTGCGACGAGTTCGTGACGAATCGTTCACACCGGAGACGCCAACCGAACTCGGACAGATATATCGCATCCCGAAAGGCAAGCCAGTCCTAAAGTACCTCGCTAAATCCATCTTGGCAGCGGCTCGGCTGTCCTGATTTTCGCGAACATAATTGGCCCACACACCTTTCTGTGTCTGGGGGTGTGTGCCTGTATGGTTGAAAACGACCTCGGTCAGGCGACCATCGTGTATGACAGCCCCGACGGCACCATCGAACAGACGGTCGATAACGAGCATGTCGCGTATTTTCAGGACCACTGGATCGTCAAAACCGGCGAAGACGACCACGGCAACGACACCATCCGACGCATTCCGCACCAGCGTGTCCACTACGTCGAACGGAACGTAGAGCAGTTCGAAAACGAAGTTGAGACGCTGAAAGACCGCGTCCAGTCGTTCACCGACGACCTTAGAACGCGAATCATGGGCGACGAACAGTCACAGTCTCAAGAACAGACCCAAGAGTCGATTCACGTCGATATCGAAGACGAAGACCGGTCGCAGTAACCCCAGCGCATTGTTTACTCCTCGCGCGCGAACACCGGATACGTGCGAGCGAGCGTCGGTCTGTCCGCTCGGTCGAGCGCTACACCCGCATTTTGAATCGCGCGCACGACATCTTCGATGTCAGTGAGCGTCGTCCGGTGTGAGCAAATCGAGAAGCGCAACACGGTGCGGCCATGGATGGCGCTCGTGCCGAAAAACGCGAGACCGCTTTCTTGGATTGCGTCGGTTATTTTCTGATTTAACGTATCGAGATACGAGTCGAGGGCGTCTTGTTGCTCGGCCGTGAGCGACTCGATTGTGCCGAGGTCTGCAGGCACGTACCGGAACGAATAGATGTAGAGGTTCGGCTCTTGAATCGCCGCTAAGTCGGGTTCCCGTCGCACGAGCGTGTCGAGATGGTGGGCACACTCGATGTTCTGGCGAAGTAGATCGCGGTAGCCCTGTACGCCGTAGTGTTTGAGGCTCATCCAGACTTTGAGCGCCCGGAAGCCGCGTGACATCTGTGGGCCGTGTTGGTAGAAGTCGTGGCCTTCGTACGCAGTGGGGAGCGTGCCGTGGAGATACGGCGCGTCCATGTCGAACGACCGGCGGAGGCGGTCTGGCTCGCGCACGAGAATCGCGCCACACTCGTAGGGGACGTAGAGCCACTTGTGCGGGTCGAGCGTTATCGAGTCTGCGCGGTCTAATCCCTCGTACTTGGTGGCGAATTCGGGAAGCATCGCGCCGACTGCGCCACACGCGCCGTCAGCGTGGAACCACAGGCCGCGTTCGTCGCAGATGCGCGCGATGTCTGGAAGTGGGTCGATGGCGCTCACGTTAATTGAGCCGACCTGTCCGATGACACAGAAGGGGATATCGCCGTTTTCGATGTCTGCGTCGAGCAGTGTTTCGAGTGCGTCCGTGTCCATCGTCAAATCGTCGTGACTCGGGACGAGACGCACGGCGTCGCGGCCGAGGTTGAGCATATCGGCCACGCGGAAGATGGAGGAGTGACCCTCGTGGTCGGCCATGTAGAGCGTATAGCGCCCGGTTCGGGTGGGCGATTGGAGACCCCCTGCGGTGGTGTCGTACTCGGCGGTGTTCCTGAGCGCGGTGAGAATGGCGACGAAGTTCGCCATCGTCCCGCCGCTGGTCAAGAGGCCGCCACAGTCCGGGTCGTACCCAATAAGCTCTGCGAGCCATGAGAGGACCGTGCGCTCTACTTCCGTCGCGGCGGGTGCGGGCTTCCACCCGCCGGTGTTCATATTCACCGCCGCAGCGAGCGCCTCTGCGAGCGTTCCCATCATGGTTCCAGACCCCATCACATAGCCGAAGTAGCGCGGCGAGGTGTTGTGGGTCGCGTTCGGGAGGATTTTTGTCTCCCACTCGCGGAGAATCGTCTCCGGGTTCTGCCCTCGTTCCGGAAGCGGTTCGTCGAACAGTGCTTCGACCGTCTGCTCTGACTTTGCTGGGAAGACGGGACGAGTCTCAATGTCCTCGTAGAACGCCGTAAGCATGTCCACGGTTTGGTACCCAAGCTTGCGGAACTCTGCGGGTGTCAGGTCGTGGGTCGAAAATTGGTGGCCGCGCGATGCCATAGCTGAGGTTGGCTGTGCGATTCGATAAGTAAGCACCGCGACACTCTTGAAATAGCGATACACCTGCTGCTGGGGTGTTCTCGCGGCGCTGAGTCTCCCGATTTCGTGGCTACCGCAGAGGGCGTGCGGGTTGTGTGTCATGCTAGCACCGGTTAAGAAAGCATTAAGCCACTCCCCTTGCTTGTCCAGCCACGAATGCTTCGCTGTCCCCACGACGATTGCGGCTGGCACGCCGTTGCGCCGACGACACAGGCCGCACAGGACAGGCTCGCAGAACACATCGCCGTCGAACACGCAGTCGAGGTCGATACGACAATCCCTGCGGGGATGGTACAGGTATGCTTCGGTGACGGTGAGTGGAAAACCGTCACCCCGGAAGAGGCGCTCGAACTCCACCGCGAACAGCGTGACGACGAAGCTTAATACGCCACATTTCCTGACTACGCGGCTGCAAGCGACGAATAACTACGTGAAACGCTCGCCATTCTCTGTGGGAGGCTACACCAATGGCTCACCAAGTAATCTGCCGCGACGCTGGCAACGACTGCGACTTCATGGTTCGCTCTGAGAACCAAGACGAGCTCATCGAGATGGTCAAAATGCACGCAAAAGAGACCCACGCTCTCGACTACTCCACAGACGACGTCAAAGGCGTCATGAAGTCGGCCTAAATCACCCGTTCAACTCGTCCTTTTTCAGGTTGCCACAACCCGTAGCGTAAAGCCGGGGCTTTCACAAGAACGAGCATGTCACTCGAAGGCACACCAGCACCGGAGTTTACGGTCACCGGCACTGACGGAAGCACGCTCTCGCTCGCAGACGCGGTCGAAAACGGCCCCGTTGTCGTGCTCACGCTCCGCGGTCACTGGTGTTCGTACTGCGCAGAACAGCTCCAGACGTTCAGTAACCACGCTTACGACCTCTGGCGAAATCACGACACGACCATCATTCCGGTCAGCCACGACCCCGTCTCGAAACTCACAGAGATGCGCGACCGATTTGGCCTGAAGCTGCAACTCTACTCAGACCCCGACTTCGAGATGGTGTCTGCTTACTCGGGCACCGAACAGTCGAAAAAACACGGAAAGATTCCGCTCTCGGGGACGTTTATCGTAGACGAAGAGGGTATCGTGCAGTACGAACAGGTCGCTGAAAACGCCGCAGACCGGACGTACGCGAACTACGCGCGACATTTCATTAACCTCGGCTTCGAGCGACCGTACACCGACTAGGCTTAGCCACCCCACTCGCTGCCGATGTCGTCTGCGACCTGCTGGCGCCACAGACTGAATCCTTGATTACACGATTGACTCGTCTCGATGTGGTCGATGAAGCCGGAGCCACCATCGACCAACGCTGCCTCACAGAACGGACAGTGTTCCGGGTCACTCCACACCGGGGAAGTATGCATATGTTCAGCTGATTGCGCCATATGGACTGTGTTTCGATGTGTTACTAGATAATTCTTTGGCCGTTAACGCAGATAATTCGCGCATTCTCGTAGACAAACGTCCAAAAATAAGGGGTTTTCTGGATGGTTAGTCGTGGAGCACGAATCGCACCCGCTCGAAGCCCTTGCCCCGCGACTCTCTGCCTTGCATCTCGAATTCGCCTAGCTCCTCGGTGTTGGCGACGTGCGTGCCCGCACACGCGGTGCGGTCGTAGCCCTCAATCTCCACGATACGGAGCTGGTCGATGGATTTCGGCAGCAGGTCGATGCGCGTGCGCTCGGGGTCAAGTTCGCGTTCTGCGGTCTCGCGGTCTAACTCGTACCACGTCACCGGCCTCGCGTCTGCGATGAGGTCGTTCATCCGGTCGGTGATGTGCGCGAGGTCGGCTGCGTCAAATCGGTCGTGTTCGACGTCCATGCGCGCGTAGTCGGTGTAGAGTTGATTCCCCGTCGTCGGGGCGTCGTACTCCTCGATGAGCAACGCCGAAAGGAGGTGCTGGGCGGTGTGATAGCGCATATGCGCATAGCGCCGTTCCCAATCGAGTTCGCCCGAAACGGTCGTCCCCTCTTTGGGTGGGTCGCCTGCGAGCGTGTGGTAGATGGTATCCTTTTTCTGGACGTCCGTGACGGCCCACTCAGTGCCGTCTGCGCGAAGGGTGCCGTGGTCTGCGGGTTGACCGCCGCCTTCGGGGTAGAAGAGGGTTTCAGCCAGTACGACGCGGTCGTCTTTGACGCGCGTTACGGTCGTCTCGAACGACCGCGCGGCAGTATCGGTGAGATACTGTGGAGTCGTGTCCATACCTGCTAGAGGAGGCTCGTTATTAATCAATCGGGTTGTCGTAACGCTAAAGAGTGGTACATACGTTTTTCTACGTAACATGAACACATCACCAACGCTCCGGGGGCGATTCTGTGGGAGTTGAGATCCAGGAGTCACCCATCACAGACGAGGCGTTCGAGGAGATGAAGCAGTTTGTCTTTGATTATCTCCAAGCGTCCGTCCGAAACGAAGACGAGGGTGGCCGAATGCGGTGGTACCCGTGGCACTCTGCGGAGTACCGATACAACCATATCCTGAACGTGGTGGCGATTGCAACGAAAATCGCACGCAGAGAGGGAGCAAACGTGGACGTGACGCGCGTCGCCGCGCTGTTTCACGACGTTGCCAAACTCGAAGCAGACCAAGAGATTCACGCAGAAGAGGGCGCTCGCGTCGCCCGCGCGTTCCTCGAATCACACGGCGACTACCCAGAGTCGTTCATCGTCCAAGTGTGTGATTCGATTACCGACCACTCCTATCAGGGCGACCTCTCGAACCTTACACTGGAAACCCGGTGTCTCATCGAGGCCGACTTGCTCGATAAGGTCGGCGCGAACGGCACGGCGCTCATGCTCCTGCGGATGGGGTACGAGGCGCGCACGCACATGGATTCGTCCGAGATGGTCGGACGCGTGCTCGAACGCGGCCGCGACGCCGCCCAGCGCGTCGAAAGCGACACCGCTCGCTCGATTGCCTTCGAGCGCTTAAAGCGCGTCAAGTGGTTCCAAGAGTGGCTCGAAGGCGAAATCGCTGAGATGGAAAGCGAGCTGTAAGCCGATTCGCTTTAGAGTAGCGTTCTCGCTGCGTCAGAAAGAAAGAGGACGCCGAACAGCGCGAGAATCCCCGCGCTCGCGTAGGCGACGGCGGGCGCGACGGCGTCCATCCGGTTTTCGGCAGCCACGAGCATTGCCGGAAAGCCGCCGACCCAGACGAGAATACCGCCGAAAAATCCGGCGAGAAGCATCACGCTTCCTGTTTCGACCACAAGCGACCCGGTCAGTGAGTCCCCCACGTAGGGCACGAGTGCGAACACGTCGATAGTGCCGGGTTGGAGCAGGCCAACGCCAATCGTGAGCCAGAACACGATTTGGTAGGGGTTCGTGAGCGCGAGCACGAACGCTTTTTTGAAGCCGTTTTGCTCATCGCCGTGACTGGTTCCGGTAAAGCTCTGTGTCGCGCTCTTTGCTGCGCCGTAGGCGAAATAACACATCAAGATGCCGCCCGCGCCGACCATGAAGCCACGGACGGTGGGATAGGTTTCGACGAACGTCACGGCTCCGTACAGCGCGAGCACGAAGAACACCACGTCAGCCGTGAACGCGCCGAGTCCGGCGCGAACGCCCGCGAGCCAGCCGCGGAGGACGCTTTCCTCTGCGATAACCGCGTTCATCGGGCCGGGGGGCGCAGCGATTGCGAGACCGAAAATAACGCCCGCAAAGAGCGTCGAGAGGGCTTCCAGCATTGGTGGACATAGGGGTGAAACTGCGAAAAGGGTGGTGTTCCCGGTTAGAAGCCGAGGCCCATCAGGTGACTGCGGAGGATGTCGTCTTCTTTGTTGCCCGCGCCGGTGTTCATGAGGACGATGGTGTCATCTTCGTCAAATTCACCTCGGTCTGCGAGTTCCCACGCGCCGCTTGCGGCGGCCCCGCAGGTCGCGCCCATCTCGACGCCGGTCTGTTGGGCGACCGCGACGGCCGAGTCGAGAATGTCGTCGTCGTCAGTGGCAACCGCACCGCCGCCCGACTCGCGGATGGCGTCAAGAATCAACGGACTCGCACCGGGATTCGGAATCTCGATGCCGCCACAGATGGTGTCCGGCACCTCCCACGGCTCGTGGCGGTCGTTGCCTTCCTCGAAGGCTTTGACGATTGGCGCACAGCCGGATGCTTGGGCGGCGTACATCGGCGGAAACTCGTCGATGAGTCCCAACTCGCGGAACTCGGTGGCGGCTTTGTGCATCCCGATGAGACCGACACCGCCGCCGGTCGGATAGAGTATGGCGTCCGGGACCTCCCAGTCAAGCTGCTCGATAATCTCGTAGAGCATCGTCTTCTTGCCCTCGTGGCGGTAGGGTGTCTCGAAGGTAGCGGTCGAGTACCAGTCTTCATCTTCCATCTCGCTCTTGTAACGCTCGCTCGCGTCGTCGATGCGCCCTTCGACCACCGTCATGTCACCGCCGTGGACGTTGACCATCGCCTTGTTCACGAACGGCGAACGAGAGGGGAGAAATACGTGGGAGGCAAGGCCTGCGCGGGCGGCGTAGGCGGACGCCGACTGGCCCGCGTTCCCCGCAGAGGGCAGGGCGATGTCGGTCGCACCGTGCTGGACGGCGGCGGTGACTGCGACGGCGTGCCCGCGGTCTTTGAATGTCCCCGTTGGATTCCGACCTTCGTCTTTGATGAGCACGCGCCCGACGCCCAGGCTATCTGCGAGGTCGGGAGCCTCGACGAGCGCCGTCGCGCCTTCGTCCATCGTGACGCTCGATGCGCGGGTGAACGGGAGGAGTTCTTCGTAGCGCCACATCCCCGTGAACGGGCGCGATTCGAGTTCCTCGCGCGTGAGGTCGATGGCGTCGTAGTCGTACGTCGCATCCAAAATCCCGCCGCAATCGGGACAGCGGTGAGGCGCGTCCTCGGCGTCGAACGCCTCGCCACACTCTGTGCACGTAAGGCCGCGGAAGGCCGCAGTCGTCTCCATACCTGTGTGTTCGAACCAATCGACTAATCGCTGTCTGTCTAGACGCGCAACACGGTTTAGTGTCTTGCCTGCCAACAAATTTCCATGACCACAGTCGTGATACTGGGAGCCGGACTCGCCGGACTCGTCGCCGCCCGTCGTCTCGCTGACGCCGGATTCTCTGTCCACGTCGTCGAACAACAGGACGCCGTTGGCGGCCGCGTCCAGACCATCGAGAAAGACGGCTTCACCCTCGACCGCGGCTTTCAGGTGTTGTTTACGGCCTACCCCGCCGCCCGACGCGAACTCGACTTCGACGCGCTCGACCTCCACGCCTTCTCCCCGGGCGCGACGATTGCCCGGCCCGGACACCGCGCTACACTCGCAGACCCGTTTAAGAATCCCGGCGCCCTCACCGAATCGCTGTTCAACCGCGAGGTGACCTTTCGCGACAAAGCCCGCGTGTTGAAACTTCGGCGTGAACTCACAAGCACCGACCCTGAGACGTTCTTCGACGGTGTAGACCAGTCAATCGAGGACTCGCTGCGTGAGCGTGGGTTCTCTCAGGCGTTCATCGACAACTTTGCCGCACCCTTCTACGGCGGCATCACGCTCGACCGGTCGCTTTCGACCTCTGGGGCGGTGTTCGACTACACCTTCAGCATGCTCGCAACGGGCGATACGGTGGTGCCCAAACAGGGAATGGGAGAGATTGCAGAACAACTCGCAGCCCGCGCCCGGCGCGCCGGTGCCGACATCAGCCTCGAAACGCACGCCGTTGGCGTCTTCGACGGCGACTCACCAACCGTCGAATTGGAGGGTGAAACGCTCGATGCAGATGCCGTCGTCGTCGCAACTGACCCGAAAGCCGCAGGCGAGTTAACCGGTAGTTCGGAGATTCCAACGCAGGCCCACTCCTGTGTCACCCAGTACTACTCGATTTCCGTGCCGCTCGAAACCCACCGACGACTCGTGCTCAATGCGACCGACGAGGGGCCGAACCACGTCGCGCCACTCTCTGCGGTCTGTCCGAACTACGCCCCCGGCGGTGAAAACCTCGTGAGCGCGACGTACCTCGGCCTGCCTGACGAAACGGACGCGGCGCTCACCGAGCAGACGCGCGATGCGCTTGCCTCGTGGTTCCCCGAGCAGTCCTTCGGCAGCCTTCGCCACATCCACACAGATCGCATCGATTTCGCCCAGTTCAGCCAGCCACCGGGCATCCACGACCGCCTACCGGACGTGCGCGACGGCGGCGAGAACGTCTACCTCGCGGGCGACTACACGCAGTGGTCGTCGATTCAAGGTGCGTTGAAAAGTGGGCGGGTGGCCGCGGAAGCGGTGATTGCAGACAACCGGTAGCGGACACCCTCTCAGTAAGGCGACGCAATTTATAGCCCCCCGTCCGTAGGTTATGACATGGCGGATGTTCTCGAAAACAAGCGCGCTGCCACACGGTTTCGTATCCTCGTCGAAATCGCAGATCGGCAACCAGCCGTGAGTCAAGGCGAGATTGCTACCGCGGTTGGCGTGACGAGTCAGGCTGTGAGTGAATACATCCGCGACCTCGTAGATGAAGGCCTCGTCCGCAAAGAGGGGCGCTCTCGCTACCGCGTGACCAAAGAGGGTGTCGACTGGTTGTTTCAGGCCGCGACCGACGTGCGGAGGTTCGCAGAACACGTCACCGACGACGTGCTCGGCAACGTCGGTGAAGACGCCGCAATCGCCACCGACTCGGTCGAGGCAGGCGAGACGGTGACGCTCTCGATTGTGGATGGCCTCCTCCACGCAACGCCCGGAGACGACGGCCCGGCGACCGGCGTGACGACGACGCTTGCTGAGGAAGGGAAGGTCGTCGGCGTCACCGGCTTTTCGGGTGTTATCGACTTAGAACCCGGCCTCGTCACCGTCTATCAGGTTCCACCAATCCGTGCGGGCACCGACGAGGTAGACTTAGAGACGCTCGCAAAGGCGTGTGAAGGCGCAGACCTCGTTGCCGCGATGGGCGTCGAAGCGGTTGGCACGCTTCGCAGTCTCTCGCTCACACCGGACACGATTTTCGCCGCCGGTGAAGTCGCTGCAGACGCTGCAAGCCGCGGACTGGACGTGGTCGTCGTCACCACCATCAATACCGCCGGGCGTGTTACGGACGCGCTCCGCGATTCTGGCCTCGCCTACGAAGTCGCAGACCTCTAATTGGCGCGCTTTTTCGCCGTCGTGTAGGCTTCTCGCACCCGCGTGAACGTCTCGTAGTCGCCACCGTGGTCGGGGTGGACCTCTTTGATGCGCTTTCTGTAGGCCTGTTTCAACTCGTTGCTGCTTGCGGTTTTCGGGACGCCAAGCACGGCGAACGCCATACTCGTCGCATCCGGCGTCCCATCGGTGAGTTCGATTTCCGGCGTCTCAAAGGGGAGGCGTCCGGCGAGCTGGAAGCCCGGCATCTCGTGTTCGACGAGGACGGCGTAGGTTGGCGAGCGCTCAATGCGGTAGTACGCCCGGGCGTCGAACGTAATCGCTACGTCGCGCATCGGGAGGTAGAAGGCGACGGTTTGGCCTTCCACGAAGTGATTCTCTGCAAATGGTTCGTTGATGGTTCGCAGAAACTCGCGGATTTCGGCGCGCCTGCGCTCGTCGCCGCTCCACACCTGCCTCGGGTCTATCGGAGCGGTCGGGTACAACCGCTCGCCGACGATGAAAGTGGCCGCGATGGCGACAGAAAACACCATGCCGAGGGCCACTCCAAGGACGAGCCAGTCTGGCAACACCGCCAACAGCTCACCAATCACACCGGTGTCTTTGGGCGCGACGACTAAGAACCGTGTGGGCACGTCGCGCACAGCAGGTGCGGTGGCTGGCTACTCGAAGAAACTCGTCCGCAGACGGGTGAAAATGGGGGTGTCGTTAGCCGATGTAGCGCAAGTCTTCGTCTGTCGCGCTCGAACCCTGCTCCATCTCTTTGATTTTGCCCATCACGTCTTCCATCTCGTCTGCGCGCTCCTCTAAGTCCTCGTAGTCGAGCTCGACCGAGAGCACGGATTCGAGGATTTTGAGCACGGCTTGGGCACTTTTTGGGTCGACGAGGTAGCCGCTCGTCTCGCCCATCAGACAGGCCGCGGGAATCCCCCGACGGCGACCGAGGCCGAGCATGAGCCCGCTCACGCCGACGATGCCGCCTGCAGGCTCGTCCTCGCGGAACTCAACGTCGAGTTCTTCGAGCGATTCGACGAGGTCTTCGTTCGTCGCCGCGCCGAGGACGGCGTACTCCTCGATGAGTTCGCCGGTTGGCACGCCACCGAGCGCGTAGATTTGCGAGACGTCGAACTCTTCTGCGATGTCGAGGAAGGCGTTCGTGAGGTGGTAGTGGCCGGCGTTGTCCTGTGCCTGGTGGTCGCCCGTGAGAATGAGCAAGTCCTGTTCGTCGCCTTCGATGGCGTGGAACTCAGCGCAGGTGAGTTCTGCAATCCCGTCTTCGAGGGTCACCTGTGGCGGGAAGTGCTCTGAGTAGACGCGGCGTACCAGTTCGCTATCTAACTGCTCAACGAGGTACTCTGCGGCTAGCTTTCCAACGTGCCCAACACCCGGCAGCCCCTCGACAAGAATCGGCTCAGAGAGGTCTGGGTCTGCGAAGACCTCGATATCAAACTCGTCCATATGGCCCTACTCGTGTTCTCGGCGCTTAAGTGCGCGTCGGTACTCCCCGTAGGGGTCTTCAGGGTTGAACTTCGCCGGGGCTGAATTTACGGCCTCGGCTCCACAGATGGGACAGGTCGCAGAAAGCGTGTACACCGGGCGGTCGTGCGCGGTCGCACTCGCCGAACACACCCGGATGTCGGATTTCATTCGTCGTCTTCGTGGCGCTCGCGGTGGTAGTGGGCAGTACCGCCGTTTGCCTTGATGTAGTCGGCTGCTCGCTCGGCGCTCGATTCGAGCGCGTCTTCTGCGAGCTTGTAGTCCGGTGCCTTCACCTTGATGCGGTATTCGGGCGACCCGACGTAGCTGACGGAGAGTTCGATGTCATCGGAGAGGTCGTCGTCGCTTTCGGCAACCTTGAGCGCCTCTTTGATGACGTCCACGCCGTCCGGGTCCGGACAGCGCAGGTCGATGTAGCCCGTGACGTTCACGTACGGCACCGACACGTTCTCGCGGGCGGATTCGACGATGGCGCTGACTTCGTCATCGTCCAATCCCGTCTCTTCTAAGGCTTCTGCGCCGTGAATCGCGGCGGCCTCGAACCCGGCGTACAGGCTGCCGTACTCGTCGAGCAGTTCGTTTGCGATGGCGGCGTACTCGTCGTCGGCGATGTCCTCGCCAAACGCGATGAGCATCCACTTATCGGCCTTCTGCTCGTTTTTCCAGTCCTGAATCTTGTCTTTGCGCTGGTGGTCGTTTACGTCCTTGATAGAGAGGTCAATCTGCTGGGAGCTCTCGTCGACAGAGAGCACCTTACAGACGACAGTTTGTCCCTCACGGACGTGGTCACGAACGTTCTTGATCCATCCGCTGGCCACCTCGCTGATGTGGACGAGTCCGCGCTTTTCGTCGTACTCCTGAAGGTCGATGAACACACCGAAGTTCTCGATGTCTTCGACCTTCCCGACGACGAGTTCGCCCGGCTCGGGCCAGCCGCTGTATTTCATCGTGACTCGACGACCTCTGTGACCTCACCCTCGATGGCCGCTTTGCCACCGGTCGGGCGGGCGAGCGTGTGCCCGCAAACGGCGCACGCAACTTCGGTGGCTGCGCGTTCGAAGAGGGTCTGTTCGTTCTCACAATCTGCGCATTTGACGGTGATGAAAGAGCCTGCCATGAGATTACTCCTGGAACTCAAGCTTGCCTGCCCGCCAGCCAGCGCGGAGGTGGGCTTTGCCGCAGTCGCTGCAGCGGTATTTGAGGTTCGTTTTCTTGGTTGGCTTGTCGCCACCAGGCACCTTCGAGAACTTACCGGCGTTACCAATCGTGGCTTTGCCACGGGCACGCTGGCGGTCGATCCACTTCATCCCGGTCTCGCGACCGCGGCGAACTTTCTCGACTTCGTGTTCGTGATGCGTTTGGCAATGCGGACAGTACGTATTGAAGCGTCGTGGCATCTGCATAGCTAATCCCTTACTTCAGCCGTAACGTGCCACGCCTTAAAACGCATTTGGTTTATCCGTGTCTCACGCGCGGCGCGTCCGCCCGCCCTCCGGGAGTCCTCGCGCTACTCGCTCACACACAGAGTACCAACTATCGGCCAATTTTCTGTGTCTCTGTGACTTCGCTCTCGGTGCGCTGTCTCGTCACGCCTTATCGCGGTTGGACGCACTCTCCAGAATTTTCGAGCGTGTCGTCGGTGAATCGGACGGTCGCACTGTACGACGCGCAGGTCTCGGTGTCCCACGTCTGTTCTGTTTTCCAGTCGATCCCTGACACAGTCACCGTGTAGCGACCTCGCTCTGTGACGGTGAAATCGAAGGTTCGACCAACGCTTCCGTCAAGGCGGTCGGTTTCTTCGTCTATTACCGTCTCATCTGCGTCGGTGACCGTGACGGTCACGTCGGTCGGTGAACTGCTCTCGTTTTGAATCGTAAGCGAGAGCGAACTCGACTGCGATGTGGACTGGGTTGGGATAAGCGAACAGCCCGACAAGGCAGCTGCGAGGACGAGGAGAAATGGGCGACGACCGTACATTACACCACCCACGCACTCTACGACGAAAATCCTTCTGTGACTACAGGACGCACGGGTTCGGTTTGCCGGCTCACTGCTAGCCTACAACAGTCACCGACAACCGACAGTATAATTTCACCCACGTCCATATCCGAGACCATGAAGCGGCTCATCATCCACGGGGACCCCGGCATCCGTAAGGGTGGTATCATCGAATACGACGGCGAACAAATGCACTGCTTTGGTGTCGCACGACAGGGCGATTACCACGGCCCAGACCGCGTCCAGCTCTGGTGTACCATCGGTACCGAAGACGAACTGGAGGCCTTCGAGCGCCGGGAGTTCATCCCGATGCACTTAGACGTGGACGCCGTAGACGCCTCGGAAATCGTCGTCGTGAAAGCGAAAGGCGACCTCGCTGTTTGAGAAACTCGGTTTTCCTCTCGAACCTGGTTCTGGCCCAAAAGTACGTCTCACGTTCTGAGACCTGACGATAGGTGTATTCCCCTAAACAGCCTATCATATCGTATGGCCAGCACAACGGCTGCGTCAAGAGGAGTACCGAGTGGGGAACGGGGAGATAGTACTGGCAGACGCACCTTCTTGAAGGCAACTGGGGGACTCGCCATTGTCGCACTCGCTGGCTGTACGGGCGGTTCCGGCCCAAGCGCGGACACGACAGTGGATGTGACGCTGTCCGACTTCAAAATCGAATTGAGTGACAGTTCAGTCTCCGCTGGCCGGATTCAGTTCGACATCACGAACATGGGGCCATCGCTCCATGAGTTCGTAGTACTGAAGACGGAGATTATGGCTGGAGAGCTACCGACCGACGAAGACGGGGCGGTAGACGAAGCGGGTGCAGAAGGTATCGAACTCGTAGACGAAGTCGAAGATATTGAGGACGAGGCGACAGCGACGTTGACACTTGACCTTGACGCGGGTCACTACGCGCTCATCTGTAATCTTCCCTCGCACTACGAGTTGAGGATGTTCACAGACTTCGTGGTGACGTAAGTCACTGCCAACTGTGGCTTTTTACGAGTGCCACACCTACCGACTGCTATGCGCGTGGCCCTCGTTTCCGTCGGTGATGAGATACTTGCGGGTGATACCGTCAACACGAACGCGACGTGGCTCTCCCAGCAACTGAACGCTCGGGGAGCGACCGTCGAACGCATCACAGTCGTCCCCGACCGCATCGCGGACATCGCCCGCGTCGTAAACGAGTACCACGCAGAATACGACGCCGTCATCGTGACCGGCGGGCTTGGCCCGACCCACGACGACCTGACGATGGAGGGCATCGGGGCTGCGTTCGGCCGCGCTGTCGAACGCCACGAAGAAGCTCTTGCGTGGCTCACGACCCACGGCGGCTACTCTCACGATGACCTCGCCACGGGAACCGCCCACCTGCCCGTCGGCGCGCGGATGCTCCCGAACGAAGTCGGCGTCGCGCCGGGGTGTGTCGTAGACGCCGTCTACGTGTTCCCGGGCGTGCCCGCCGAGATGAAAGGGATGTTCGACCTCGTCGCAGACGAGTTTTCGGGTGTGAAACGCTACACAGACGAGGTGATTGCTGCAGAGCCAGAGAGCGCGCTCATCGACCGGATGAACGAGGTCCAGGAAAAGTTCGGCGTGAAAGTCGGGAGCTATCCCGGTGAGAACGTTCGCATCAAACTCGAAAGCGAGGACGAAGACGCCGTCTCAGCGGCGAAAGCGTGGTTACAGGAACGTGTGACGGAAGCCTATCGGTAGAGCGAGTACCACCACGCGCCGACGATGGCGAGGCCGATAATCCCGACACCCCCACCAATAAGGTTCATTTGTCCTGCAGTGAACGCCGTTTCTCCCATCTCAGCGAGCGGAACATACATGAATGGCCGTTACAAGCGGGTTCGCATAAATGTTGATACGTTGGCTCAGTGGGACTCAGCCGCTTCGAGGTGCGACCGGCAGGTGCTGAGAAACTCCACGAACGAACATTCGGCGTCAGTGTCAAACGAGAGGATGACCGCGCCGTATTCGACCAAATCGTCAAAGATTACCATGACCGCTTGTTCGAAGACACGCACTGTGGCCTTGAGCGACCCGACGGCGTACAGCCCTTCGTGGTGGCGCTGTTCGAGCGTACTCAAGACGAGTTCGTCGCGGATACGCGAAAGCGCAAGCTCATCGTAGAGTTCAGAGACATCCTCTCGCATGAACGTGTACGTTATCTCCGCTTCTGTGGCGTAGCCGACCGCTCGCAACTTCTCCCCCAAACACGCCGTCGCATACTCCAAAACCGCTTGTAGGCCTTCAATATCCATGGTGGTGTTTATAAGTCGGTGTATATGTCACAAACAAGGACTATAAGAGTTGGCCTTAACGGAACTCGAATGGCGCCACCGCATGCCTTTTCTATCGCTCTCGCACATGAGCAGGTATGCGACGCATCGGCGTGGTTGTCAACCCAATCGCTGGCATGGGCGGGCGCGTCGGCCTCAAGGGAACCGACGGCGCAGTCGAGCGTGCCCGCGAACTCGGCGCAGAGCCGCGCGCACCCGAACGCGCACGCACCGCCATCGAGCGCCTCGCAACTGACGCCCCCGACACCACGATTCTCACTGCCGCCGGTGAGATGGGAGAACTCGCGGTCACCGCTGCCGGATTCGACCCCGAACTCGTCTACGAACCGCCTGCAGCGTCGAGCGCCGCCGACACCCGCGAAACCGTCCGTCGGTTCGTCGCGGAAGGCGTTGATTTGATTCTGTTCGTCGGCGGCGATGGCACCGCCGTGGACGTTGCAGAGACACTCGCGGAACTGGACGCAGACACACCCGTGCTCGGCGTCCCGGCGGGGGTGAAAATCTACTCGTCTGTGTTCGCCGTCTCGCCTGCGGAGGCCGGGCGAATCGCAGCCACCTACACCCGCAGCGAGCCAAACGAAGTGATGGACATAGACGAGGAGGCATATCGAGCAGGCGAGGTGCGCGCCGAACTCAAAGCCGTCGTGAACGTTCCGGTCGCAGAGGGCCTCCAATCGTCAAAACAGCTCTCATCGGGAACCATCGAAACGCTCGTCGAGGGGTTCGTCGAAGATGTAGACCCAACGGTCACCTACGTACTTGGCCCCGGCAGCACAGTCGGCGCAATCAAAACAGCGCTTGGGTTCGACGGCTCGCCGCTGGGCGTCGACGTGTGGAAAGACGGCGACCTGCTCGTCAAAGACGCCCGTGAACAACAGATTCTCGACGCGCTCGGTGAACAAAATCGCATCGTCGTGTCCCCGATAGGCGGACAAGGCTTCATCTTCGGGCGCGGGAACCACCAACTCTCACCGGCCGTGATTCGCCGGTGTGACATCGACGTCGTTGGCTCGCGGGAGAAAATCGACGACATCGGGGTCCTCCGCGTTGACACGGGTGATGCGGCGCTTGACGAGGAGTTAAAGGGCTGGTATCAGGTTCGAGTCGGGCGATTCGAGCGGCGGATGCTGAAAACGGTTTAACAATGCATAGGTCCCTAGTACGAAGCATGGGGTATGGGGTTCCCATATAGTGAGATATAAGGTCGTGCAAATAGAGTAATCTCCCTATGGAAACACGTAAGGTACAGCGACTCGGCCCCTCGACGTTAGCAATGACGTTGCCCGCAGAGTGGGCGAAGGCACACGGTGTCGAGAAGGGCGATGAGGTAACGATTCGGATGGGTGGAAAGGGGACGCTCACGGTCATGCCGGAGTCCGCGCAGACAGAAGAGTCAGAAGCGATTATCCACGCCAAAAACCTCGATGCGGATTCTGTCGAACGGGCAATCGTGGCACAGTACGTCCTCGGACGCCGCGTCATTCATGTCGAAGCCGACGAAGGTGAGACGCTTACGAGCGCGCACATCAACGCGGTGTACAACGCAGAGACCCAGCTCATGGGCCTCGGCGTCATCGAAGAAACCCCAGACCGCATCGCGATTCGGTGCTCTGTCGACCCCGAAGACTTCACCCTCGACAACCTCTTAGAGCGCCTCGAATCGACGGGCAGCACGATGCGAAACGAGGCCGTGAAGGCACTCGCCCACGGCAACCCCGACTTGGCCCAGCGCGCGCTCAATCGCGAACGCCAGGCGAACAAGATTTTCGTCCTCCTGCTTCGCCTCATCTTCACCGCCTACCAGAATCCGAACCTCGCCCGAGCTGTTGGTCTCGCAGACGGCTTCCCGCTCATCGGCTACCGGTCGATTGCGAAAAACCTCGAACTGACGGCTGACAACGCAGAAGACATCGCAAAGACCGTCATCGAAACCGACGGGCACACCCTGAACGTCGACTCGGCGACGATGCGCCGCATCCGCGAGTTCACCGACCAAGTGAACGAAATCACGGAACTCGCCGTCCGCTCTGCGGTCGAGCGTGACTTCGATATGACCATCGAGGTGCGCAAAATGTTCGCAGAAATCGGTGATAAGGAACACGAGATTCTCGACGACCTCCCGGAGATGTCGAACAAAGACCTCCTTCAGGTGCGCGAAGTGCTCGTAAGCCTCCAGCAGACCGCCCAGTACGCCGTCCGCAACGCCGAAATCGCCACCAACCTCGCGCTGAACGAGGAGTCAGAACACACGACGATTCGGTAACTACGCTTTTTTCACCGTCAACGGATTTCGCCGCGTGATACGGCAATCGAACGCCGGTTGCTCAGCGACGTGTCGGACCAACAGGTGGCGACGCGACCCGGTGATTCCGCTTTTGTCGACGTCCGTCGCGGTGAACGTCTCTGGCAGTCGGTCGTAGAGTCGCTCTAGCTCCTCGAAACGCTGGAACACTTTTGCGTTGCCCGAGGAACTCCCCGCCCGGCGACTCACGCGATACGAGCCATTCTCGCGGTATTCGGAAACCGTTCTGAAAAACTCCGTCCGCTGGCACAGCGCGTCGCCGAGGTCGTCATGCAACTGCCGGGCGACCGCGCGTGGCAACTCGTGAGTTTCCCCGTCGATTGTCACGAACACCGAGTCACCGTCCGCCGTTACGCCATGCTCACGGGAGAAGAACGCGACCAGGAGTGTGGGTACTCCGCGTCATTGTAGCCTAATTTACACGAGACCGAAATAAAATGCTATCGCCTACCGACGAACGAGCGCGAGCGGGGAGCGTGGCACGTTGAGGATGCCGCCGTCGTCGGTGGTCTCGGTCGCGGTTGTGGTCGTCTCTGTGGTCGTGGTTTCCGTGGTCGACTTTGTCGTTTCAACCGACTGCTCGGTTGTCGTGGTCTCTGCGGTTTGCGTCTGCTCGTCGTCTGTCGAGGTACTGCTGTTCAGGTTCGTGTCGATGTCCGTCTGTTCTTTCGTGCCGAAGATGTCCGTTTCGACGGTCTGGGTGTGGGTCAAATCGTCGAGTGGGAGTCTAAAGGAGGGGCCGCTCTGGCCGACTTGCACCTTCGCGTAGAAGTCGATGCGGAGTTCTGTGACCTGATTATTTCTGAGGTGGGAGGCCCACCAGTCATCGAGCAGCTGGTTGTTTATGTTTGCCGTCGTGGCAACGGTCTCCGTTGCGCCGCCGGGGATGACGTACGAGCGGTCGGTCACGCCCTCGCCCACGGTGATGTTGTTCATCGTAATCGTGTAGCCGAGTTCGGTGATGGTGTAGGGAGTGGCTTTCGGGTTGTAGAGGACGAACTGGAGGTCGATTGGCGTCTGTTGGTCGGTGACCGTCCCCCACGTCGCGCTCGTCTGGTTGATGTAGAGCACCGGGTCTGAGATGACCGCCTGATTGGCGTTTATCGGCCGCGTCTCGTCTGAGTTCAACTGCCCAATCAGATTCGTGTGGATCTGCTGTGACTGGGGGACGTTGAACGTGCGCCCGAGCAACGAGGAGTGAACTTGCGCGTTGATGTTCACGTTCGTCGTCTCGTTGTTCTGGATGTGCGTGACCCACCACGCCGGTATCTTCTCGTTGTCCATTCGCGTCTCGAAATGGAGGGTCGTGTTGCCCTGTTCGATGTTGAGTCCCTCTTTTTTCCCGTGGGCGATGGACACGTCGTTCATCGCCACGTCGTACTCCACCGAGGTACCCCCGAGCTGGAGGCTGATGGGGTTCGGATTCGAGACGACGAGGTCGGTCTGGATGGCGGTTTGGGTGTCGCTCACGCCCGTAAATCGGTTCTCGACGCCGCCGACGACCGGGACGCCGATGATGCCAAGCGCCCACGCGCCGCCAACGCTTGCGACAAGGAGGCCGACGACTGCGACGAGAACCTTCAATTTACTCCCAAAAACGAGTGTCTTTGCCCCTGCCATTATGCTCAGATATGCGCTTTCCTGTATAGTTCTTCGGACGGCAGGCCGTCGCCGGAAAAGAATGAACTAAGACCCTCCTGTCGTTACCACATGATATGACCGCAGAATCCGCCGCCGCGACGGACAAGGGCATTGGCATGGCCATGCTGTTTGGCGCACTCGCCCTCGTTGGAGCACTCGTGATGTACGTCTTCCCAGAGACGCTGAACGCCGCCTACGGCTTCGCTGCCGCCATTGTGTTTGGGTGTATCTTGATTACCACCTTGCACGTCTACGGCAACTGAGTCGGTAACGGTTAAACCGTTGAGCGTCGTATTTACTTGTTGATGACAGACTTCACAGATGAGGACCTGCGAATTCTCGCGCACCTGCGAGAGAGCGTCGCCAAGGGAGAACGCTACTTCCGGGCGAAGCACATCGCAGAACAGATTGGGCTTACAGCCAAGCAGGTTGGCGTCCGCCTTCCCCGTCTTTCTGAGAAGTCAGAGGACATCGAAATCGAAAAATGGGGTCGCGCCCGCTCGACGACGTGGCGCGTGACGCTTGGCTAATCGGGCACCCGCTTTCTGCACCGTCGTTTTACGACACGCCTATTCGGACAGGGCGTACTCCCCAGTCAGCGCCTTTTTTACGTGGCGAGCAAGTAGGAGTGTCGTATGACCGTCCGGGTTTCAGAAACGTTCGAGTTGCCCGCCACCCCCGCTCGCGTCTGGGAGTTCATCGCAGACCCGGCCAAACGCGCAGAGTACATCAGCGTGGTCGATTCCTACACCATCGACAACAAGGAGGGGACGAAAGCCACGTGGCAAATCAGCCTCCCCATTCCGTTTATCAATAAAACCGTTCCCGTGCGCACAGAGGACGTAAAACGCGAGGAACCGGCGTTCATCAAGTTCGTCGGCAAGTCGTCGGTGATGCACGTTGTTGGCGAACACGAACTCACGGAAACGGAGACTGGCACGAAACTCGCAAATCGGTTCGTCGTCGAAGGCAAAGTGCCGGGTGTCGAGCGATTTTTCAAACGCAATCTGAGCAAAGAGCTCTCCAATCTCGAAGCTGCGTTGCTCGCAGACCTCCGCGACTCAGCCGAGTAACAACCGGGTCGGCAATGCGCGAATTTATGTGTGGTGAGTGTCTTATCTCAGACACCGGGACGACGCTTTTCTCGTCAGACCGGTAACAACGCACCGCCACATCGGACCGTCATGGCCACGGTCCACCGACGCCCGCCGCAGCGTCACCACGGCTCGGTCGCGTGCAGGGCGCACACGCGACTCAGCCATCATCACTTGTTCACTATCGCTCTCAGCCGTGAGCCACTGCGCCGGAAAAAGCGTTCGTCGTCGCCGTCAGGTCGCGCGCTTTTCGATTTCACCCTTCACGACTCCAGCTTCGAAATCGTGGTCGGGGCGCATGTTGATGAAGTCGAGAAAGTCCTGTGCGGCCAGCAATTCGTCTACGCTGTAACTTTCGAGTGCGGCGTCTACGGCCGATCCTGCGCCGATGAGCGGTTCGAGCGCCGCAAGCGCGCACGCGAGATCGTACGACCGGGCGTCTGCGAGGCCGGACTCTTTCACGTTGGTCGCGTCGATGAAGTAGAGCGTGTTGTTGGCGATGAGGACGTTCTCACCGCGGAGGTCGCCGTGGGCGAGGCGGTTGTCGTGCATGGTGGCGAGCGACTCGAACATCTCCGGCGCGTAGGACAGTGCCTCGCGGCCCGACAGCTCGTTGAGCGTGCGAAATTCGGGGAGATATTCGAGGACGAGCACGCCGAGGTCTTCGAATTCGAAGGCTTCGACGGGTTCGGGGGCGTTGATGCCGATTTCGCGCAGTTTCTTCGTCGCCTCGAACTCGTGTTCGGCCATGCCGTAGGCGGTTCCAAAGTGGTCGAAAAAGCCCTCCGTTCCGCTCGTAAACGCACCGATGTTGCGGCCCGTCGTGAGCAGGGCGTGGACGAACGAGTTCTGCTCGGTGATGATTTTCACGAACCAGCGTTCGTTGATGACACAGGGTGTAGAGAGCCAGTTGTCGGCTTCGAGAAACTCGATGCGAACCTCGTCTTCGTCGTAGCGCTCGGCGATTGCTCTTGCGACCGACTCTAATCGGTCCCATTCAATCCGTCCGCGGAGGAACCGCCTGAATGCCATTTGAAAAATACGGGCGGCCCGGAGACATATGTCTTCGCCAGAACGCTTATGCGCCGTATCACCGCGTGGCACAGTCGTTAATGATTGTCGGTGTTTTTATCTTCCGTTGCCCGAATCTTCGGGTATGGATTTCAGCCTACCTGCAGAACACCGGATGATTCGAGATACCGTCCGGGAGTTCTGTGACGAGGAGATTGTCCCCATTGCACAGGAAATCGAGGACGAGCACCGCTGTCCGACCGAAGTGTTCTCCGCCCTCGCAGACCTCGACATGATGGGCGTCCCCATCTCCGAGGAGTACGGTGGGCTTGGCGGCGACCAACTCATGTACGCGCTCACGACCGAAGAAATCGGGCGCGCCTCCGGCTCTGTCGGGCTCTCCTATGCCGCACACATCTCGCTTGCCTCGAAACCTATCGAGATGTTCGGTACCGACGCACAGAAAGAGCGCTGGCTTCGCCCGCTCGCAGAGGGCGAGTACCTCGGGTCGTGGGCGCTCACCGAACCGGGCAGCGGCAGTGACGCCTCAAACATGGACACCACCGCCGTGAAAGACGGCGACGAGTGGGTCATCAACGGCACGAAGCAGTTCATCACGAACGCGAGCGAGGCCGGTTCGGTGCTCGTAAAGGCAGTCACAGACCCCGACGCCGGGTACGACGGCATCTCGACGTTCATCGTCGACCCGCGCAACGACGACGGTTTCGAAGTCACGACCATCTGGGACAAGATGGGCTTGAACGCCTCCCCGACCTGCGAGATTCAGTTCAACGACGTCCGTGTCTCTGAAGACCGCCTCCTTGGCGAGGTTGGTGAAGGCTGGAAACAGACGATGAAGACGCTGAACGGCGGGCGCATCTCGATTGCCGCCCTCTCCGTTGGCATCGCACAGGGCTCTTACGAAGCCGCCCACAAGTACTCGAAAGAACGCGAACAGTTCGGCCAGCCGATTTCGAAGTTCGACGCCATCCGCGACAAAATCGTCTCGATGGACCGCAAAATCGAACGCGCACGCCTCCTGACCCACAAGTCGGCGTGGCAGTACGACCAGGGCATGGACGTGACCAAGTCTTCGGCGCTCGCCAAACTCGACGCGAGTGAGGTCGCCCGCGAGGTCTCAGAGGACGCCGTGCAGGTGCTCGGCGGCTACGGCTACACCACGGACTTCGCCCCACAGCGGATGTACCGCGACGCAAAGCTCATGGAAATCGGGGAAGGTACCTCAGAAATTCAGCACCTCGTCATCGGCCGCGAACTCGGGCTGTAAGGCGACACACCGAGCGGTCACTAACCAGATTTTTCAGAATTGTCGGAAAACGAGCGGGCGCGAGCGGTTTTACGGGAAGGTGCCGCCTTCTTCGAACGCCTTGACGACGCGCTGGATAGCGACGACGTAGGCTGCCGTGCGGAAGCTTGGCAGGCCGTGGGTTTCGTAGGCGTCCACGAGGCCGTTGAACGCGTTGACGATGACCGTCTCGAGTTCGTCGTTGACGCGCTCTTCAGACCAGTAGAAGCGCTGGCGGTTCTGTACCCATTCGAAGTAACTGACCGTCACGCCGCCGGCGTTTGCGAGGATGTCGGGGAAGACGTACACGTCGCTCTCGGTGAGCACTTCGTCGGCCTCGGGGGTGAGTGGGCCGTTTGCGGCTTCCACGATGACGTCTGCGCGAACCTGCTTTGCGAGGTCGCCGTCGATGGCGTTTTCGAGCGCTGCGGGGACGAGCAGGTCCACGTCGAGGGTGAGGAGGTCTTCGTTCGTCAGCTCCTCGGTGGCTTCGGCGTAGCCCGTGACCGAGCCGGTGTCGTTTTTGAACTCCTTGACCGCGCGGGCGTCTAAGCCGTCTGGGTTGTAAACGGCACCCGACGAGTCGCTCACGGCGACGATGTTCGCGCCGAGGTCTTCGATGAGGTAGGCGGCGATGGAGCCGGCGTTCCCGTAGCCTTGGACGGCCACGCTCGCGCCTTCCATGTCTTTGTCGAGATAGTCGAATGCCTCGCGGGCGGTGAGCATCGTCGAACGGCCGGTCGCCTCGACGCGGCCTTCACTGCCGCCACTTTCTAAAGCTTTCCCCGTCACGACGCCGGGTGCGGTCGTGTTTTCGAGGGTCTCGTAGGTGTCTTTAATCCAGTTCATCTCGCGCTGGCCGGTGTTCACGTCGGGCGCGGGGATGTCGCGGTCTTCACCGATAATCGGTCGCAGTTCCTTTGCGAACGACCGCGTGATGCGTTCGAGTTCGCCTTCCGAGTGGTCTTTGGGGTTGATGACGATGCCACCCTTGCCGCCACCGTACGGGATGTCCACGACGGCGCACTTGTACACCATCCACCCTGAGAGTGCTTTGACTTCGTCGCGGGTGACACCCGGGTGATAGCGAATCCCGCCTTTGTACGGGCCGCGGTCGCCGTTGAACTGCGAGCGGAAGGCTTTGAACACGCCAATCGTTCCGTCGTCCATCTTCACGCTTAGATTCGTTTCGAGCACGCGCTGGGGATGTTTGAGCCGCTCTAAAACATCCGATCGAACGTCGAGGAACTGAGACGCGTTGTCGATTTGTCGCTGTAGGCTTTCGAATGGGTTCGCCTCTTCAGACATACCCTGTAAAAATGGGACACGATACGGTTAAACGTACCGGCAATTTTTCGTATGAAGGGTCTTCCCTATAGCAAGTTTGCAGCCCGTGCTCGCGCGACGATTCGCTCTGCTTGGGCGATGAGCGGGGCATCTATCATCTCGTCGTTGACACGGAACACACCGCGACCCTCCGCCTCGGCCTCATCGCGTGCGGCAAGGACGGCACGCGCCCACTCGACTTGGTCGGGCTCGGGCGTGAACGCGTCATTGATGACCGACACCTGTGCTGGGTGAATCGCCATCTTGCCGTCGTAGCCGAGTTCGATGGCGAACGCTGTCTCGTCTGCGAGACCGTCTGTGTCACGAATCGCGGTGTAGACGGTGTCGATGACATCGACACCCGCCGCGCTCGCCGCGAGAACGACGTGTTCGCGCGCGTAGAGCACTTCCGTCCCGTCCTCGGTGCGGGTCGCGCCGATGTCTGCGGCGAGGTCTTCTGCGCCGAATACGAGCGCGGCTGTCGCCTCCGCATTCGCAATCTCGACGGCGTTCAACACGCCCGCCGCGGATTCGACCAGCGAGAACGCGGGCAGGTCGAAGCCACGTTCTGCAAGCAGGGTCTGAAGTGCGTCTACGTCGGCCGCACCCGTCGCTTTCGGAAGCATGATGGCGTCGATGCGCGGGTCGCCAGCGAGAACGCCATCGAGGTCGGTGTCCGTGACGGTACCAATCGGGTTCACGCGAACACAGACCTCGCAGTCGGGGTCGAACGACGAGTCTGTGAGCACTTCGTTTACCGCCTCGCGTGCGGCTTGTTTGCGTTCTGGGGCCACGGCGTCTTCGAGGTCGAAAATCACTACATCCGCGCCGACACCGGGCGCTTTCTGCATCATCTCCGGGCGGTCGCCGGGGGAGAACAGGAGGCTTCGTCGTGCCATATTCAACCCTCTCGCGGAGACGGTTTGAACGTACCTCTCTTCGGCCAATCGGCGGGATTTTTCACCTCACTTCGCGCATGTGCGGATATGACCGGCCGATACTACGAAGAGTTCGAGGTTGGCGAAACCGTCGAGCACGCCGTTCGTCGCACCATCTCAGAGAGCGACAACCAGACGTTCTGTGACATGACGATGAACCAACAGCCACTCCACCTCGACGCGGAGTTTGCAAAGGACACGCAGTTTGGTCAACGGCTCGTAAACGGTCTCTACACGATGAGTCTCGCGGTGGGTCTCACCATCCCCGACATGACCGACGGCACCATCGTCGCAAATCTCTCGTACGACAACGTCAGCCACCCGAACCCCGTCTTCCACGGCGATACGATTCGCGTCCAGTCGACGGTAACAGAAAAGCGCGAGACCTCAGACGGCGAACGCGGTGTCGTCACCATGCACGTCGAAGTGTTCAATCAGGACGACGAACTGGTCTGTGAGTTCGACCGAACCACGCTGTCGCTCAAAAAGCCAGCCGAATAACTAGATAACGAGGAACACGAGCACCGTATTGATACACACCGCGATAATCGACGGTGTGGCAAGCCCGAGCGGAATAATTGGGGCGTAGTGGTGTGGGGTGAGCGCCCAACACACCACTCCGATTCCGAGGGCCAGACATTTGAGTAAGCCAAGTCCCGCGTAACCAAACGCCGAGATTGCGCGGACAGCAATGGGGTTCAGCTCCGTCAATCCGAGTTCGAGACCGTACATCGTGAGCAATACGTCGGCAGCCATGGCACTCACCACGATGAACCACAGTTTGTACTGGAGCGGGCCAAGGACGTGGGTAATCCAACCGTCGGACTCATCGGGGGGTGTCGATGAAACGTCAGCGCGCGTCTGTCGAAGACGACGAGACTCATCAGTATGGGACATTGTAGATACTCTTGGGGTGCTCCGTGGGGAGAGCCGGTGTGCAACTCACACACAGACCGCGATGGGGCGTTTTACAGCACCACAACGGCAAAAACAGGTAAGCAGACTGACCGCATAGTTACATGTCGCTTACAACAGCGCCTCGCTGCTAGCACTGACATAACGTTCTCCCAACCCAGAGTGTTCGAAAAACCGGACGCTCTGCCGATTAGAGAATCGTGCCGTGTTTCTTGCTCGGCAGGTCTTTTTCGACGTCTTCGTAGAAGTTGAATCGGTTGATAAGTTCCTGTCGAAGCGTGCTCGGTGGCACGATTTCGTCCACGACGACTTCGCTTGCCATGCGGTGGATGTCGATGTCGTGGCGGTACTCCTCGCGGAGTTCTTCGGTGCGTTTTGCGCGCTCTTCGGGGTCTTCGATGGCGTCCAAATGGTTGCGATAGACGGCGTTAATCGCAGCTTCCGGCCCCATAATCCCGATTTCGCCGGTTGGCAGCCCGATGACGCCCTCCGGGTCGTAGGCGGGCCCGGACATGGCATAAATGCCTGCACCGTACGCTTTGCGGATGACGACCGATTGCTTTGGTACCGTCGCAGACGACGTGGCGTAAATCATCTTCTTGCCCTGCTCTAAGATGCCCTCTTTCTCGACTTGCGACCCGGCCATGAAGCCCGGCGTGTCACAGAGGTAGAGCAGGGGCACGTCGAAGGCGTCGCACTTCCAGACGAACTCTGCGGCCTTCTCTGCGGCCTTCGGGAAGATTGCGCCCGCGCGGTGGGCGGGCTGGTTTGCGATGATGCCGACCGGTCGTCCGTCGAGGCGGGCGAACGCCGTGATAATCTCCTTGCCGTACTCGGCTTGCAGTTCGAAAAAGGAGTCGCGGTCGACGATGCGTTCGATGAGGTCGACCATGTCGTAGCCGCGATTCGGTTCGCGGGGAATCATGCCGTCGATGCCCTCTGGCGATTTCGCCGGTGGCTTTGGCTCTGCTCGTGGCGGTTTTTCGTCTGCGTTGTTCGGCAGATACGAGATGAGTTTCGCCCCGAGTTCGCGGGCGTGTTCCTCGTCGCGGGCGACGAGGTCGGCACTGCCGGTGTGTTTTGCATGAACCATCGGGCCGCCAAGGTCTTCCATCGAGATGTCCTCGCCGGTGACCATCTGCACCATGCGGGGGGAGGCAATCGCCATCGCGCTCATCTTCTCGACCATGATGGTGAAATCGGCGAACACCGGGGTGTAGGCCGCCCCCGCGATACACGGCCCGTAGAGCACGCAAATCTGAGGCACGCGCCCCGACAGCATCGAGTGGTTGTAGTAGTACTTGCCAATGCCTTCGCGGTTGGCGAAGAAGCCGGTCTGCTGGTCGATACGCCCGCCGGAGGAGTCCATCAGATAGAGGACGGGTTTCCCGCTTTTGAGCGCCCGCTGCTGCATCCGGAGGAACTTCTCAACCCCGTGACGCGCCATCGAACCCGCTTTGACGGTGAAGTCGTTCGCCATGAAGTGTACCTCGCGCCCTTCGAACTCCGCCGCGCCCGTGATGAGGCCGTCTGCGGGGAGTTTGTCCTCGGCGTCGAACTGGGCGAACTTCCCATCCTCGAACAGCAGTCCGTCGTCGAACCAGAGCTTCATCCGGTCGCGGACGAACAGTTTACCCTGGTCGGGGAGGCGTTGTTTGTACTTCTCCGGGCCGCCGAGGTCGATTTCCTCGATTTCCGCCCAGAGCTGCTCCTCGCGCTCGGTCGGCCCGAAGTCATCGACTTCCGGCTCCGGTTCTGGCTCCGGCAGGTCACTCCCGTCCGCGGTTGCGGCGGGTTCGTCCGCTCCGTGCACGTACACCTCAACCTCGTTTCGGAAGTTTTGGGCGAGGGCTTCCGCGATGGCTGCGGCTTCCTCCTCGTTTGCACCCTTTGCGATGGTGACTTTCATGAAAAACCAGAGGTGGTAGGGGATTGAAACCGTTTCCCTTGAAAATTGATGAGGGTTATTCGGCCTCAGTCTGCGAGTGCGGCTTCGAGCCGGTCGATGAGGCGAGAATTGCCAACGTGAACCGGAACTCGCTGGTGGAGGCCGGTCGCTTCAACCGAGAGCAGTGACCCGGTTCCATCGGAGGAACGGCCACCTGCGGCCTCCACGATGTAGGCGATCGGGTTCCCCTCGAACTGGAGGCGGAGTTTGCCCTCCGGGCGCGACTGAAGGCCGGGGTAGGCGAAGATGCCACCGTAGGTGAGCACCTGATTCACGTCGCCTATCATCGCCCCGCCGTAGCGCAGCTTCAACTCCTGTTCTATCTCGCGGGCGAACTCGGTGAACGCGGGCGTCCACTCGGGGACGCGCCCGCCAAAGCCGTAGGTGACCGGCTCTGGGGGGAGCGTGATGTCCTCGCGGACGGCGCGCTTGTCGCCGTCTTCGATGACGTACTCGGTCACACTGTCGCCCTCGGCCACAATCATCGTCGTGATGGGGCCAAACAGGACGTAGGCGGCGGCGACGAGGTCGTGTCCACTCGCGGGGAGCGGGGCGTCGTAGACGCCGAGAATCGTCCCCATCGTGTTGTTGGACTTGAGATTCGACGACCCATCGAGGGGATCACACGCGAGATGATACCCATCTGCGTCAGGGTTTCCGTCGATATCGTCGCGTTCTTCCGAGGCGTAGGTCGCAACACCGTCGAGTGCGAGCAGGCGCTCACTGAGGAGGTCGTCCGCGTAGAGGTCAGCGGCGAGTTGCGCCTCTCCGGACGGATTCTCCTCGGCTTCGTAGGTGCGCCGCCCGGTCAGCCCCGCACGGATGTCGGGGGCCGTCGCGGCGACGGTGTCGATGATGCGAGTGAGTGTGCTCATTCGAGGGCGGCTTCGACGGATTTGCCGTTGAAGATGAGCTCTTCGAGCGCATCGAGGATGTGCTCTGGCTCCTCACGCTGCCAAACGTTGCGGCCCACGGCGAGGCCCTTCGCACCGGCGTTCATCGCGGAGTTGACCGTCGAGAGGAACTCCTCGTCGGAGGTCTTCGACCCGCCGCTCATGACGACTTTCGTCGCGCCTGCGGCCTTGACGGCGAGTTCCATGGCGTCCTGACTGCCGGGGTACTTGACCTTCGCAATGTCCGCGCCGATTTCGTGGGCGATGCGGGTCGCGTAGGCGATAGTGTTCGGGGAGGTGTCGTTTTTCAGTCCCTGACCGCGTGGGTACGACCACATGACGACGGGGAGGTCGTACTCGCGGGCTTTCTCTTGGACGTCGCGGAACTCTTCGAACATCTCGACTTCGTGGTTCGAGCCGCTGTAGACGGTGAAGCCTACGGCGTCTGCGCCAATCTCTGCGGCGTAGTCCACAGAGCAGTTGACCGGCGAGTCTGGCTCGCCCATCCAGAGATTCGAGGTGCCGTTCATCTTGACGAGGAGGTTCACGTCGTCCTCGTAAGAGGGGTAGTACGCTTCTGCGAGCCCTTTCTGGACGGCAAAGGCACTCACTGCGTCGTGCGTTGCGATGTCGAACACCGTCTCGGGGTCCATCCGCTCTGGGACATCGGTGAAGTCCACCGGACCGTGTTCGAGACCGTGGTCGTACGCGAGAATGAGTGACTTTCCATCCCGGATAATTGGGGAGTCGTCAACCGGAATCATACGCCTAAAACTGGGGTGACTTTGCTTAATAGTCTATTGGGTCGGATTGTGCTGTATGCCCACGTATCCCACCCTACGCGCCCGAATCTAGTTGTCGCCAGTCGTCGCGTCTGAGGCGGTCGATCGTCGCCTCGACGGTGTCGCGTGGCAGCTCGAAAAAGCGGAGTCTGCCGACGGGCGTCTGGATTTTGACGACACAGGAGTGTTCGGTGAGCGTGTACGCGGTGAGCGTTTTCCCCGTGCCGTAGCGCAGCGAGACGGACTGGTCTACTGGTGCGTGCTCGGTCAAGTATTCACCCAACTCACAGCTCAGCCGATGGGCAGATTCGATGTCAAACGGAACGCCGCAGCCACCAGACTGGTCGCGGACACCATGCGATGCCATGAATTACCATAGTCGGTCCGTTCGCAATAAAATATGGTATTCGTGGACACACCTGCCGGTTTGTGGCAGTGTCTCCCACGACTTCGGCACGTTTACACCCCCTGCCGAGAGTGTCTTTCGTATGCGCGGAATGGACGACATCAACACGATTGGCGTGATTGGCGCGGGAACTATGGGCAACGGGATTACGCAGGTCGCGGCCGCCTCGGGCTACGAAGTCGTGATGCGCGACATCAAAGACGAGTTCGTCGAACGCGGACTGTCTGCCATCGACGACTCGCTCACTCGGTTTGTCTCGAAAGAGAAGCTGAGTGAAACCGAGAAAGACGCCGCCCTCGACCGTATCACGGGCACGACAGAGTTCGACGACCTCGCAGACTGCGACCTCGTCATCGAAGCCGCAGTCGAAAACATGGACGTCAAACAGGACATCTTCTCGGACTTAGACGACCTCATGCCCGAAGACGTGGTTCTCGCCACGAACACGAGCACGCTCTCGATTACGACCATCGCAAGCGCCACCGAGCGCCCAGAACAGGTCGTTGGCCTTCACTTCATGAACCCGGTTCCCATCATGAAGGGCGTCGAAGTCGTCATCGGCGAGAAGACGAGCCCCGAAGTCGGGAAACTTGCCCACGAACTCTCTGAGAAACTCGGCAAAGAGACGTGGGAGTCCGACGACAAACCGGGGTTCATCACCAACCGCATCCTCATGCCGTGGCTGAACGAGGGCATCCGTGCCTACGACGAAGGCCTCGGCACGAAAGAGGACATTGACAAGGGCATGACCCTCGGGACGAACGTCCCGATGGGGCCGCTCCAACTCGCAGACCACATCGGCCTCGACGTCTGTCTGCATGCGAGCGAAACGCTGTTCGAAGAGCTTGGCGACCGCTACAAGCCAGCCTACCTGTTAAAGCGCAAAGTCGCCGCGGGCGACCTCGGGAAAAAGACCGGCAACGGCTTCTACGAGTACTGAGCGAGTTCGCGTTCGTACACGTCCAACAACTGGTCGACCGCCGCCTCGACGCTAATCTGGTCGCGGCGAGAAACACAATTTTCACTTAGCTCTGCATTGTTCGCAAGCGCCCGCTCTAAGCCGTCTCTGAAGCCGGCGATGTCGCCGGGTTCGAAGTGGTAGCCAGTTACGCCATCGATGACCGTGTCTTCGAGCGCACCGGCGTTCACTCCAACGACTGGCGTCCCGGCAGCGTTCGCTTCGAGCGCGACGATGCCTTGGGTTTCGACCGGACTCGGGAACGCGAACACGTTGAGGGCGGCGTAGAACGACGGGAGGTCTTCGCGGTCGAGAAAGCCGAGGAAGCGAATGTCCATGTCCATCTCTGCGGCTCTCGCTTCGAGCGTTTCCCGGGCGGGGCCGTCGCCGCCGAAGACGACGGTCACGTCCATTCCGTCGATGGCATCGAGGATGGAGGTGAGCGACTTCTCGAAGCCGTGGCGGCCGGTGTAGCCAATCAGCGGTCGGTCCGTGTCGATGCCGTGTTTGTGTCGGAACTCTGTGCCGTCTGCGGGGCGAAACGTCTCGATGTCAACCCCGTTCGGGACGACTTCCACCCGACTTTCGATGCCGACTTCGTCCGTGAGATGCCGTTTCGTGTCTGCACTCGGGACGAGGACGGTGTCTGCTTGGCCGAAAAACCAGCGCTCGTAGGACTCCGCGATGCGGCCAAGGCCGTTCGAGAGAAACTCGCGCTGAGCGAGGTAGTCTGCATACTCGCTCGTCGGGGTGTGATACGACGTGATGAACGGCGCGTCGACCTCCCGTGAGAGTCGAAGGCCGCCAAGCCCGAGAGAAAACGGGGTGTGGGCGTGGACGATGTCTACGTCTTCGACTGCCTCCGGAACTGATGGCGTCCCGAGGTAAAAGCCATCATAGAAGGGGAACGGCAGGCTTCTGACGGCATGTTCGCCCGGGTCGGGGCTGTAGCCGCGCGCTTTGGGAAAGACGATGTCCATGCGCCCGCCGCGGGCGAGCCACCGGTCGCGCCACGTTTTGACCGTATACGTGACCCCGTTTACCGTGGGCAGGTAGGTATCCGTGAAGGCGGCGACCCGGGGCATCATTTCTCACCCTTGTTCAGCCGAGACTTAATGGTTTGTGACATCACGATAGATTGTAAGAAGTTCGCTTGCAACGCGGTCTAAGCCGTGGTCGGCCGCGGTTTGCCTCGCGTTTTCCCCGAGTCGTTCTCGGAGCGCTGGTTCTGCTGCCAATCTGTCAAGTGCGGCGCGGAACTCCTCGTGAGTCGAACACTTGAGGCAGTCTTCGCCGTGGGTGTAGAACTCGGAGAAGACAGGAATGTCGCGGATGACGACGGCTTTGCCACAAGCCATCGCTTCGAGGACGGCGATGCCCTGATTCTCGTTTTTCGTCGGGAACAGATACACGTCGCCTGCGCCGTACGCGCCGCGAATGTCTTCGACCCACCCGGTGAACGTCACATTTTCCGGTGGGTTGTTCACCCACTCGGTGACGGTTGCGCTCGCTTGTGGACCGGTGTCGTAGGTGCCGAACCACGCGAAATCGTAGTCGGTCTCTTCTGCGAGTTCACAGAACGTGGTGAGGCCTTTTCGCTCGAAGACGCTCCCCACAGCGAAGACGACCATTCCCGAGAGGTCGTATTTGTCCCGGTACTCCTCGCGCAACTCATCGTGGCCTTCGAGCGCGTCGATATCCACGCCGTTCGTTATCGGGCGAATCGGGGCGGTCACAGGGTACGATTCGAGGATGTTCTTCGTGAACTCGCTCGGGCAGAGCACGAGGTCTGCCTGCGAGTAAAACCACTTCAGGTAGCGCGCGAGCACGGGTGCGGCGAGGTTCGACCCGCGAAAGCTCTCTGCGAAGTCTTCGCCCGTCGTGTGGGCGTGTAAGATGAGCGGGATATCCTTCGATTTCGCGCGGCGAGCAAGTGCAAGCGAGACTGGTCCAATCGTGTTCAGATGCACCACATCGACCGATTCGAGCAGCGGGCCGCCGTACAGCGCGCTCCTGAGTCCGCGGTCTACATTCCCACCCACCCACGGGGAGGTGATGACCTCTACATCGGTCTGTTCGAGCGCCGAGCGTTGCTGGTCAGTTGCGGTGCCAATCCCGCTCCGCGCTAGTGCCGATTCGAGTTCGAGATAGTTGAGCGCGCGCACAGCAAAACCGACCCACGGATGCCGATTAACTGTTGCGGTAACAGCGATTTATAATCCCGTTAATCGGAATCTATTTATATGCAACAACAAATCAATTCGCTTGGGGCTACACAGGAGCTTTTCTTTCCTATGTGTTCGGCCCCGGAAACCCCCCACCCCACCCCTCGTTTCCGATGACTACTATTGCCGAAGAGCGGATTGCGCGCCTGCACGACCTTTCAAGAGACGCCGTCAAAACCGGTCACGATGACCGGGCACGCGAGTACGTGAGACTGGCCAGACGCATCGCCGAGCGACATCGGTTGCGTCTCCCCCGGGAGTTCAAACGCTTTACGTGCGCCTCGTGCGACGCGTACCTGGTTCCCGGGCGCAACGCACGCGTCAGGCTGCAAGACGGGCACGTCGTCATTTCCTGTGATTGTGGCCATCACGCACGACACCCATACTAAACTGTTTTCCCTAACCTGACACCGGGCACGACGGCCATACCTCAATATTCACATAGCTCCGGTTAATAAAGCGCATAAGCCAATGGTAAATCAAGACTTGCGGAAAGAAGCCCACGATGTCGAAGTCACCGTCTGGGTCGGCAAGAGCGGCCACGGTGCCGTCCTCGAAGAGTTGAAAACCCAACTCCAAGACCGAAAGCTGGTGAAAGTCAAGTTCCTCCGCGCCTCGCGGGGCGGAACGACGGTCGAAGAGATGGCCGAAGAACTCGCGGAAAACGCCGGTGCGGAGGTCGTTGATACGCGGGGGAACACGGCGGTTTTCCACTAGATGGTTGGAACACTCCCCATCTTCGAGCAGTTTCTCGGGGCGACGTACGGCCTCATCGCCACGCAGTTCGTGCTGTTCGTCGGCGCGTTCATCGCGGTGTTCCTGCTCGGAAAAATCATCGTCACGCCACTTTTCGACCGCGTGGTTCGCTCTCGGGGCTTAGACGAACACGCTCGCCAGCCACTTCGTCGCCTCGTCTCCATCATCGTCCTCTTTACGGCCATCTCCGTTGCATTCGGCGCGGCTGGCTTCGGCAGCTTCCTCACCTCGCTGGCCACCATCGCGGCGGCCGCCACGCTCGCCATCGGCTTTGCGATGCAAGACGTCATCAAAAACTTCGTCGCGGGCATCTTCATCTACACGGACAAGCCGTTTCGCGTCGGTGACTGGATCGAGTGGGACAGCTACTCGGGCATCGTCGAAGACATCAGTCTGCGGGTCAGCCGCGTGCGCACGTTCGACAACGAACTGCTCACCGTCCCGAACTCGACGCTCACCGACGGCGTCATCAAGAATCCGGTCGCCAAGAGCAGGCTTCGCCTGAAGTTCGTCTTCGGCATCGGCTACGACGACGACATCGACCTTGCGTCTAAGATTATCGTCGAAGAAGCCGAGAAACACGAGGGCATCATGGACGAACCAGCGCCGACGGTTCGCCTCACGGAACTCGCAGACTCCTACGTCGGCCTCCAGTCGCGCATCTGGATCGACAATCCGAGCCGCGCAGACTTCGTCAAAACGCGCGGCGAGTACGTCACGAACGTGAAAAACCGATTCGACGAAGCCGACATCGAGATTCCGTACCCACAGCGCGACCTCTCTGGGGCTGTGGTTCTCCAGAACGGGTCTGACTTCGGCGCGGTCGAACAGTAAGCGGCCCTTTTTTCGAGTTTTTGTCTCCGACAGCAGCATACAGCGCCGCGGCTCACGGGTGTGAATACGGTATGAATGCGGACGGACGGAGTTGCCTGGCGTTCCACCACGGGGAATCCCGGTTGCCGCCTCCACCCCGCACCCCTTCGAGCGACAGGTGTCCACGAGTTCGCTGCTCGCTTCCGCGCCTGACGGGTTGCTCGCGGTTAACCACGGTGAGACGTCCCTGCAGACGTTCACCGAAAGACCGCTGTCCCCGAAGGACGAGGCTTCTACGTTGGCTCCCGGGGCCCGTGCCGGTCTGACCGGACGCACCCGTTGTTCGGTCCCCACTAAAGACCATAGCGTGGGTGACGAGCAGGGCCTAACTGCCCGACCTAGTCCAGTTATTTGATAACTGTCTCCGGTTTAAGGGCCTTTCGACTTTTCGCGCTAAAATAACTTGAGGGCGCGGGCGTACCACACGCCGCTCACAGGCACGCCAAGCGAGCAGAACAGCACAATCCAGCGGTGGTTCTCCATGAGCGTCGCGCCAAAGGCGCTCTCGACCGTCGTGAGACTGCCGAGTACGTCTACCGGCACCGCGAGCGCCCAGAGCAGCGTCAACAGCACCATGAAGACGCCGAGGGCAGTTGTCGCTGCCGCAACCGTCACCGGCTCGGTGCGCTGGTTGTATCCCGCCGCAAAGGCGATGAGCGTCACGAGCGCGAACCCGGCCGCGCCGAACACACCTGCGAGGCCGCTCGTGTAGTAAACGGTCAACCCGGACGCCGCGTTTGCGGGCAAGATGAGATAGGGCGCGAGAATCGCCGCGAGAACGGCGATGTCGGCGGCGATACCAAGCAAAGGTGCAGGGGTGTGAAACGCAGAATCCTCAGCCATTGCCGGGAGTTGTCGGGGAATCGAATTAAACGCCCCGCTCTGAAATCCGCAACGCACACGTAGTTCCACTCCATACGCCCGACCATGGGACTTGGTGGAACCGCAAAGAAGTTGCAAAAAGTCGCAGACACCGCAGAAGAACTCTATAAGCGCTTAAACGAGTTGCGCGACCAGATTCTCGCGCTCAGACAGCAGGTCGAATCGACCGGCGCGAAAGTCGAGTCGATAGAAGCGGACCTCACCGAACAGCGCGTTCTCTTGGAAGCGCTCGCGGAGAAAGAGGGCCTCGACGTAGAGAAACTGCTCGCGGAAGCCGAAGCAGAAGCCACAACGGATGACATGGAGGAAGAAGATGTCGCGCCGCCCGCCGAAACGCCAGCAGAAAGTAGCGACTGACTGGCAAAACGTGCCGCTTTAACTGGCCGGGTGCGAACCATCGGGTATGACCACGCACCGAGAACCGCTCGACTCGGTTCTTGAGACGATTGGCGAAACCCCGCTCGTCCGGGTCACAGCCTCCCCTGACACTGTACGCGTCTACGCGAAGCTCGAATCGTTCAATCCGGGCGCGAGCGTGAAAGACCGCATTGGCCTGTATATGTTAGAACAGATGCTCGACCGTGGCGAGCTTTCGCCGGGCGGGACGGTCATCGAGCCAACCGCCGGAAACACCGGAATCGGCCTCGCCATCGCGGCGGGCCAACTCGACGTGAACGCGATTTTCGTCGTTCCCGAGCGATTCAGTGTCGAAAAGCAACAGCTTATGGCCGCCCTCGGTGCGGAAATCATCAACACGCCGACCGAGGACGGGATGGGCGGAGCAATCGACCGCGCCCACGAGCTTGCGGAGGAACTCGATAACGCCGTCGTCCCCCAACAGTTCGCAAACCCCCTCAATGCGGAGGCACACTACGAACTCACCGCCCCGGAGATTTTCGACGCCCTCGATGGCGACGTCGGAGCCATCGTCGCCGGGTGTGGCACCGCGGGGACGCTCATGGGGATCGCCCGCTACGCACTCGAACAGGACGAGGACATTCACATCTGTGCGGTCGAACCCGAAGGCTCGCTCTACTCGACAACGAAGGGGAAATCTGCAGAAGAAGCCGAGTACAAAATCGAAGGGATTGGCACGCACAACGTGGCCACCAACGAGTTGTTCGACCCTGATCTCGTGGACAGCGTTGCGCAGGTGAGCGACGAGGCCGCCCATACCGAATTGAAACGGCTTGCCCGCGAGGAAGGCCATCTCGTGGCCTCAAGTTCAGGTGCTGCGAGCGTTGCCGCCCAGCGTCTCGCCGCGAAAATCGAGGCAGGCGAAATTGCCGCCCCGCACAACTCCGTTGTCACCATCTTCCCCGATTCGAGCGAGCGCTACCTCTCGAAGGGTATCTATCGCTCGTTCGAGGATTGGGAAAACTAGGTTACAGCAGCCGGGCGTGTTCGACTTTCAAACACCGATTTTGGACGAATTGCTTCCCTGCGGCTTCTGCCTTTTTCGCCGCGTCGTCGTCGCGGATGCCGAGTTGCGTCCAGATGACTTTCACGTCGTCGCGGGCGATCGCAGCATCGACAATAGACGCGACTTCTTCGGACGGGCGAAACACGTCTACGATGTCGATTTCTTCTTTTACGTCAGCAAGTGAGTCGTAGGGTTCCATCCCGAAAATCTCGTCTGCGTATGGGTTCACGGGGATGATGGTGTAGCCGTGATTTCGCAAATACTTTGGAATGCTGTGAGCGTCTTTCCCGGGGGTCGCAGAGCAGCCAACGACAGCAATCGTTTTGAGTCCAAGAATCTCGCGGAGTTCGGCGTCCGTCTCGACTGGCATAACCGTACGAACGAGAGCGGCTTGCAAAAGGGCACTGCAGGTGTGTACGCCAGACACAGAAGCGCCTCTACGCTGTTGACGACCTGAGCGTGACCTGTGGCGTCTCTTGGCTGGTTTCGATGACACCGTCAAACAGTTGGGTCAGCATGTTCTTCGTCTGCTGGTCGTGGGCCGTAGACTCCATCACGAAGATTCCGAGGGCGTTTGCGCTCTGTGTTCTCCCGGTGAACACGTGGAGGAAGCGAAACACAGTCTGGATGTTCGAGTAGATGATGAGCGTCGATAGCGAGTGGAGCATCACACGATTGCGGTGGATGCCCTGATTGCCGTAGAAGTGTTCGAGTATCTCTGAGAGTTTAATCCCAATGCCGGTCATGTCGTGGGGCGAGGAGGCAAACTTGCGCGTCGCAGTCTCGGTGGTCGTCCCGATTCCCTGGTGTTTCGTCACGCAATCGACGATGCCCAGTGGCACGTTGTCGAGTGAGTCACCTGTCCGCGTATACTCTTCTACGATGCGGTCGCCACTGTCTTTTGTCGAGATGACGATGCCGCCCTCGCCGTCTTCGAACCCCTGTTTGAGAATATCGAGCGCGAGCTGTCGCTTGCCAGAAAGTGGCGGCCCAGTAATGAGGAGGTTCGACCCGGCCGCTATCGACTGTCCATCGAGTTTCGGTCCGAGATTATACATCTCGGAGTTTCACCCCTGCACGTATGGACATCGATGGACAAGAGTGGTGAACATCCCGTTCACACCTTCGCATCTATTCATGATAATGGGACACAGCCTCATAAACCCCTATCGTACTCAACTACGCTCAGACGATGACGCCGATGCGCCCCGCGATGAACGCCGCTGCCGCGAGGAACATCCCATACTTGAGATGGGACTGGCTCGCCGTCGGGTCGTGAAAGCTCTCGTACCCCGCATACAACATGAGGAGGTCTGCGGGAACCACGACGAGGAGGTAGGCGAGGCCGAACGTCGCTTGGAGATAGGGAACTGGGCTGGCGAGGACGGCGACCCCGAGCAAGACGACGCCGAGGCCGAGCGCATTTCGCTCACCGATGGCAATCGGCAGCGTATTGAGTCCCTCTTCGCGGTCGCCCTCGATGTCTTCTACGTCTTTGACGATTTCGCGGGTCAGCGTCGAGATTGCAGCCAGCGCGAACAAGACGACGACGGCCTCGTTCAGGACGTTGACCGCCGCGCCGCCGAACAGGAAGGTGCTCCCGCCGAGATACGCGACGACCACGTTCCCTGCGCCCGGGAGGCCTTTGAACACCTTGGTGTAAGCGACGAGCGCGACGAGGTTCACGACCGCAATCGCAATCGCGGCAAGTGGTAAGAGCAACGCGAGAACGACCGCGCCCGCAAAGAGCGCGAGGCTGAACACGAGTGCCTCGCGCGGGGTGACGGCTCCACGCGGGATGGCGCGCCCGGGCTGGTTGATGCGGTCGATTTCGCGGTCGAAATAGTCGTTGATGGCGTTGCCCGCGCCCGTTGCGAAGATGGTTGCGCCGACCGCGGCGCCCGTTTCGATCGGGAGCGCGAACGCGCCGCCTGCGACAAATGCGCCAATAAACGTCAGAACGCCCGCCGCGACGGCGTTGACTGGGCGGGTTAGCTCCAGCAAGCCGCGGACACGGTCTCCCATCGACATGACAGGAGTTCTTCGCGGGGCGCGGTTAAATGGCGCGAATCTCGCGGGGCGAATCGCGGGGTTTAAAATAGTCCGTCGTCTTAGAATCGGATGAGGGCGCTTAGCTCAGCCTGGACAGAGTGCTTGGCTTCGGACCAAGTTGTCGGGAGTTCAAATCTCTCAGCGCTCGTACTTTCGCGGCTCACAAACTCGTGAGCCACGGCGCTCGGATTCACTGAGAGATTTGAACGAGGGAGCGAAGCGACCGGGGTTCAACTCTCGTTGGCTGCGCCTACCACCACACTCACTCCCCAACCGCACCTCAGAAAGCCAATGATTCAGTGGAAGCGAATCGACCACGTCCAGTTGCCCATTCCACCCGGCACTGAGGACGGTGCGCGTGCGTTTTACGTGGAGATACTCGGTTTCGAGGAATGTGAGAAACCCGCATCACTCCGGAAAAACGGCGGTGTGTGGCTGCAGAACGGGGCAATCGAACTGCATCTTGGCGTCGAAGCGTCGAGGGAGCCTCAATCGAGACAGCACGTCGCACTCGAAGTTGCAGACCTTGATGCGACACGGGCGGTGCTCGAAGCCCACGTCGTGCCTATCAACGAAGAAACGCCGATACCGGGCCGCGAGCGAGTTTCCGTTCGCGACCCGTTCGGGAATCGGCTTGAACTGCTCGAACGGACTGACTAATTGTCGCTTATCTCTCGTTCGATTTCATTGCCGAAGTTTTCTGCGAGCTCGTCGGCTGTGATTTCGCCGCGTTTGAACAGATCAAGGGCGTCGGGGCCGACGACTTCTGCGAGCGCGCGATATCGGGCGGCGGTGATGCCCGTTTCGAGAAATTCGACGAAGCTTTCGGTTTCTGCTGGATTGAGCACCGTGCGCTCGCCAAACGTTTCGTTTGGGTCGTCACGCGTTTGAATGGAGACGCCAACGACATCGGACAGCTCTACTATCGAGACACGGTACCGTTGCCCCTCGCCAATTGTTCGATTTTCGACCCATTCGTCCATGTAATTAATTCACACGCGGAGAATTTATAGTTACTATCCCAACCACTCTGTCGGTTGTCACACCGATACCGGCCGTATAAGTTTAGTCGTCTCGTTACAACCTCAAGTCGATGAAACGTCGCGCCGTATTATCTCGGGCTGGCGGTGTCGTTGGAATCGCTGTTGCGGGCAGCGTTCCAGCAACCGGCGCTAGTCGTGGCTCTCCTGTGGCAACCCGCGAAACTTACACACTACTCGACGGAACCAAACACGCGACTGAGGTGGTCGTTATCGAGGGCGCACAGTCGGGGCCAACGGCGATGGTCACGGGCGGGATCCACGGTGACGAAATCTCCGGGTATCGCGCAGCAGAGACCGTTTCTGGGTGGGACATTGCACAGGGAACGCTCATCGTCATCCCGCGGGCGAACACCGTCGCCATCGAACGCGGCACGCGCGAGGGAACCAGCGGTGACCTGAACCGGCTGTTCCCGCCCGGCAAAAAGCCGAACTCAGAACTTGCACAGGCGCTCTGGGAAGCGATTGAGCGCCACGACCCGGACGTGTATATCGACCTGCACCGGTCGCTTGGCATCTACAACGTCCAGCCCGGCTACGTCGGGCAGGCCATCTTCCCGACGGCGGCGGGTGATGCGCTCGAACACGCACGGGACGTCGCAGCCCTGCTCAACGAAGAAAAAGTGCCGTGGTATATGCCGTTGCACAAGTATCGCGCAGGCGACCCGATGCCGGAGTCGGGCCCACTCATCGCGAACAAGGTCGGTCAGGACAGGGACACGCCCGCGTACATCGTCGAATCGACGAGTTTCCTGCTCGACCTCGATACGCGCACTGACTGGACGACGCGCGCGGCAGAAGCGTTGCTCGCCCGCCACGGCATCGAGCGGACGGGAGGGAACTGACATGGAGCTAAAGCGCGTCTTACTAGACCCGATTGCCATCTCCGTATTCCTCTTGTTGGTCGTCCCGCTCGCGCTCGGTGCGCGCAACACCCAGTGGATGACGCCGCTTGCGCTGCCGGGCTATCTCATCCTTACGATTGGCTCTGCGCTTGGCAAGGCCCTGTTTCCGACCTTCGAGTTCTACGTGTTCTGGGTGCCACACGTCATTGTGAGTTACCTGATTGCCGTCGGCGTCGGGGCGACTTACCGCTGGATTGCCGCCGGGTTTGGCGGCTGAGACCTCTTACTCCTCATTTTCACGCGTCTTAGCGGCCGAATAATAAGGTAGGTACTGTGTGTGTCCCCAAACGGGGTGACCTACAATGCCCCAATCAGGAACAAACACCCGGACTCAGTCCGGCCAACAGCGCTCACAACAGCAGAGTGCGAATCAACAGGGCTCACAGCAGGGTCAGCCGACCCAATCGTCCCAGGCGTCGTGGTTTGCAACGACCGCGGTCCGCACTGGCGTCATCGTCATCGGCTTTATCTTGCTGTTGTTCGCCCTGGGGCAGGCCGTTGGTGCGAATCTGCTGGGCATGGTCGCAGACGCGCTCAGCTCACAGACAGGCCAGTGGCTTATCGTGGCGTTCTTCGCCGTGCTCCTCATCGGAGCCGCCCAGCGGGGACTTACCGCGACGCGGTAACTTCCCGCGTTCCTGTCTTTCCGTACAGAAACCACCGTGAGAGTGGCACATGATGCGTGGTATCAGTGCACACCAGACGAACGAACTGGCAGTAGGTTGGGGTTACAAGACTCCTGAAAATTAAGCCAGAACAAACCCCCTGACTGCAGCCGATTCACACACGCTTGACAGCCTCACTCACAGATTGTTCAATACCGTTTAATCGCCAGACGGAAAACGGTTGAAACGGTTCGAAACAGAAAGAAACGGGTCGAAACCACTGACCCCCTTTATTATCTCCCCTCTTCTTGAGCAGATTGTGATGACGGTAAGCACCGACTCCCCAAACGCGAACGTGCAGACTGATGCCCTCACGGGTATGCCAGAAGACACAGACGACTCCCCGCTGTCGCAAGACCAGATCTTCCATCTCTTGCAAAACGAGCGCCGCCGTGCGGTTCTCCGCTACCTCGCGCAGACGAACGAGGACAGCGTCCGCATGCGCGACGTTGCAGAGCAGGTTGCGGCGTGGGAAAACGACACCACGGTTCAACAGCTGCACTCAGACGAGCGCCAGCGTGTCTACATCGCGCTGTACCAGACGCATCTTCCAAAGCTCGACGACGAAGGCGTCATCGAATACAACCAGAGCCGCGGCATCGTCGCCCCCACGGCGAACGCCGCTCAGCTCTACCCGTTCATCGACACGGACTCCCACGACGCCGCCACGTCGAGCCAAGAGGCTGCAGACGGCGCTGACGCCTCCGATGCGCCAGAGACAGACGCAGACAAAGACCTTGCGTGGTCTAACTACTACCTTGGTCTCTCCTCTGCGAGCGCCCTCCTCCTCGGCGCGACCTCCCTCAGCCTCGTCCCGGCCGCGCTCATCTCGAGTTACCTCCTGAGCGTGCTTACGGTCGCCGCCTTCGGTATCACCGCCCTCGGACAACGGTTCCTCTGACCACAAAGAACCCTTCAATCACAAGCTAGCGCGCGACCGTGCGGTCGCAGCGTTACGCTTCCGTCCTCACGCTTTCTGCATCCGTGAGCGATGGTTCGGCAACCTTCACGAGTTGCTTTCCAATGTTGTCGCCCTCGAACAGTCCCAGGAAGGCCGCTGGCGCATTTTCGAATCCCTCCACGATTGATTCTCGGTAGACGAGGTCACCGGAGGCAACCCACGACGCGAGGCGTTCCGTGGCCGTTTCGAACTCGGAGGCGAAATCAGAGACGAGAAAGCCCTCGACCCGCGCTCGACTCACGATAAGTTGGCCGAATTTTCGCGGTCCCTGTGGCGGTTCTGTGGCGTTGTACTGTGAAATCTGCCCGCAGACAGCCACGCGTGCGCCGACGTTGAGCTGTTGCATCACGGCGTCGGTGATGGGGCCACCGACGTTGTCGAAGTACACGTCTACGCCGTCCGGACACGCGTCTGCCAGTGCCGTTGGCATGCTCTCGGTGGTTTTGTAGTTGATCGTCGCGTCGAAGCCGAGTTCCTCGGTCAGCCACGCGACCTTCTCGTCGCTCCCTGCGGTCCCGACCACGCGACAGCCCGCGAGTTGCGCCAACTGGCCGACGACCGAACCGACTGCTCCGGCCGCCCCCGAGACGACGACGGTGTCGCCGGGCGTTGGTTCTGCGACTTCGAGGAGACCGAAGTAGGCGGTTCGCCCCGGCATGCCGAGGACGCCGAGTGCGGTCGAAATAGGTGCATAATCTGGGTCAACGGTCGTGAGTTCGTGGCCCTTCGCGGTCGCATACTCGGCCCAGTCGAGATTCCCGGCGACGATGTCTCCGGTCTCGAATCGTGGGTTGTTCGATTCGACCACTTCGCCAACGACACCTGCGCTCATCACGTCGCCTACGTCCCACGGTTCTGCGTAGGAGTCTGCGTCGCGCATTCGACCGCGCATGTACGGGTCAACGGAGAGATAACAGGTCTTTACGAGTACTTCGTCGTGGCCGGGTTCGGGAACGTCGGCTTCGACGAGATCGAAGTCCTCGCGCGTCGGCGTGCCGGTCGGTCGCTGTGCGAGACGGAACTGTCTATTGGATTCGGTCATAGCAGGGTTTGTGGCCGCCGGAGGTTTGACGCTTCGGGTGGCGGATGTGGCCACCTCACACGTCAGGTGGCCAATGAGTATTTCCGTTCGCTCGGAGTTACGGACGGCTATGGGAGTTATTGATTCACTCATCGTGTTCGTCGTCGGCCTGCTCGTCGGTGGCTTTGGGCTGTACGTCGGTGCTCGTGTACTGACCGACATGGACGATTACGGTCACGCGGTGGTGACGGCGCTCATTGGAGCGGTTGTCTGGGCGATATTGAGCTTCATCCCGCTCATCGGGACGCTGCTCGCGCTCATCGCCTATATTGCGGTGGTCAACTGGCGGTATCCCGGCGGCTGGGGCAGTGCCATCGGCATCGCGCTCGTCGCGTGGGTTACCGCAACGATTGTCCTGTTCCTCCTTGGCGCGCTCAGAATCATCTCGCTCGGCGCGATTGGGATTCCCGGCGTCTGAGTTCAGTCGGAAAACTCCGCGCGTACGAGGTCGAGCGCTTCTTCGACCGCCCCGATTTGAGTGAGATAGCCCGCGCCAATCGACGCCTTGAGCGCGAGCGCCGGCGTTCCGGTGATAATTGTCGGGCCGACCTGTGCGACCGTTTGCTCGCCAACGGTGACAATCCAACCCGGTGAGTCGAAGCGAAACGCCGACCGTCGCGGCGAGAACGCGTCTGCAGGGTCGTGGGCTGCGATTTTCTCGATGCTTCGTGCGACCGCACGCGCCTCGCGGATGGCCGCTTGTGCGCTCGCGGGAACGCGCTGGCCGTCTGCGTCGATGACGTCCGCGGCATCACCCACGACGAACGTGCCGTCTGCGACTTCCAACGTGTACCGCACGCGGTGGCGCGTGCCGTCGAGGGCAGCGGGGCCAGCGATACCGCCCGTCCAGATGAGTTGGTCGTAGGCCATCGTTCCGTCTTCGAGGTGAACCGCCGTGTCGTCCGCGCGCAGCACCGTGGTTTCCGTCTCGATGGTAACGCCCTCGCTCGTGAGTGCGTCACGGACGGCCCGCCGGAAGTTTTTCGGAAAGCCTGGCGCGACGCTGTGGGCCTGTTCGAGCAGTCTGACTTTCGACTCCCAGCCGCGTTCTGTGGCGAGCGCGGCGAGTTCACCGGCGGTTTGGATGCCGGACAGCCCGGCTCCACAGACGAGGACGTGGCCGTCTTCGGGGCCGAGTTCGACGAAGCGGTCGTGAATCGCCGTCGCGTCCGCAACGGTTTTGAGCGGCGTCGCGTGTTCGCTGAGCCCGGGTAAGCCGTAGTAGGCGGTTTCCGCGCCGAGACAGACCGCACAGATGTCGTAAGAGAGTGTCTCGCCCGTGTCGAGCGCCACCGTCTTTTCTTCGGGCGAAACGTGTTCGACGCGGGCGCGCAGTATCGTGTGTTCGGGAAACAGGTCGGTGAGAGAAATCGTCAACTCCGCGGCGAGTGCCGGACGACGAATCACGCGATGGAGTTCGTGCTGGATGAGGTGGCTTCCCGTCTCATCTACGAGTGTGAGTTCTGCGTCTGTGGGGAGCGAGCGGGAGAGTCGGTGGGCGAGGGTCAGGCCAGCGTAGCCAGCGCCGAGGACGAGGACGCGCATACGCCCTCTAGCGCCGCCAGCCTCAAAACGGTCTAGAACAGGGCTTCAGATTCGTCGAGGATGTGGGCGGGGCCGCCGATTTCCCAGACGTGCGTTTCGATGTCGAGGGCGGCAATCGCCTCCTCAACGCGGTCTGCGTACTCGGGTTTCGTGTTGACGTAGACGCTCGCGCCGGTGTCGGTCGAGAAGTAGACGGGCACGCCGTCGTCGCGGAGTTCGCGGACGGTTTCGAACACGCGGAGGGTGTCCGGCTTCCAGTAGACCCAGCCTGCAGGCCCGGTCATCGTGGTTGCGGTGAGCGAGAGCGAGTCGTGTTCTGCGAGTTCGAACACACGGTCGAAGTCGGCCTCGCGCAGGCCGTCGCGCATCTCGGCGATTTGGCCGTGGATGTGAGCCATCCGCGCGTCGAACATGTGGCTGTCCGCGGCTTCCTTGTGGGCTTCTTCGGTTTCCTTGTACGCCGGGACGAGTGCGGCGATGATGGCAACCTCATCCGCTAAGTCGGAGTCGATGCGCTCTGAGCGACAGTCCTCGTCGTTGAGACCGGTTCGGAGGTGGGAGAAGCCGCCGGTGACGGCGCGGGCAGCAGAGGAAGAGCCGCGGCGGGCAACTGCCGAGATTTCGGGCAGCGTCATGTCGAGGCCTGCAGCCTCACACGCGGCGAGCGCGGCGGCGGCGAATCCGGAAGAGGAGGAGCCAAACCCGACGTTGCTCGGGAAGTTGTTCTCGCTCTCGAAGCGGACGCGCGTGTCGGTATCTGCGAGCGAGCGGACGTGGTCTACGACGTGCTTGATGCGTTCTGCGCCGCGCCCGGCGATCTCCTCGCCGTCCACGCGGTAGATATCTTCCGCCAACTCGTCGTCGAACTCGACGGTCGTCTTCGAATGGCTCGGGGCGGTACAGAGGCTGATACTGTCGTGATACGGCAGTCTGAGTTCCTCGTTTCGCATCCCGTGATACTTGACGAGTCCCTGAATTGGGTGGGCTTTCGCCGTCGCTTTCATACTTCGTGAGGTGAGAGAAGCGCGCTTAATTCCTCCGCTCTGTCGTCTCGGTGGGTCGTGAGACACAACTGTTTTCAGGTCGTTCACAAGACTGAGACCAATGGGCGCGGGTGAGGAGCCGGGGGTCGAGATAGACGAGATTTCGCCGATGGCGTGGCGACTTCTGCGGACGGCAGCGGGCTACGAACAGCGCGAAGTCGAGCGGCAAATCGACGGGTTGCTCCAGGCGCACATCTCGATGCTCGAAGGCGGCAGTCGCGGGCTGTCACATTCACGGCGCACGGCGCTGTTCTCGCTGTACGCAGAACAGTTGCGTTCGCCGCAGATTCATGCCATCGTGGCTCACTTCTAATTATTTTCCCACCGATACGTAATTATCGTATCTTTTCTAACAGTTACTTTTATCATTTTTTACAAACCACGTAAGACAATCGTTAAATATCATCATTTGGAATGAGCCGGTGTATCAATGATACAGGCGGGTGACGGCACGTCTCGTAGACGGGTCATGTTGTTCGGTATCGCTGTCCTCGGAACGGCGCTCATCGCCCTTGCGCCGAATCCTGACGGACTCACCATTCGCGGTCAGTACGCGATTGCGACCATGTTCTTCGCCGGGTCGCTCTGGATTACGGGGGCATTGCCGCTCCCGGTCACGGCGCTCTCGATACCCGTGTTACTCACGGCGTTCGGCGTCTACGACGACATCGACCCCGCGTTGGCTGGCTTCGCAGACCACCTCATCTTCTTGTTCATCGCCGGGTTCATGCTGGCGAATGCGCTGCAGAAGTACAACATCGACCGACGGATTGCCCTCTGGCTCATGGCGAAGATGGGCTCTTCTGCTCGGCTGTTGATTCTCGCCATCATGCTCGCCACAGCGTTCCTCTCGATGTGGGTGTCGAACACCGCGACCACGGCAATGATGACACCAATCGCCCTCGGGGTGCTCGGGCAAGTCATCGGTCGCGACGAGATTCAAGAGGACACGGACGACGCCGCAGCGTTCTCGAACATGCAGATTTCGACGCTGCTCGGGACGGCGTACGCCGCGAGCGTCGGCGGTGTCGGCACGCTCATCGGGACGCCGCCAAACGCCATCGTGGCGAGTCAACTCAAAGAACTCCTCGGCTACGAAATCACCTTCTTCGACTGGCTCGTCATCGGCATTCCAGTCGTCTTCGTGACCCTGCCGCTCGTCTGGTACATCCTCACCTTCCGGCTCTACCCGCCGGAAGTGAAAGACGTGAGCGGCGCACGCCGCAAGGCAGAACAGTACCTCGAAGAGGAGGGAAGTCTCTCCACTCGCGGCCGCCGCGTCGCGTGGATTTTTGGTGCGACAGCGTTCCTCTGGGTGCTCGGCGGCCTCGACATCCTCTTTGAGGGGATTCTGCCACCTACCGTGTTCACCACGCTGTTCGGCGGTGAGGGCCTGACCATCTTCGGCGTCGAAGGCCACCAAGGGCTGCTCTACTACGTGATGGTCGGTCTCTACGCCATCCCGGCGCTCGTCCTCGCGGACACGGTCGAGTGGGACGACATCGTTGACATCGACTGGGGGACCATCCTTCTGTTCGGTGGCGGCATCTCGCTCGCTGGCGCGTTCGCTGATACCGGCGCGACTGAATGGCTCGTTTCGAGCATCTTCGATGGTCTCGTTGGGACGAACATCCTGTTCGTCGTCGGCGCAATCGTCCTGTTGGTCATCTTCCTCACCGAGATGACGAGCAACACCGCGACCTCTGCGATTATCGTCCCCATCCTCATCGCACTCGGTGGCGTGTTCGCTGGCACGCTCGGCGTCGCAGAACCCGAAGCCGCTATCTTCCTCGCGGTGAGCGGCGCGATTGCGGCCTCCTTCGCGTTCGCCTTGCCCGTGGCGACGCCGCCAAACGCCATCGTGTTCGGGTCGGGGCACATGAAACAAAAACACATGATGAAAGCCGGAATCGTCCTCAACGTCGTGATGACGGCGGTGCTCACGGGCCTCATCATGCTCCTGTTCATGTTCGTCTGGCCCGCACTGCTCTGGTAAACCGAACCACTCAATTGGGCGACGGCGTTTTTTCCGGTATGGGAACGCCGCTTTCGTCGCGCGCGGAACAAGCCGAAGAGGTCTTAGACCGCCTCTACGAGGAGTTTCCCGACACGACGATTTCACTTCGTTACGCGAACCGTCTCGAACTTTTGATTGCCGTGATGCTCTCTGCGCAGTGTACCGACAAGCGCGTGAACAAGGTCACGAAGGAGCTGTTCGCAAAGTACGATTCGGCCGAAGACTACGCGAACACGGAGCAAGAGGAACTGGCCGAGGACATCTCCTCGATTACCTACTACAACAACAAGGCGAAGTACATCCGGAGTGCGTGTGCGGATATCATCGAGAAACACGACGGTGAAGTGCCAGATACGATGTCGGAGTTGACCGACCTCGCGGGTGTCGGCCGCAAGACGGCGAACGTCGTCCTCCAACACGGCCACGACATCGTCGAGGGAATCGTGGTGGACACGCACGTCCAGCGCATCTCTCGGCGGCTTGGGTTGACTGAGGAGAAAAGCCCAAAAAACATCGAACAAGCCCTCATGCCACTCATCCCGCGTGAGGACTGGCAGAACCTCACCCACCTCCTGATTAGTCACGGTCGGGCGACGTGTACCGCCATCAACCCCGATTGCGACGACTGCGTCTTAGAAGACATCTGTCCGTCGTCGAAACTCGACCACGACGTGGACTTGGCGAAAAACGAAGCCTGGTAGGCACCCAAACTGTTTTCTCGATTTGTGACAACTGAAAATCAATTCACTATGCCAGTGACAGATCGGGTGTTGGCCTCACGGTTCGTGAACCCACAGCGGCTTGGTTTCATCTGTGTGGTTGGGGTTCTGGCGTTGGTCGTAGACGTCACCGCGTTCGAGATTTTTGGCGTCGAAACGCTTGTTGAGGCCGCAGAACAGTTCGTGATTATTGTTGTCGGTGGTTATCTCGGATTGACCCTCGCCGACGTGTCGTGGGAGCGGAAGTTCGGGACGTGACCCGATTTCCTCAGAAAAACTGGTATTTCGTGAGAAAGCGCGCCATCCCGACGATCCACGCGAAAATCCAGAACAGCACGTAGCCGAACACGCCGATACGGAGGCGGCGGCGCCAGAAGTCCATCTTCTCAGAGCCGATTTCGGAGAGCAACACGTCCTCGTCGTAGTCGTGGTAGAGGTTGTGTTTCCACTTCGCTTGGAAGATGCGGACGATGCCCGTAAACGCGAACACGAGCATGGCGTAGGCCTGCAATCCGAGGAAGGCGTGGAACGCGGCGAAGCCGTTTAGCTGGTCGGTGAGCCGGGGAACCATCCAGAACACGACGGGGACGGTGTTGAGGGTGAGGCCGACGAAGATGAATTTGAGGTGGTAGGTGAGCACGCCCCACGTCACCTCGTCTGCGTCTATCATTATCCACGCGCCGTAGAGGTAGAACGGAAAACTGAGCGTCACGAGGAGGGCAGCCACGGCCGCAGTCGTGGCGTCCGGCAGGCCGAGCATTATCTGGAGTTGCGACGCGAGGCGCTAAAACATGGCGAAAACAGCGTCAGCGAGGGGGTTCGGAAAGCGTTTACCGGTCGAACGCTAACGTTCCCGGAAATGGGAGATGCTCGTTCCACGGGCCCAGACGAACTCGACGAGCAAGCAGACGGCTCGTCGGGCGAGGGGTCACCCTCCGTAGAGGAACTCAGAAAGCGCGTCGAAGAGAAGTACGACTTCGACAACTTCGGCCCGGCGGACATGGCGAAGATGACGCCCGAAGAGTGGGACGTCGCGTTCGACCCCGACTCGTGGATTACGGGCGACGAGCTGTTAGCCCGCGTCGAGGCAGACCTGCGCTGGCAGGTCGCCACCCGCGAAGTGTTCGCACGCGTCGAACGAGTCGAAGAAAACGGCGAGGAATGCCTGCTTGCCTACTCAGACGAGGGGTACGCCGTCATCTACGCGGACGGGAGCGTCGAAGGCAGCGGGACGATTCTCCGCGACGTAAAGCCCACGGTCGCCCTTTGTTCGATGGACGACTACGAGCCACACGACGCTCCCGCGGGGAGAGTGCTGCCGCGCCCCGACGACGTGCGCGAAGGGACGGGCAAACTCGGCAACACCGTCTTGCTCACCGTTGGCTCGCTCAACGTGTTCGCTGGACTCATCCTCCTGTTTGGGCCGTTCATCTACGACCCACTCTTGCCGACGCTCTGTACGCCTGCAGCGAGCGGGGGCGGATTCGTCTGTGGTACTCCGCTCGGTGAGGTGACGCTGTTCCCTGTCGGCAGAGCGATTTTGCTCACGATTATCGTCGGGCTTGGCTTTCTCGCCTTCGGTCTGTTTCTCTCGGTCATCGTCGCAAACGCTCGGCTTTCAGACCGGTTTCGCGCAGAGGAGTACCGCGACCGACTGCGGGCGCTCGACCTCGAATCGGGCTCCTACCCGGCGGCACTCCCCGAAGAATGGCGCGACCGCCTCGATGCGGCCCGCAGAGCCCGCCAGCTAGACACCCCAACCGAGCGCGATGAGACTGGTACATCGTTCCCTCAGGAATAGCGCCCGAGTGGTGACTTGAGGCGAGAATTTTGCCTGCCAGCCGGTTCTTCGTGACAGCCGACAGTACACGCGCCCACGCCCGTATTCGGTGGGTTTATACAAACCGGGTACTGACTTCCCAACTGTACATGAAGCGACGGGACTTTCTACTGACCGCCAGCGGTGTTGCAGGCGGTACCGCCGTCGTCGGCGCTGCCCCCGCTGTGGCCCAGGAGGAGCCTACAGCCTCCAACAATAGTTCCTCTGGCGAGGGCACGACGACGCCAGGGGCGGGTAACAACAGCACGGATGGCAGTGGCGGCGGTGGCGGCGGTGGCGGCTCGAAAACCGTGGCCGTCGGGCCCGGCGGTGACCTCATCTTCACCCCCGGTACCGAAGAACCGCTCTACGCATCGCCCGGGACGACCGTGACGTTCAACTGGGAATCTGATAACCACAACATCGTGGTCGACAGCCAGCCAGACGGCGCGGGCTGGGAAGGCCATCAACCACTCGAAAACACGGGGTTCACCTACGAACACACGTTCGATACGACTGGCACGTACGAATACCACTGCCAGCCCCACGCCTCCTCGGGGATGACCGGTGAAATCATCATCAACGAGTCCGGTGCGCCGCCACAGAGCGCGGAAGTCGAGATTGACGCAGAGGAGATGGGTGTGCCGATTCAGGCGCACTTCGTGGGCATCGCGACGATTCTCATGCTCGTCGTTTCGCTCATCTACACGTTCTTCCTGCTCAAATACGGCGAGTCACCCCACGCAAAAGGAGGGAACAACTAATGAGTTCTTCAGACAGCAGTTACGGTGACATTCACCGCTACGAACCAGCCCGCGAGAGTACGGCCGCGGCAATCGCGATTGTCCTGCTCACGGTCATCGAGATCGCGTTCGTTGGCCTGTTCGTGTTTGGGCTGCTCACGGGTTGGTCGAACGGCGACCAGACCGGGCTTGGGAGCATGTTCCTCGGTGGCGTGTTGTCGGTCATTTTCATCGACCTCGCGTTCATCCTCATGCTCTACCGCAAGGAGTTCCTCCCAGACGTCATGATCGTCAAAAAGCGTCGGCGAAAATGGGAAGACCTCTACATCAAAGAAGAGGATATGTATGGCTCCGGTGCGTCCAGCGAGGGACCGTGGGAGAGCATCAAACGCGCAGTCTATCCCTACTATAAGAGATAATTATGCCATTAGACGACGACAAATATCCAACTGAATCAGGCCGCCGGCGCTTCGTAAAGGGCGTCGTCGGGAGTGCGACGCTCGCCAGTGTCGGCACTGGCGGGGTCGCGGCACTCAATTCGGCCACCTCGCCGAGTGGTGCCGGTGGTGGTATCACACAGTATCTTGGCATCGAAAACACCGGAGGGCCCGCGCCACGCGGCATGCCACAGATCCCTCTCGAACTCGACTCGGAAGGGTTTATCAAGGGTGTCTGGCCAGAACCGGAGACGCAAACGGTTCAGGGACAAGAGATTACGGTCGCAGAGATGGAACTCGGCGGCGAGACGTACTCCACTGAGTGGTTCCAGTACTGCGGTGCACAGACGCTGCCGGGCATCCAGCCCGACGCAGACCAAGACAACTTCTTCCGGTCTTCCGGTGACCCACCGTACAGCTGGCAGGCGGACACGTACTCAGCCGGCGACAAACTCCACATTGACGATTTCGCTGACTACGAAAGCTGGGGTAACGGTATCGGTCAAAGCGGCCTCGGGAAGCCCGCGATGGGGACGTGGCGCTCGGTCGACGTGACGCCACAGGAACAGATTCCGGTGCAGGTCGTCCGCAGCTCGAAAATCCTCGAACGTGCAGAGAGCGGCGAAGACGAGTTCGCAGAGTGGATTCGAGCGAGCACCGTAGACGGCTGCATTGGCTGGCTCAACAAGTGTACACACTTCTGCTGTGTGCCCGGATTCAAATCAATCTCTGGCAGTGATAAGTTCAACGCGGAGAACGACGTGTACTGCCCATGCCACCAGTCGGTGTACGATCCATTCAGCACGATCAAGAAATCGTTCGTGGCACTGCCACGCCCGGAGGGTGAATAATGAGCCTCGAACGGAAAGACGAGATGGACCACGGCGCGTGGATGAAAGAGAAGAATTTGACGGCGGTCGAACAGACGTACCTGACGGTGCTCATCTGGCTCGACCAGCGGCTCCGCCTCGTGGACTACCTCGAACTCCTTGAGAATCTCTACTACAAAGTCAACCTGCAGATGCCAAAGAGCCACACCGAACAGTACAACTTGGACAACAAGTTCTGGTACTGGTATCCACTCTACGCCCTCGGCAGTTTCTCGACGTTGGCGTACGTGGCCGCCGCAATCAGTGGCGCACTTCTTGGGTTTTACTACGCGCCGGCGACGACGGGCGACCCATCTACGGCGTACAACTCCATCGTGTTCATTATGCAGGACCTGAACTTCGGGTTCATGCTCCGGTCGATCCACCGGTGGTCGGCACAGATCATGGTGGCCGCCGTATTCTTGCACATGCTTCGTGTGTACTTCACGGGCGCGTACAAGGAGCCGCGGGAACTCAACTGGATCATCGGCATCATCCTCATCAGCCTCACGCTGGTGTTCGGGTACACGGGGTACCTGCTGCCGTGGGACCAGCTTGCGTTCTGGGCCGGGCAGATCGGCGTCGAAATGGCGTTGTCTATCCCAATCGTCGGAGAGTGGGCTGCCCAGCTCCTGTTCGGCGGGTTCACGCTTGGACAAGCAACGCTCCAACGAATGTACATCCTGCACGTCTTCCTGTTGCCGTTCGTGGTGACGGCGGTCATCGCACTCCACATCGGCATCGTCTGGATGCAGGGCATCGCAGAACCACACTAGAGAATCATGAGCGAAAACAACGACACAGAAGTCAGAACCGACGGCACTGGCATCGTCCCGCCGGACGATGAGACGCCCACGTGGCTGGAGCGCAAACAGCGCACCGAAGGGCTCTCCCGGCTGACCTACGAGTACTTCGAGCGCTCACGGCGCGAAGACCAGGACCTCCGCATGTCCTCTAGCTACGTCGAACGCGACGTACTCGGATTCCCTGCGTGGCCCCACGAGATGATTCGGAACCTCTCGCTCGTCGCATTCTTCACCGGAATGTTGCTGTTCCTGTCTGCGACGCTGCCACCGCACATCGGCCCGCCAGCAAATCCGAGTACGACTCCGGCGATCATCCTGCCTGACTGGTATCTGTACTGGTCGTTCGGCCTGCTGAAGATGGGGCCGCTCAACCCCGACCTCGCCATCATCGGCGGACAGAAACTGATGGCGGACGCGACGTACGGCGTGATTGCGAACCTCATCGTCGTGGGCGCGATTGCGGTCGTCCCCTTCCTGAACAAAGGGAGCGCGCGCAGACCGGTCGAGGAACCGTTCTGGGCGTCCGTTGGTGTGTTTGGCGTCGTGTTCGCCCTCACCATCAGCGCACTCGCAGTCAAGAACCTCGTCCCGATGAACGCAGACCTGCTGTTCGACCTGACGTTCCTCGTGCCGTTCGTCTGTGGCTTCATCAGCTACGCGGTGTTGAAGGCGATGCGCGAAGGCTACATGTTCGAACTCAACCGCCGGTACTACCGCCTGCGGCCACCGCAGTAACCGGATTTCCACCACTTTTCGTCAATGGCACCAACCGATGAGCGCTCGCCGGACGCAACCCCGTCTGAGCGTGGCGCTCGTGACGTCGAAGTCCCGATTCGTCTGTACAAAACCATCACCGTGTTCTCGACGCTGTTCGCCGTGGTCGCCGTCGTTGGCGGCTTTCTCGTCATCGACGCCGCCACCCAACAGTCGTCGCTTGCTGCGGATGAGGTGAACCTCCCCATTGCCTTGGTTGGCATTGGCCTGATTGCACTCGGTGCCATCGTGTACGCCTTCTCGACGCGCTTTCGCGCTCAGGGAATGGGAAAGTCTAAAGACGACGCCGACGAACCTCAGGATAATGGCTGACGAATTCGCAAAAGGGCTTGGTATCTTCACGGGTGCTGGCCTGCTCTGGATGGTTCTCGCAGGGTGGTACAACACGCCCAGCTTCGAGGGTGAGCAACTTATCGGCGCAACACCCGAAGGGCTCGACCTGTACGGGACGATGGCGGTTTACCTCCGCGACGCACTGTTCTGGTTCGCCATCCTCGGCGCGCTCACGTTCTGGGTCATCATCCCCGCCGTGAACCAGCTGCGCGCGGCCCGTGCAGAGCGCGCGAAATCCGAGTAATCGACTGCGGTCTTTCTTCGTTTTCTCCTCCCACAGAGCCCGGCGCTTTTCCACGCAATCGATTTTCGATATCGGCCCGTAGTAGCCGTATGGCATCGTCACAGCAGAGGCGGCGGTGGACGCACGTACAGCCATCCATACGGTGGCAAAACGTCCCGATTCCAGAGCCGCACGTGACCGCACTCGTTCTCAGTGTCGTTCTCCACGCGTTCCGTCCCATTCAGCTCGTTCGGCAACCCCATCGCGTTCGTCGGTTTGGCTGGGTGCTTATCGCCCTCAGCGTGTCCGGTATTGTGGCTGCCGTTCGTGCAGCCGGTACTGAGACCATCGAGAATCCCAAGTCGCTTCGTACCGCGTTTCCCTATAGCCACAGCCGCAATCCGATGTACGTAGCGTGGACGGGACTGTACGTTGGCAGTGGACTACTCTGGAATAGTGTGTGGCCGTTCGTGTTCCTCCCGGCTGTCGCAGGCTGGACGCACCTCGTAGTGCGACGTGAGGAAGCGACACTGGCGCGGACGTTCGGCGCGGAATATCACGAGTACCGCGCGACAGTCAGGCGATATCTGTGAGCGCCCGACTGCGGGCGCTCGGGCGTGGTAGTGCAGAGAAGAAACGGAGCGTGACTACCCGACGATGGCGGTCCAGACCGGTTCGACGATGAAGAACAGCGTCTGGAAGGCAACGTAGAGCAGCGCCAGCACGGAGGCGGCGATTGCGCCTTTCGGTGTGTCGAGTGGCACGTCGCGCCGGGCTTCGACGAGGCGGGCCTCGAATTCGAAGAAGTCGGTGATGACCATCCCGAGGATGAGGATGCCGGAGACGAGCCCCGCATAGGAGTCCCAGGTGAGGTAGTAGAGGGTTGCGAGGACGAGCAGCGCCGTCGTCACGTTGTGGAGCATCGAGCGGCTCATCGCGTCTGCGCCCCCGTCGTTGTTCTGGTTCACATGAGACCGGTGGGCGACGATTCGCGTCACCATGTTGGCCACCAGGAGTCCGAGAACGATGAACTCGATGTAGGGGCCGACGATGGTGTCAAGCGGGCCGAACATCGCAAGCGTTTGCATAGGCGTTTCTCAGTCCGTAACCCATTAGAACTTTTCCAATCTACCGGACGCCCGACCCCGGGAGGACGGGGGTAGTTTCGGCAACCACCGCAATCGAAACCGTCTCTGTAACCGAAATATCGACGGACGAGCCAGCTGGAACGATAAGCTCACGGCGTGTATCGGCCAATAACTCGACTTCCGCCTCGTCGCGCACCACCGCAATCGAGAGGTCGGCCATCGGGAGCACCCAGTGGCTCCGGTCGATGGCGAACGGCGAGATAGGGACGATACTTGCCAACTCACCCGGTGCGACGACCGACCCGCCCGCCGCGCGCGCGTAGCCGTGACTGCCCGCGGGGGTTGCGACGACGACGCCATCGGCGCGGAACTCTGCGACACGCTCGCCCGCAGACGAGATGGCGTACTCCGAGATGCGCGCCGGTTCGGTCGTGACGAGCATCACGTCGCGCAGTGCGCGGACGGTTCGTTCATCCACGGTCGCAGAAAGGAGGGGGACGGTTTCGGTGTCGAAGTCGCCAACAACGAGCGCGGTCACGGCGTCGAGTGCATCGTCCGCTGTCACTGACGGGATGCCAGCCGCTGCGTCGATTGGGAGAACTGGCACAGAAACGCCGTCGGAAACGAGTGCCAAAAGCGCCTCCTCGCCCACCGTGACGAGCGCGTCGACGCCGTCGGTCTCAGCGGGAGCCGTGACAGCCTCGCCGCCTGCGTCGGTGATGGCGTCGATGATGGCGGTGGCCGGTGAGGGGGCGAACACGCCAATTTTCACATCGACACCTCCCGGCAGGTGAGCCTGCGACCAGTCATTAGCCTGAATCACGTACCGGGCTGCCAAAAGACTGCGGGATTCGACAACAGGCGAGCGGTCTCAGTACGGCCAGTCGCCCGTGAGTTTGAGCGCTGTATCGAGATTTTCGGCTTCGAGTGCGTTTGCTATCTCCTCTGGTTGCTTGTGGGCCACCTCGAATTCGTCACTGGCGAGGTGGACGGCGAGTTCCGTGAGGAGAATCGCACTCTCACGGAAGTTGCGCACTTCGAGTTTGTCGAGGGTGTCCGCGCGGGTGTGACCCCAGCCGCGGCCCGATTCGCCGGTCTCTGCGGTGACGTGGTAGCCGGGGACGCCCCACTGAACGAACTCCCAGTGGTCTGAGTGCGGGCCGAGGCGCGGGGTCGCCGTCATCGGGTGGTCGAACTGCTTTGAAATCGTGTTGACGGCGGCTTTGAGTTCGTCGAAGCCGTGGGTGTAGAACTTGAGGTCGCGCCCCTGGACGACGCCGTCGTTGTTCAGGATGGCTTTGATGGCGTCGTGGTCCATCGTTTTGGCGGCGTGACTCGCGCCGACGAGACCGACTTCTTCTGCGCCGAAGATGAGGAAGTGGACGCGCGTGTCGAGTTCGTCCTCACGGGTTTTGAGTGCGCGCGCGAGTTCGACGGCCATCGCCGTGCCCGCGCCGTTATCCATCGCGCCCTCGCAGATGTCGTGGGCGTCCACGTGACTCGTGATGAGGACGGCTTGCTCGGTGTCCGGCCCGAGGTCTGCGTGGATGTTCTGGCTCGTCGCGTCGTGGATGTTGGCTTCGACGGAGACGGTCACGTCGTCGCCCTCGTACCGGCGAGAGAGTCGCGCACCGACCTCTTTCGAGACGCCGACGGCGGGAATCTCACCAATTGGGGCGTCGTCCATTCCGACGCTGCCCGTGGGTGCGAGACCGCCTTCGACGTGGTTGCGGAAGATGAAGGCCACTGCGCCGCCTTCGACGGCGTGGTAGTACTTTTCGCGGCGGTGGGGGAAGCGCTCGTACCAGTTTGGGACGTTGGTCGAGACCATGACGACGTTCCCCTCGACGTCCGCGTCCTCGAAGTCCTCAGGGAGGCCGTAGCCGAGGTCAACGAGTTCTGCGGTTTCCTCGCCGCTTGGACTGCGCGGCAGGGCGATACACCGCTCTTCGTCGTCGCCTGCGTGGATTGCGCTCGTCCCGCGCGTCCAGCCTTGAATCGGGAACTCGTCTAAGTGGACGTTGCGCGCGCCGACCGCTTCCAAGGCGTCGCGCGTGGCTTCTGCGGCGTCGCGCTCGCCTGCGTTTCCGGCTTGTCGGTCACCGATGTCTACGAGCGTCTCCAGATGGTCCCACCCAACGGTACTGGTGAAGGTTTGGCCAATCCAGTCGGTCATATTCGAACCTCACTGCACAGGGCAAAATACTGTCCGGTGTCCGGATTGTGGATAGAACTTTATTCCGCGACTCTAACCTACCACAGTATGCGGGATGTACTCGACGAGTGGCGGCCGATTATCGACGAGGAGATTGCCCGACACCTCCCCCGCGATGTAGACGACTCCTACCTTGCGGAGTTTTTCGGTGAACCAACGTACAAGTACGACGCCGTCGCCCTCCACAAGGCGCTTTCGACGCCGCTCTGGGAGTTGCTAGACCGCGGCGGCAAACGCTGGCGGGCGGTCATCTTTGTCTTGCTCACGCAGGCGTTTGGCGAAGACCCGGAATCCTATCTCGCTTACGCGGTGATTCCAGAAATCCTCCACAACGGCACCATCATCGTAGACGACGTTGAAGACGGGGCGACCCTCCGCCGTGGCGGCCCGGCGCTCCACCACGTTTACGGCGAAGACGTTGCCCTGAACGCGGGCAACGCGATGTACTTCCTACCGCTGAAAATCTTGACGCACAACCCCGGCAACCTCGATGCCGAAGCACGGCTTGCGGCCTACGAGATGCTCATGTACGAACTGAATCGGACGCATCTCGGCCAGGGCATGGACATCCTCTGGCACAACGAAAAAGAGATTCGCGTTGGGGAACCCGAATACCTCGAAATGTGTGCGTGTAAAACCGGCTGCCTCGGGCGAATCGTCGCACGCCTCGCGGCTATCGTGACCGGCCAATCGGCCGAGGTCGAACGCCACGTCGCACGCTACGCCGAACTCATGAGCATCTCCTTCCAGATTGGCGACGACATCCTCGACGTCGAGACCGCCCTCGAAGACGGCGGCGCGTTCGGCAAGGAGTTCGGCAACGACATCCGCGAAGGCAAAAAGACGCTGATGGTCATTCACGCCGCAGAGACCGCGCCTCCTGAAACCGTCGCGCGCTTAGAGGAGATTCTCTGGGCCGAGGAAAACACGGACGACGAAATCGAAGAAGTCCTCGACATCTTCGTCGAAACTGGGAGCGTCGAATACGCCCGCAAGCAGGCACTCTCCCTCTCTGCTGGCGCGCGCGAGGAACTGTCGAACGTCGAGTTGGAGCCTGCGGCCGCAGAGAAACTCGCTGCGTTCACGCGCTTCGTCGTCGAGCGCAACGTATGACATCCGCCTCGCCGTGAACGGCGTAACCGTTCTGAGGACGAGGTTTCCTCGCGCTGGGGGTATCGATTACCGACCCACGGAGGCAACTTGCGGGTTCGTATGTGCCACGTTGGGAACTGAGCGTGATGACTCTGACCAGTTATGGTCGTCCCACTTGAGGCATACAGGCCGTGCCATCGACCGTGTTACCGTTGTCTGCCGTTGACGAGACACGTCGTGTCTCGTTCGCCAATCAGAAATCTCTGATTTCTGATGACGTCTCAGGAATGATTCACTTGCCACGAGGTCTGCGTGCCCCTCGAACCCACACGAACACGTCAGCGTGTCTTGGTGGCGCGTCGTATCCGCTGTCGAACCACAATTCGGACACTCTTGACTCGTCCACGCCTCAGACCGACCCTCGACCGACATACCGTATTCCTCAGCGGTACACGCCAGTCGGTTCACGAACGCTCGGAACGCCCAGAAATTGTGCGTTTTCGCGTTCGCCTCCACCGACCAGTGTGTTTCCAACACGTCGGTCAAGTCGCCCACGTACACCGTCGAAACGCCCTCATCGTAGAGGCGTTCGATGAGGTCACGGGCGAGCGCGTCTTGAGCGTGGTCACGTCGTTTTGTTCTCCGGTCGTACAGGCGTCGGATACGGTGACTACTGTGCTGACCGTCCTCTAACAGCGATTGGAGTCGGGCGATTTCTCGCGTCGTCTCACGGAATCGATTGAATAGGGTGCGTCCTTCGTACAAGAGTTGTTGGCCGGTTGTGGTTGTGCAGGCGACGAGGTTGTTCGCACCGATGTCCAGCGCGGCTTCTTCCGAAGCCAGTGGGTGTGTCAGCCGAGAAGTGTCTACGGTGACTGGTTGAAAGGCCCTGAATTTCTGTGCTTGCTCGTCGTAGAACAACTCCAACCGACCTTGTTTGTCGTACTCCTTCCAGTTTGGTTCACCCCTAACTTCGAGTCGGAGACGTTCGTAATATCCCCGTCCGTACTCGTCTTTCAGGTCTTGACCAACAAGGAGTTCGAGACGAGATTGCTTTCCCCACTCGACGGAGTATGAGGTGTTGCGGATGTACGTGCGGAGTTCTCGGCCATCGTCTGCGTTGCCCCAGAAGCCGGGTTTGCCGTTGGCTTCACCCTTCTTTTGGAGCGCGAAGAACGACCGCCACGCTTCGCGGTTCTTGCGTTCGATTTGCTGAACTGTGGACGCGCCAAGAACACCGCCGTAGCGACCGCGATACTCGCTGATTTCCCACACGTCGCTGTCTGGGTCAGCATAGTTCTCGCGGCGCTCGTAGGTGATCTCGTTCCAGAGAGCGGCAGAAGCGTCCAACACGCGTCGAAGTAACTCCCCGTCCTCGTCGGATTGTGGAACCACATCGAACGTGTTGGTTCGCTTCATCAATTACTGGTTGCGCCCGAACACACATAAGTGTGGGTTTTGTGTGATATTGTATGGTTGAAATCCGCATCGAGTTCGATGACGACGAACAGTACGAACGATTGAAGGAACTGAAGAAGCACCGTGGATTGACGTGGAAGGGGTTGCTTCTCGAAGGGGAGAAGAAGGTCAGGGAGGAAACCCCGGAGTGAGCGTCGAACGTGGGTTGTGACCCTATTGTCAGAGTGGCGTCCACGCGAAAGGGCAGGGACTCTTTCCTTGATTTCGATAGCGCTTATACGCGGCGGCCACTTCCGAACAGCCATGACCGCCCAGCCGGATTTTGCGTTCGACTACCCACTGTTGAAAGAACTCACCGAAGCCCACGGTGTGCCGGGCTACGAAGACCGCATCCGCGAGCTCGTCCGCCGCGAGTTCGACGGCCACGTCGACCACGTTCAGTCTGACGCGATGGGCAACGTCGTCGGAACCATCGACGGCGCATCGGACTACGAAGTCGTCATCGCCGCGCACATGGACGAGATTGGGTTCATCGTCCGCCACGTCACCGACGACGGCTTTCTCCAACTGGACGCACTCGGCGGCTGGGACCCGGCAGTACTCAAAGCCCAACGCGTGGTGGTCCACACCGACGATGGCGACCTGACCGGCGTCATCGGCTCTGTGCCGCCCCACACGCTCGCCGAGGAACAGAAAAAGAAAGAGCCGAAGGTCGAAGACGTGTTCGTCGACCTCGGACTTCCCGGCGAGGAGGCGAACGAGCGCGTCACCGTTGGCGACCTCGTCTCGATGGAGCAGACGACGACCGTCGTCGGCAACACCGTCACGGGCAAGTCCCTAGACGACCGCGTCTGTCTGTTTGCGATGCTCGAAGCCGCAAAGCGCATCGAGAACCCCGCGGTGACTATCCACTTTGCTGCGACCGTCCAAGAGGAGGTTGGATTGCGCGGGGCGGAGGCGCTCGGCGTGGACTTAGACCCCGACCTCGCGCTCGCGCTCGACGTGACCGTGGCGAACGACGTGCCCGGGTTCAAGCCCGGCGACTACGTCACGACGCTTGGTGAGGGCGCGGGAATCAAACTCAAAGACGGGAGCGTCATCACGAATCCGAAGGTGAACAAGCGCCTGCGCGCGGTCGCAGCGGAGCACGACATCCCCCGCCAACCAGAAATCCTGCCCGCGGGCGGGACGGACACCGGCGGGTTACAGAACTCCTCGGGCGCAAAGCCCGTCGGCGCAATCTCGGTGCCGACGCGCTACCTTCACACCGTCGCAGAGAGCGCCCACTACGCCGACATCGAGGCGACCATCGACCTCCTCACGCAGTTCCTCACGTCGGAAACTGGCCAGCACGACTACTCGTTGTAAGCTGACGTTCCGCCCGCCAAGCCGATTCTTTATAAAGGGGCGCGAACGCGAACCAAAGTATTGAGTACCGGGTGGGTCTTAGCCCCGCGCATGAGCGATGACAATTCCGAGAAGGCGGTGAGCCGTCGGGGCTTCCTCCGGGCCGCCGCAGGAACTGCAGCGGTCGCCGGCGCTGCGGGCAACGCAAGCGCGCAGGAAGAAGGTGGCAACAACAGCTCTGATGGCGGCGGAGGCGGCGGTGGCGGCTCCAAAACGGTCGAAGTCGGCCCTGGCGGTGACCTCGTGTTCACCCCCGGTACCGAAGAACCACTGTATGCGTCCCCTGGAACCACGGTGACGTTCACGTGGGGGTCTGACAACCACAACATCGTGGTCGACAGCCAACCCGACGGCGCAGGCTGGGAAGGCTCAGAATCCCTCGAAAACGAGGGGTTCACCTACGAACACACGTTCGATACGCTCGGCACCTACGAGTATCACTGCCAGCCCCACGCCTCCTCGGGGATGACCGGTGAAATCGTCATCAACGAATCCGGTGCCGCGCCCGCTGGCGGTGGCGCAACGTCCCCGATTCCAGACAGCGCGAAGGTCATCGGTATCGCAACGACCATCGGCCTGTCTACGGTGCTCGGCTTCGCCTACTTCTTCATGAAGTACGGCGGCGACTACGAAATCGACGAGTAATCAGGCGAGGTCTGGCGGTTGGTGAATCGTCAACTCGACGGTTCTGCGCCGTCCTTCGATGTCGGCGACGATTCGTTCGACCACGCGCTGTGCTTCTTCGAGAATGAGCGGTTTGACCTTTCTGACGACCCAGTCGAGCGAGACGAATCGCGGGAGATTGAGCGCGCCAACGTGTGCTGAGTGCGGGTCGTACTCGATGTAGAGCCAGACGCGACAGGCGTGAGATTCGTCTTCGGGTGGGTCTATCTCGTCTACGCGCCAGTAGCCCGTCGCCTCGATATCTTTTACGACGGCCCACTCGATTTCGTTCGGTGGCGAGAGGTCGGTGACCCGCGAGCGCGCTGTATACGAGAGCTTCCACCACGTAAAGCGCAGGTCGTACTCCGTGCCGGGGCTGCCGTCGCCGTAGCGGCGCACCTCCTGCAGGTGTTTCGAGTAGCGGGTGTAGCGCGGGAAATCGACGAGAAACTCGTACACCTCCTCGGGGGGCAGATAAATGACGGTGCTGACTTCGATTTCGTCCACGGGACAGCAATAGGCGCGTGCAAGCAAGAAGGTGTGCCCGAACCAATTGGTTTGTAACCCCAAGCCACGAAATTCGGCCAATGACCGACGAAAACCGACACGACGTCCTCATCGTAGGTGGCGGCGTCTCCGGGCTGACCGCTGGCATCTTCACTGCCCGCGCGAACCTTGACACGCTCGTCGTCACCCACGGCGAATCGATTCTCAAGCGCAACGCCCACTTGGAGAACGTCCCCGGCTTCCCGGCGGGCGTGAACTCGCGGCTGTTTCTCGACATGACCCGCGCGCAGGCGGCGCGAAATGGCTGCATCTTCACCGACGAGCGCGTCATCGCCATCGAACGAGACGACGAGGGGTTCGTCGTGAACACCGACGAAGGCATCCTCAAAGCCGACCGCGTCATCGCCGCGTCGTGGGCTGACAGCACCTATCTCGAGAACCTCGACGTGGAACTCGACAAGCGCGGGAGCAAGCAGTACATCGGCACGGACGACAACGGGCGCACCGACGAATCCGGCCTCTACGCCGCGGGCCGACTCGCCGCCCAGTACCACCAGACAGTCGTCGCGGCGGGCCACGGCGCGCAGGTCGCACTCACCCTCATTCACGACTCTGACGTACCTTTCTACAACGACTGGGTCGCCCCCGAGGGCTACTTCACCGAGCGCGGCCGCGAGGTGCCACCGGGCTGTGAGGAGATCTCAGAGGCCGAGCGCAGACGCCGCGAGAGCCAGTCGCGCGAGTTGATGCAGTCGTACTTCGAAGAACCGCACCCGGACGGGCCGACGATGCACCCGAGCGTGCTCGCTGCGCGTGCCGAAGAAGACGAGTAGCCACCCGCGACTGTCCTATACTTTTACCCTCGCGCGACAGAGATACGACAAGAATGCTAGAGGGAGTGAACGTTGCGCTGGGCGTGACCGGGAGCATCGCGGCGGTCAAAACCGTGGAACTCGCCCACGAACTGCGACGACACGGGGCGTCCGTCCGGGCGGTGATGACCCAGAGCGCACAGGGAATCATCCACCCGTGGTCGCTCGAATACGCCACCCAACAGCCCGTCGTCACCGAAATCACGGGCAAGGTCGAACACGTCGAACTGTGTGGCTACGACGGCTGGGCTGACGTGCTCCTCATCGCGCCGGGAACCGCAAATTCGGTGGGGAAAATCGCAAACGCGGTCGATGACACGCCGGTCACGACGTGCGCGACGACGGCGCTGGGGTCGGGAATTCCCGTCGTCATCGCCCCGGCCATGCACGAACCGATGTACGACCATCCGGGCGTTTTGGAAGCCATCGAGAAAGTCGAGTCGTGGGGCGTCCACTTCGTCTCCCCGCGCATCGAGGAGGGCAAGGCGAAAATCGCGACCAAGGACACAATCGCCCTCGCGCTCGCGCGCCACGTCACTCCGAGTCCGCTCTCGGGCAAGCGCGTTGTTGTCACCAGTGGCGGCACGTCGGAGGCAGTTGACCCCGTGCGCGTCATCGCAAACCGCTCGTCGGGAAAGACCGGCCGCTCAGTCGCCCGTGCGCTCTACACCAAGGGTGCGGACGTGACGCTCGTCCATGACGGCCCCGACGTGCCCTACGCAGACATCGTACGCGTCGAAACCGCGGCAGAGATGCTCGATGCGGTCATGGATGCAGCAGAAACGGCGGACGCGCTCATCTCCGTCGCCGCAATCAGCGACTACACCGTCGAGACGAGCGACGAGAAGATTCGCTCGAAACAGGACGACCTCTCGCTCTCGCTCGTCCCGACGCCAAAGCTCATCGACAGCGTGCGAAAGGCCCATCCTGACCTCACCATCGTTGGCTTCAAAGCCGAATCAGACGGCACAGACGACGCGCTCATCGAGAAAGCTCGTGAGATTCTCACGCGCGCCGACCTCTCCTTTGTCGTCGCAAACGACGCGAGCGTGATGGGACAAGACGAAACGCGCGCGCTCATCGTTCGAGAGCATAGTGCGCGAGTGTTCGAAGGCGAAAAAACTGCCCTCGGCGTTTGCGTTGCAGAAGAGTTGGAAACCGAACTTTAGTCGTCTTCGTCGCCCGGCCACGCGATGTCGTTCATGAACGGGATGCCCATCTTCTGGGCCGCCCGCGAAATCATGTGCGCACCCGTGGGTGCGGTCAGGAACAGGAACCCAATGCCGACGAGCGAGGTCAGCCCTTCTGCCCGCGGGCCGAAGTAGACGAACGCAGCGAGGAACATGGAGGCCACGCCGAGCGTGGTCGCCTTACTCGTCGAGTGCATCCGGTTGTAGACGGTCGGGAGGCGAAGCAGGCCCACGGTGCCGACGGTGAGGAAGAACGCACCGACGGCGACGAGGGCGACGACGATGATGCCCTGCAGGGTGGAGATTGCGGCGGTCATTCGATGATGTCCCCCTCCGTGACGTAGCGTGCCACGGCAATTGTACTGATGAACCCGATGATGGCGAGCACCAGCGCCACGTCGATGAACAGCCCTTCGTCGGTGAGCAGGGCGAACAACACGGCGATTGCGACGACGTTTGTCCCGATGGTATCGAGGGCGACGACGCGGTCTGGCGTCGTTGGCCCCGTGATGACCCGGTAGCCCGCGAGCAGCGTGACAGTGCTTGCGACGATGAGGCCCGCCTGCAAGGCGAGCGTGACGAACTCTGGCGCGGCGGCCTCAGTTGCCATCTGGCTCACCCCCGTGGACGGGGACGGGGTCGTCGGGATTCAGTTCTTCGTCGAAGATGACCAGTGCGTAGTCTTCCCACGTCCGAATCGGGGCCATGATGGCCGCGGGGTCGCGGGCGTCGATGGCGTGGACGTAGAGGGTGTTCGTCTCCTCGTTGTAATCCATGGTGAGTGTCCCTGGAGTCAGGGTGATGCTGTTTGCGATGGTCGTGATGCCGAGGTCGGACTTGACGCGCAGGGGTACCTCGATGACGCCCGGGTGGATGGGCATCGACGGCGAGAGCACCCGGTAGGCGACGTCCACGTTTGCGGTGGCGAGTTCTCGGAGGAACACGAGCACGTAGAGCAGCGCGTACGGCACGGCTCCAACTGCCCGGCCGAGTTTCACGTCGTCCGCGTAGAACCGGCGGAAGGCAAACGCGATGGGAATGCCGAGGGCGAGCCCGAGCAGGAACTCCCCGAACAGGGCGACCGGCTCGAACAGCGGCGCGCCGCGGACGAACAGCCAGAGTACGGCGAGCGAGACGCCGAGCACGGGCCAGCGTTTCATGCCACCACCTCCGGGGCGACGGCATCGATGTAGCCCGCTCGGTCGAGTGCGGCGTTCGCGGCGGCGTTCGCCGCCTCCATGACGGGGTCGAACCCGATACCGAGGACGACGACGCCGAGGGCGAGTGCCACGACGGCGACGGTCAGCGTGGTCGAGGGCCGTTCGAGAATCTCGACCGGCTCGCCCCAGAAGCCACGATTCCACGCTCGCGAGAAGTACGCAATCGTCAGGATGGCTCCGACGAGCGCGACGGCGAGCGCGGCGTCAGCCCCCGCGCGGGCGGCCGTGTCGAACACAAGCAGTTTGCCGAAGAAGCCAGACAGTGGTGGGATTCCGATGAGCGCGAGCGCACCGAGGAAGAAGCCACCTGAGAGCACGGGCGCGCGTTCGGTGAGGCCGCCGAGGTTCGCAAATTCGAGCGTCCCGGTCATCCGCTCGATGATACCGCTTGCGAGGAACAGCAGCGCCTTCGCAAAGCCGTGGTTCAGCGAGTAGATGAGCGCGGCGGCGATGCCGAGCGTGCGCACTTCAGGCACCGTCGCGGCGACGGCGAGTGGGAGCAGGATGAAGCCAACCTGTCCGATAGAGGAGTAGGCGAGCATCCCGTCTACGGTTTTTCTCCCGACTGCGCCGAAACCGCCGAGCAGGATGCTCGCAGTGGCCATGATGAATAACACCGGCCCGAAGAAGTCGAGGAACGAGGTTCCCGACAGGCCGGGCAGTGAGAGTCCAGCGGGCAGGGTCGCGGCGGCGAAGATGGTGAAGTAGAGGCGGATAATCGCGTACACGCCGACCTTCTTCACCACGCCCGCGAGCATCGCGGCGACCGGTGCAGGGGCCGCGCGGTAGGCGGGTGGCACCCAGAACTGGAACGGCGCAATCCCCGCCTTCAGCGCGAAGACGGTAAAGAGGATTGCAGAGAGGCCGAGCACCGGGGCCGGGTCGATGCCAAAGGCCGCTGGGTCTGCGAGTCGCTGGGCCATGTCGGCCATGTTGAGCGTGCCGGTCGTGGCGTAGAGGCCACCGATGGCGAGCAACATGACGGCGCTCCCGAGCAGGTTGAGCACGACGTAGGTGAGCGCCGCGCGGGTGTGTTCTTTCCCGCTGTAGAACGCGACGAGGACGTAACTCGACATGAGCATCACTTCGAACCAGACGAACAGGTTGAAGATGTCGCCCGTAAGGAACGACCCGGTCACGCCCACCATCATGAGGTGGTAGAGCGGGTGATACGAGACGCGCTGGCCGTAGTCGCTGATGAAGCGCACCGAGTAGGCGAGCGCGGCGAGGCTCACGAGCGCGGCGAGGCCGAGCATGAACACGGCGAGGGCGTCCGCGACGAGCGTGATGCCAAACGGCGCACCCCAGTCAGACAGCTGGTAGACGATGACGCCGTCTGCGTCCGCCTGAATCGCCTGATAGAGGACGCCGACGCCCACGAGGTAGCCGAGGCCGCCAAGTGCGCTCACGGCGCGCTGGACGTTCAGGTAGTTGCGCGTGGCGAGCGTCAGGATGGCCGTCACGAGCGCCGTCAGTAAGGGCGCGATGACGAGGTGTGCAGGCTCCATCAGGTGTCACCTCCGCGTTCGAGTTCGAACAGGTCGATTGTCCCGTGCTCTTGGTGGACTCGGTAGGTGAGCACGAGCGCGAACGCCGTCGTCCCGAAGCCGATGACGATGGCCGTGAGGACGAGCGCCTGGACGAGCGGGTCGGTGACTGCGCCGACCTCGCCGTGAGCGCCGTGTGAGAGTATTGGGACACTCCCAGAGAGTCCACCCATAGTGACGAGATAGACGTTTGCAGACTGGCTGATGATGGTCACACCCCAGACGACGCGGACGATGTCGCGTCGAAGGACGAGGAACGTCCCGAGGGCGAACAGCAAGCCGAGGACGGCGGCGAGGGCAAACTGCGTCATTCTGCCCCCACCACCGCGAGAATCGTGAGCAGCGCGCCGACCACGACGAGATAGACGCCGAAGTCGAACGCGAGCGCCGAGGCGAGTTCGATTTCATGGTAGATTGGTACGTGTTCGACGAACAGGACGGCCTGTGTGAGGAAGGGGACGCCAAACAGCATGGCGACGACGCCGCTTCCCGCCGCGAGGATGAGACCGGCGGCGAACAGGCCGCGGTAGTCTTCGACGATGCTCGGCTGGATGACATCGAGCGAACTCTCCGGTCTGCGATGGAGGAGTTCTTCTTCGAGGTAGTCGAGCCCGAAGATGATGTAGATGAGGGCGAACGAGGCGACCGTGAGGACGCCCGCGATGAACCCACCACCGGGCAGGTTGTGGCCCTGTAAGAGTAGCGCGATGGCTACGAGGAGGATGAGTGGGACGACGATGCGGGTGACCGTCCGCGAGATGACGGTCGTGTCCTTTTCTGTCATCCGCGCTCACCTCGCCCACGCATGGCAATCAGAGTCAGCACCGACAGCGCGGCCATTGCGACGACCGAGATTTCACCCAAGGTGTCGAACGCTCTGAAGTCCACGAGGATGACGTTAACGATGTTGCCTCCGCCGCCGTAATTGACGAGGAGGTTGCCGTGTTCTGCGGGGATGCCCGCCCGTTCGATGAAGTAGGTGTAGATGGGGTCGTCCGGCGTCGCGGCCGTCGTGAGCAAGACGGTCAGGAACACCGTGACGCCCACCACCGCAGAGAGGACGGCGTCTCGCGCCGCGATGGCGCGCTTTGCCGTGCCGTAGTAGGCTGGCAGCTTGTCGAGTACCAGCAGGAAGATGACCAACACGAGCGTCTCGATGACGAGTTGGGTCAGGGCGAGGTCGGGTGCGTTTGCGAGCACGAAGAACACCGCGACCATGAAGCCGAGAATCGAGAGTGTGAGCACGCCCGCGATGTGTGACGGTGCGATGCTCACGGCAATCGCGCCGACCACCGCGAGGAGCAACACGAGCGCGATTGGGATACCGATTGCGACGCCCGAGAACGCCGGGAGCGACACGCTCGCGGCGAGGTAGCCGCCGAGGGCGAGCGCGCTCACCGCGGCGAGCGACCACGTGATGTAGGTGCGCACGAGGCCGGTCTGGACCTGCGGCATCGAGAACTGTGAGAGCGTGGTCAGCCCGTAGATCGTGTTGTCGTAGTACCAGTTCGCGCGAAGGTATTTCACGGCCGTAATCGCGTTGATGCCCGCGTGGAGGCGGTCGTAGAACGGCCACGCCACCGCGCCGAGGCCGATGGTGATGGCGCTCATGATGACGGCTGGCTTGAGTTCGGTCGGCAGACCAATCGTCATGTGGTGGACTTCTTCGCCCGGTCCGTGGGCCGGAATGACGCCCTCGAACACCGATTGGACGATGGTGTCGATGGCCGTCTGCGGGCTAATCGAGATGACCAGCGCGAGGCCGGCGAGCAGGAGCGGCGGCGCAACCATCGTGAGCGGAGGTCGGTGGACGTGTCCGAGCCCCTCTGGCTTGTCGCCGAAGAACAGCGAGAGGAACTTGATGGAGTAGAGGAAGGTGAACACGCTGCCGAAGACGGCGACGGCGGGGTACAGCCACCAGATGCCGCCCGCGTGCACGGCCGCTTCGTAGGCTGCCTCGAAGAGCAGTTCTTTCGAGTAGAAACCGTTGAACGGCGGCACGCCCGCCATACCGAGGGCCGCGACGAACGTGATGCCGGCGGCGATTGGTAAGTCCTTGCGCAACCCCCCGAGTTCCGAGATGAGCCGCGTCCCTGCCTCGTGCGCGATGATACCAGCGACGAGGAAGAGCGCGGCCTTGAACACGGCGTGGTTCAGGATGTGGAACGCGCCCGTTTCGCCGCCGAGTTCGTTCGCAAAGCCGAAGCCAGCGATGATGAGTCCGAGGTGCGAGGCCGTCGAATAGGCCAGCAGTTCTTTGATGTCCGTCGCGCCGACGGCGAGGATGGCGGTCACCGTCATCGTGAGCAAGCCAAGCGTGGCGAAGATGAGCATCCATTCGTCGCCGACGAGCAGCGGCCGGAAGCGGCCGACGAGGTAGACGCCGGCTTTGACCATCGTCGCGGAGTGGAGGAACGCCGAAACGGGCGTTGGCGCTTCCATCGCGTTTGGCAGCCAGATGTGCAGGGGAACCTGCGCGGATTTGGCCGCCGCGCCGACGCCGATGAGCGCGATGACCGGGATGAGGAGGCCCGAAGAGCGAAGCGCCTCGTTGATGGCGTCTGCGTTCTCGATGAGGCCGTTTTGCGAGCCGACGAGGGTGTAGGTTGCCTCACCAAGCACTTGCGCGGAGACGTGGTGGAGCAACAGGAAGCCAACGAGCATGAACAGCCCGCCCGCGACGGTGATAATCATGGATTTGCGGGCGGCGTACTGCGAGCTGCGTTTGCGCTGGTAGTGGCCGATGAGCATGAACGACGACAGGCTCGTCAGCTCCCAGAACACGAACAGCGCGATGAGGTCTGCGGCGAAGGCGACGCCGAGCATCGACCCCATGAACGCGAGCAGCGAGGCGTAGTACTTCGCTTGCCCCGGCTCGCCGTGCATGTAGCCACCGGAGTAGGTGAGGATGAGCACGCCCACGCCGCTGGCGAGGAAGCCAATGAGCAGCGAGAGGCCGTCTACGTACAGCGTCAGTGAGACGCCGAGTTCAGGTATCCACGGGATGGTGACCGCGCCGACGCGGCCGTACTGCGAGGCAACGAGCGCGAAACACGCGAGCGCGATTGCCGCCGCGAAGTAGGCCGTGCGCTCTCCGAGGGCACGGTACACCACCGGGACGAGTGCCGCGCCGAGAAACGGGAGCGCGAGCACCGCGAGCAACGCTAGGGTGTCCGGGGCAGGGGCTGACGTAGCCGCGACAGTCGAGGTCACGACACCTTGGCTGGCGAGCGAGCCGAGGTCGGGAACGCCAGACGCCTGCAGGGATGACAGCGTCTGTGGTAGCACAACTGTTGTTCACAAGCAAATCAACTTAACCGTTCTCAATGACTGCGCGAACCTGTCTCGTGGTGATTTTCCGTGATGCTCCAAGTCCGTAACAATCCTTGCCGGAAACACACCCGGGAACACGTCCAACAGGTGATACAACGGGGAAAGCGCATATTTCCTGTTGTTAATAAACAATTATCTCCCACGGAAACATTTAATATACTTGGACACTTCATATAGGCTGAACACTCTGGTCAACACTGGAGAGGGGGGAAGGGGATTAACAGCTAATCTTCTACCAGCTTCAGCTAAGTAAACAGGGCACTGCTCTGTTGGGAACACGGTCGGGGTGTCTGAGGAAAACACAATGCAGTTAAAACAACTCTTTACAGAAGAGGACGCAGTCTCGCCAGTGATTGGGGTTATCTTGATGGTCGCCATCACGGTCATTCTCGCCGCAGTCATCGGGACGTTCGTTCTCAACCTTGGGGATCAAGTGGGGGACGCAGCTCCGCAGGCAAAGTTCAGCTTCGACTACACCGAATCAACCGACACGCTCGTGATTACCCACGAGTCCGGTGACAAGGTCAAGGCAGCAAACCTGCACGTGAAGTCGAGCGGTGGCGTTGACGACACCTGGGACGGCCTCGGTGGCTCTACGTTCGCAACCGCTGGTGACTCGATCACGTTGTCCGGCACTGTCGCCTCTGGTGACACCGTCCGCCTCATCTATGACGACGGCTCTGGTGACACGGCAACCATCCAGAAGTGGTCTGGACCACAGGCATAATCGGGAAAACATCGCCAACATTCACTTTTTCTGACGTAAAATTTCCCGACCTGTGGGTTCGCCCAGAGAGAGATATGTTATCAATGTTTACCTTTATTTCAGATTAAATTTTCTGCGTAGATTTATTAGGGTATAGCTAATATCAATAATTAGCACGCTCTGACGGGATGGAAACTCGCGCCCACTGGAATTGTCGGCTTTCTTCCGTACCCGACAGAGCGTGCATGGGAACAAACCATGCAACTCAAACAACTCTTCACAGAGGAAGACGCGGTATCGCCCGTGATTGGCGTCATCTTGATGGTCGCCATCACGGTCATTCTGGCCGCGGTCATCGGCACGTTCGTACTCAATCTGGGCGACCAGGTGGGGGACGCAGCTCCGCAAGCAAAGTTTAGTTTCGACTACGACGGTTCATCTGATTTGACAATTACGCACGAATCTGGTGACAAAATCGCAGCGGATGATTTAGTCGTAAAAAGCTCTGCTGGATCGGTTGATGTCACCTGGGGGGCGTCTGGCAGTTTCGTCACCGCAGGTACGTCACAAACCTTTACTGGCATTGGGCCAACCGAGACTGTCCGCCTCATCTACGACGACGGCTCCGGCGACACGGCAACCATCCAGACGTGGGATGGGCCAGAAGCATAATCAACTAACTTCTCTTTCGGTTATTTTTCAACGTCCACGAGTGACGACACTCTTCAACCTGCCACACCACTGAAATCCAGCTCGTACTCTCCATCCTACGACACCTTTCTGCACCCCCTGTATTCATCTCTCTGCGGGCGAAAAATAGTAACATGAGCCATCTCTTTTATCTTCTAGTAGCGCGACTATCAGGATAGGCAACTAGTCGGGTAGTGGGGTACTACCAGCGCGTCTGCCGGGGAATACATGGTTTGGGGAGTCCGCACAAAGGAGTTAATTTACAGTAAACAGGGTCGCAATGCGCTCATCGTAGCCACGGCGCTTTTGCTCATCGTCCCATTCGCTACGGGATTCATTGGGCTGGCCGACCTCACGCATAGTCCAGAACCGGCGCCGACGGTGTCGTTCAGCTTCAGTTACAACGAAGGGGGCCACGAGCTAACCGTGGTTCACGAATCGGGGTCGCGGCTCGCGGGCGACTCGATTCGTTTCGAGACGACGGATGGTCGGCACCTCGGGGTGTGGCAGGGTCCCATCGACGCGGGGGATTCAATCACGCTGCTGAACGTGCCCGCGGATGCGACCGTACAGGTGGTCTGGTACTCAGAAAAGCGAGATGTTGACATCGTCCTCGACGAGTGGGACGGCCCGGCTGTTTCTGCCTGAGAGCGTCGGGATTTAAGGTGTTTGCATCAGTTTTCGGATATAATGCAGCCGGTACGAGCCGTCGCGTCCGCGACGCTTCTCATTCTGTTGACGGTGACCATCGTCTCCGGCCCGCTTGTCGGGGCGGTTGACCTCACGCCCGAGCCGCAGGCGGACGATGCGCCGATTGGCTCCGGGGCTGCGGACGTAGCCATCCTCTCGGTTCCCTCTGCGGGAGTCACCCTCGAACGCGGTCAGTACGGTTCTGAGTCGTTCTATCTCCACGCACCCAACGCGCGCGTCCGTGTCGATGCAGTCTCCGGGCAGCCGATGGTGGTCTACAAGATTCGGATTCCCGAACTCGGAGCCACCTTTGGGACGACACGCTTTTTGGGGGCTGACGATGTCGGCACGCACTCGCTCTCGCTCGGCCAGAAAGCGTTCGCGCCCGAACGCATTACACAGGAGTCCTACGAGGCTGAACTCATCGTCCTCGTCCGCGCGGGCGATGAGGAACACGAGCTGGTTCGACAGCCCGTCACGGTGGCGGTTGTCCGATGACCGCCGCGCCCGATTCGGCCACTCGACAGCGGGCACTGCGACTCGGCAGACTCGTGTTCGGTGACTTGCGCGGCCTACTCGTGTTCATCGTCGCACTCTGGTTTTTCGTCCTCTACTGGCGAATCGGCATCTTCATCAGCGACACGTTCACCGTCGCGAATGCGTTCGTCGCCGTCTCTGAGGGACACCTCTGGCTCGACCACTTCCCGTACGGCCAAGGCCCGAACACGCCCGGTATGGTGCTCGTCGATGGAAAGCTGTACGGGCGAAATTATGGCCAGATATTCCTCGCGCTCCCCTTCTTGTGGGCGATGCAAGCGGTTTCTGTCGTCGCTGACCCGCGCGTCGCCCTTGTCGCTGGGTGGAGCGGCCTGACCCTCGCCGGGTGGGTCGTTGCAGGTCGACTGACCGACCGAACCACCGAGTTCACCCTCGCGGGAAGCGCCCTCGCGTTGCTCCTGTTCGCCGTGAATCTCGCGGTCTCACCGCCGCTCGACCCGTTTTGGATACATCAAGCCGCGTTACAACTCGCCTCGATGGTCGCCGCCGCGTTCGTCGGCGTCGTGCTCTACCGCCTGCTCGCGGCGATGCACGGTCCTCGTGTGGGGCTGCTCGCGGGCCTGTTCGTCGTGCTCGCAACGCCCGTTGGATTCTGGGCGTCGATTCCAAAGCGCCACGCACTGACGACGCTGTTTGCCGTCTGTACCCTCTATTGTTTCTACACGAGTCGTGAAGGGGATCTCAAACTGCGCGCGCTCGCCTACGTGTTCGTCGGCCTCACCGCGTGGGTGCACGCGCCCGAGGCGTTCGTCCTCATCGTTGCCCTCGCCGTCGTTGACCTCCCCACTGCGAAATCGAACGACCTGCGAACGCTCGCCATGCTCGGCGTCGCCTTCGCCGTCTCACTCCTGCCGTTTTTCCTCACGAACGCACTCATCTCCGGCAATCCGATCCAACCACCGAGACTCCTGCCGCAATACAACGGCGGGCCCATCCCCGACGCACCCATCCCCGATGGTGGTGGAGTGGGTACAGGCAGTGGGGGCAGTGGGAGTCCGCCTCCCTCAGTCATCGCCTCTGTGGTCGGAACGTTCGCCACACTTGGTTCTGCAGCACTCGGAAAAATCGCCATTTTCACCTCGCTGTTCACAGACGGCGTCGCCGTTGCCTTCCAGTCACCAGAGCGCCTGTTCCAGACCTACATTCGCCAGGGCTACTACGTGCGGGGCATAGCCAACGACGGCAACGAAGCAATCAACCTCTCCATCCTCGAGTCGGCTCCCATCCTCGGCGCACTCACCGCGTTTCCGGTATATGCCGTCCAGCAATTCCGCACCGAAAATCGCGTTCGGGCGTGGCTTTCGACTCCGGCTGGTGCGACTGATATCTTTGCCTTCGTCTACTGTGTGCTCCTGACCGCTGTCTACCTGCCACGACTCCCGCTCTACGCCACGATTACCGTCCGCTATCTCCTTCCCGTGTTCCCCTTCTTACTCTACGCGGTGTTTCGTCTCCCATCGGTTCGCCGCGCAGTCACGACACACCCGCAGCCACTCGCGTGGGCGTATGCGGGAACGGTACTCATCGGCGGTCAAGGACTGCTTCTCGCGCTGTTAGTCCAGCGTCCGGCGCTCGGTGAGGCAGTCCAACTTCACGCCCTGCTCGGCATCGGCGTGGGCGTCGCCTTCGGCCTCTGGTCGCTTGCGAGTCTGCGATGGCCGCGCGCAGACATTCTAGGGGCCTCGTTGCTCGGCGTCGTCGCCGGGACGGGAACCCTGTTCTTGCTGCTTTCCGGTATCGAGTACTTCGCCTACGCGGGCGAGTTCGCCCTGCCACTGAGTCAGTGGCTCTCACGCCTGCTCCCGTTGCTGGCCGGATAATCGTCAGTTTTTACCGGGGTGTTGCTCTACCCACGACATGGACCAGTTGAAGAAGTCCCTGCTCGAAGCCCCTATCATCGAGAAAAACGGGTATCAGTACTTCGTACATCCCATCAGCGACGGCGTCCCGATGCTGGAACCGGGGCTGCTCCGCGAAATCGTCATCAAAATCATCCGCAAAGTGAGCTTAGAGGACGTGGACAAAATCGTCACCCCCGCGGCGATGGGTATCCACATCTCGACGGCCGTCTCGCTCATGACGGACATCCCACTCGTCGTCGTCCGCAAGCGCCAGTACGGCCTCGAGGGCGAGATGGCGCTCTCGCAGGTTACTGGCTACTCTGAAAACGAGATGTACATCAACGACGTAGACGAGGGCGACCGTGTTCTCCTGCTCGACGACGTGCTCTCGACCGGCGGCACGCTCAAGGCGCTCACGGGAGCACTCGAAGAAATCGGCGCAGATGTCGCCGACGTGGTCGCTGTCATCAAGAAAGTCGGCGGCGAGAACAAAATCGAGGGGACGGGCTACGACGTCAAGACGCTCATCAACGTTGACGTACAGGATGGCGAAGTCGTCATCATCGACGAACACGGCGACGGATAACCGGACACTTTCTCTGTGGGCGTGGCGTTTATGCGTCACCAACCTATATTCAGGCCCACAATGCCTTCTGCACTGTTCGTCGTTAGTGAATCCGGCTATTGGGGCGAAGAATGCGTAGAACCACTCACCCAGCTGAGTGCCGCTGGCGTCGACATTACGGTGGCCACACCATCCGGCAACCCACCAGTCCTCGACGAGCGGTCGGTCGACCCGGACTCGATTGGTGAGGACACAGCAGAACACATCCGAACCGTCCACGAGACAGACGAGCGACTGAACAATCCGATTCCCGTCGCACAGGCCGACGCGAGCGACTACGACACCGTCGTCTTCCCCGGCGGCCACGGCACGGTCTGGGACATCAACCAAGACGTCCACGCCCGCACCCTCCTGCGCGACGCGGTGGAAGGCTCCAGCAAGGCACTCGTCATCTGCCACGCCGTGGGCATCCTCGCCTTCGCGCGCACCAGTGACGGCTCGTTCCTCGTCGCAGACCGCGACGTGACTGGATTCCCGAACGAGTGGGAAGCAGACATCGTCGACGAAAACGACGTCCTCCCTGACGGCGAGAAGCTCCCCTACTGGGTCGAAGACGAAGTCATCGCCGCAGGCGGTAACTGGGACGCCGAACTCGAAGCCGAGGAAAGCGTGACCGTAGACGGCGACCTCATCACCGCCCGCGGTCCCGGCTCCTCTAGCGCCGCCGCAGAGACGTTGCTCGACGAACTTAGCATCACGCAGTAACCCGGCCGCTTCTTTTGCTGTCGATGACCGGCGTGCAGCCCACGAGCTGCCCGTAGATTTTCCTCATTCGGCAGAAACATAGCGGGAGGTAGATTTGAACTACCGATCTCCGGGTTATGAGCCCGGCGGAATCTCCTGGCTATCCCATCCCGCTACTACATTGTATTCGAGGACCCCAATTAAGGGTTGTGATTCGAGCGCCGTGTGCGACATTTTCACTGCCGTGACACCCAGACCACTCCCACACCGCCCCTACCCGGAGCCGTGGACGTATTAGCTGCTCACCAGAAAAAATCGACCCGCGAAAACGGTGCTGTTCAAACAACTGTGAACCACTGTTGAATCCGCACTCCGAACCACGGACACACGGCCATCTGCAACCGATTTTTCCCATCCACAAGAGGTTTAATCGCTCCTGTCCGTTTTTTCGCGTAATGGAATTCGGTCTCGTTGCGCTGTGGTTGGCGGTGTATCTCGCATTCTGGGCGCTTTCGATGCCCCTCGCTGCGCTGCTCTTTGCCGGGTTCGACGACCAAGGCGCAGGCTTCGCCCTCCCGCTCGGACTCGGACTTCTCACGCTCGTCGCCTACTGGGTTGGCCACCTCGCCTTTGGCTGGGTTGCGGTGCTCGCCGGGCTCCTCGTCCTCGGCGGCGCAACGGCGCTCGCGCTCACCCGAGACATTGAGATTCGCTGGCGCGACCGAATCGACGTGCCGCTCGTGTTCGTGGGTGCATTTTTGTTTATCATCTTGATTCGCGGCGCAGACCCTGGCATCATCCCCGGCGGCGGCGAGAAGTTCCTCGATTTCGGCATTCTCAAAGTCCTCCTTCGCTCGCCAACGCTCCCCCCTGAAGACTTCTGGTTTGCGGATGCGCCGGTGCGCTACTACTTCGGTGGCCACCTCCTCACCGCGCTGCTCACGATTCTCACGGGCACAGAAGCACGATTCGCCTACAACCTCGCACTCGCGGGATTTTTTGGCATGCTCATCTCCGCAGGCTACAGTCTTGCCGGCGCGATTGCCGCGGGTTTCGCTGTCTCTCGGCGGAAAGCCGGACTCTTTGCGGCATTCTTCATCGGCTTTGCGAGCAACCTGCTCACCGGTTTGCAGGTGTTTATCTGGGCGCTTCCTGACGCGATTGGTGTTCCCCTCGGGCGGGCGATTGCGGCGAATCTGAACGACCTCGCCGCAGAGAAGGTGGTCGCCCCGCCGCGTGAGTTTTCCTACTGGCATCCAAGCCGCGTGATTCCGGGCACCATCAACGAGTTTCCCTTCTTCTCGTGGCTGAACGGCGACCTCCACGCGCACATGATGAGCACGCCGTTTCTCCTGCTCGCCGCTGGGCTGTTGTTCGTCTACTTCCGGACGCCAGAGCGCGAGGTGACGCGCCGTCGCCTGCTCGTGTTCGGCGCGCTGCCACCGCTCGCCGGATTCATCGCGTTTGTCAACACGTGGTCGTTCCCAGCCGTGTTGGGACTCGCGTGGCTCACGCTCGCGTTTGCGCCTGCTTCCCCCACAACGCTGTTCCCCCGACAGCTAGCGACGCGGGCACGCCGCGCCGAGTCGTGGCTCACCACGGAACTACTGCGACTCGCAAGCGCGCTCGCCTGTGCCATCGTCATTCTCGCTGGGGGCCTGCTCTGGACGCTCCCGTTCTGGCTCGGAACCGCCAGCAGGCGGAGCATCGGGCTGTTTCCTGAACGAACCGCGCTCGTCCCACTGCTCGTGGTGCACGGCGCGTTCCTCGCGGTGTTCGTGCCCTATCTGGTCGCCCACGCGCGCCCGGAACTCAAGAAACACGCCGCACAGACGGGCGTCGTCCTCGCACTGTTCATCCCGACGGCGTGGCTCGGCGGCCTCGCAGGCGTGGCCCTCTTCTGCCCGCTGCTCGCTGCTGGCTGGTTGTTGCTCAGACTCCGTGACGACCTCGGCTACGAAACCGTGTTGATGCTCGCTGGCCTCGGTCTCGCGCTCATCGTTGAGTTCGCCTTCGTCAGAGAAAACGCCGCACCCGGTCGCTTAAACACCGTGTTCAAGGTGTACATGCAGGTCTGGGTGCTCTGGTCGATAGCGGCGTCGGTGATGCTCGCACGCTTGCTCAACGCTGGGCAGGCAATCCCGACGAACTGGCGCACCGGCGCACGGGTTCTCGCCGCGCTCCTCGTCGTCTCCACATCGTTTTACAGCGTGTTCGCCCTCGCCGGTCACTTCAACGACGGTGCAACAGACGACATGACGCTCGACGGGTTGCAGTACGTCTCTAACTACCACGGGGGCGAAGCCGGAGCGATTCACTGGCTCGACGACAGAGAGGGCAGACCACACCTCATCGAAGCACCCGGCGGCGCGTATCGCTGGGCGAACGCCCCCTCTGCGCTCACCGGGATTCCATCGGTTGTCGGGTGGCCACACGAACGCATCTATCACGGCGAAGATGCCTACAAAGACCGAATCACGGACGTGACGAAGTTCTACACAGGTACGCCGGACGAACAGGTCGCCATGCTCGAAAAATATGACGTGCGCTATATCTACGTCGGCCCACACGAGCGCGACGCGTACGACCCCGGTGACTTCTCACAGTTAGCTGGGGTGACGGTCGCCTACGAAGGCGGCGACGTGACGATTTACGAAGTGAACCACGACCAGCTAGAAACCTAGCGCATTCCCGGCGGCGGCCCGCGGCGGTCGTCATCCATATCGACGCTCAAGCCGAGTTCCTCGCGGCGTTCGCGGAGCACACGAATCTGCTTGAGGTAGTAGAACGCGCCGACGACTCCGGCGATGGCGAGGCCAGCGGCCACGGTTGCGAAGATGGTCAAGTCGCGGTCGAGATACCACCGAAGGATGACGGCGCGACTTTGGACGTCAGCCCACGTGATGTGGACGCGGTTATCCTCAAGGCGCGTCTCGTACCCGCCGGGTTGCACCTGCGCGAGCGGGACGTAATCGACGCGCATCCCCGGCGGGAGGATGACCTCGTATGAGCCGGTGACGAACGTTGGCGTGCCAAAGCTCTTGCCCCGTGCAGGGGCGGTGTAGGCGACTTTCCCGTGCTCTGCTGGGAGTTCGACGATGAGACGGTTTCGCGTCTGAGACACATCGAGGGCGGAGGCGTTTACGACCGTTCCGTTTTCGAACTGGAACTTGAGCGCCGAGATTTCGAGCGGCCGCTCCGTGCCAAAGCCGTCGCGGTCGTAAAGTTCGATTGTCGATTGGTCGACGATGTACACTGCCTGATACTCGCCACTGCGGATGTCGATGGTGGCGTTTGCGTGCGCGTTGTCCCAGTCGTACGTTGCACTCTCGTTGAGACGTTGCTGGTCGACCTCACCGGGCCCGAAAATCGCGGTACAGCCTGCTGACATCGTGAGCAGGGCGAGTAGGGCAAGGGCGAGCAGCCGTCGTCTCATGGAATGACACAGAGGAGTTCAGCAGGCACGTACTCACCGATGCTGGCGAGCAGTCCGGGTGGGTCCGTGCTTTCTTTACAGACGATGCTCTGTTCGAGCAAGCCGAGGCGTTCGACCGTCACGATGTCCTGGGCGTGGCCCGCGCGGTTGACCGTCGCGCGCACCTCGCCGCGGGTGGCGTTGTTGACGTTTACGCGGCCGAGGCCACGCGTCCACTCGTAGAGTTCGTCGCGCTGTTCGTCGGCCAGCGTGCACGGTTCTCCGTACACGAACTTTAACGGCGTGTGCTGGACGAGGCCGTAGCGTTTGCGAATCTGTTCGGGCGTCCCCGCACCGAGGCCGAGTTCTTCTGCGGGGATGCGAATCTCGCGTCCGGCGTCCAAGATGAAGCCGTCGTCGTCCCAGTGTTCGAAGGTGCCGACGTAGGTTTCGCCGTCTTTGAACGAGTTCGTTATTTCACCCCAGGTTTCGCGGAGCGTGTTGCGCGCGATGGTGGCGTCTGGCCCATCGAGCGTCACCGACGGGAAGTCGTTGTCGAGAATCCCGATGGTGAAGCTGACATCGAGGTCGCCGATGTCGTTGTTGATAAGTGACCGAAGCCCGTCGAGCGAGCGCTCGCGGGCGTCTCCTTTTACGTACAGTTTTGTTGCGAGTACTACCATTCAGATGTCTACGTTGAGTTCGTCCCGGAGCGCGTCGATACGGTCGTCCATTGCTTCGACGAGCCGTGCGTTGTCCATCGCATCGAGCGGGGAACCGCACTCGGGACACTGGAAGCCAAAGTCCATTGCTTCACCGAATTCGAAGCGAATCGAGCAGACTTCACAGAGGAAAAATTCGTTGTTTTGTTCATACTCTCGGCGCTCTTCTAACGCGCCGAGGAGGCGTTCCATCTCGCTTGCCAGATTTTCGGGGATGGCGTCGTATTCGAACGTCCAGAGGTACGTGAGCCAGCCGGAGTCTTCGTCACGAAGCCGCCGGTACGTGGCGAGGTCATTTTCGTAGAGGATAAACAGGGCGCGACGCACGTCGTTGAGTTCGAGTCCCAAATCCTCCGCCAATTCTTCGTCGGTCACTTCGCCGTCAGGCGGCGCGGCGGCGACCGGCATTCCCGTCGGTCCAACTAACTCGTGGAGATATTTTTGGATGACAGGGTCCTCGAGAAGCTCCTCAAAAGCCATTACCAGAAAGTGATGCGCTCAGGAGTTTAAAACCATCGGGTGCGCGCTTACTCCTCTACGGGCTCTACGCGCTTGCCCGTTTTCTGTGGGATGACGCGCTTTTTCGCCCCGACCCACTCGCGGTCGAGCTCCCGCCCTTCGAACAACCGGTCTAAGAACACGGCCAGCCCGGCGACCTCCGAGTGTGGCTGATTGGTGACGCCGACGTTCCAGTCTGCGGCGTCGTACACCTCGAAGGGCACCTTCTCTGCACCGACGACGATGAGCAGTGGGTCTTCGTGGTGGGCGGCGCGAATGTCGGCTTCCACGTCTTGGACGCGCTCGCCGTACATCGTGAGGTGGACGATCTTCCCTTCCCAGTCTCGAATGACCGGGCGGTGTGAGGAGACGACATCGACCTTGTAGGGGCCGCCAAAGCGGTCGGTGATATCTTCGATGGTGTCTTTCGAACTCTCCGTATCGACGAGGATGACGCGGTCTGCGCCGAGTGCCCGGCCCGTGAGGCCGACGTGAGTCGTCATGCGCTCGTCTCGGCCCGGGCGGTGGCCAAGGCGGAGGATGACGACTTCGGGTTCTCCCTGCATAGGCGTGCAAAGCGGCGGCGACGGTTAGGGGGTTTCGGATTCGGTCGTTCGCGTCTCGACGCGGTGGAGAAACGTTCTGAGTTCGGTGTAGGCGGTCTCGTACTGGTCGCGAAACACCGCATGGCCCGCGTTGGGAATGTGGACGAGACGGCCAGACGCCAACGCCTCTGCGGCGGTGAGGTCGGCCGCCCGCGAGGCCGGGTCGCCGTCAGATTTGATGATGAGCGTCGGGCACGTTATCGCCGGGAAGGCGTCTGCGGTCTCCGGGTAGCCCTCACGCGCGAGGTTGATAATGTTCGGACGACACTCCGAATTGGCGATGGCGAGGTGGCGCGCCAACTTCGGGCCGTACTGTTCGTACTCGCTTGCAATGTCTTCGACCGACCGGTCTTCCCACGCGGCCAGTTGGTCACGAACGAGATTCACGCGCTCGTCTGCGGGTCGTGCGTGCTGACCGCGCAGGTTCGCCGGGTCTTCGATGATGAGCGCGCGCGGCAGGTCGGGGTGTGTCGCGGCCGTCCACGCCGCCGTCGACCCGCCCATCGAGTGGCCGAACAGAATCGGATTTTCGAGCGAGAGGGCGTCTATCACTCCCACGAGGTCCGTGACCCGGTCTTCAATGGCGTAGCCTGTGTCGGGCGCAGCAGACAGGCCGTGGCCGCGCGCGTCGTAGAGGATGACCTCGTACTCGTCAGCAAGGTCGTTTGCCAACCGTTCCATGCACGGGCCGTTTTCGAAAAAGCCGTGTGCCATGACGAGCGGGGGGCCGTCGCCGGTTCGGTAACACTGGATGTCGGTCCCGTTCACCGAAAGATTCGCAGTAGCCCACTCGTAGGGAAGGCGCATACCGAGACAAGCAAGCCGGATGAGAAAAATCCCTCAGTCACGCCACGCTGGCTGTGAACAGTTCACATCTCCGGTTCAGTCGAACATCGCGCCGACGCCGACGCGGTCGGTTTTGCCGACGTACTCTGAGAGGAGGTAGGCGCTCAGAGCCATGAGAGTCGTCCCCACAGCGAGTGTGACCCACGGTGACAGTGCGGTGTAGCCGCTTACGAGGAAGCCTAGCGTCCCCACCACGGCGGCGAGAATCGCGTACGGCATCTGGGTTGCGACGTGGTCTACGTGGTCGCTCGCGGCGAACATCGAACTCATCACCGTCGTGTCGCTGATTGGCGAACAGTGGTCACCGAACAGCGACCCGGTGAGGATGGCCGCGATGGCCAGCGTGAGGGTTGCATCGAGTTCGACGGCGAGCGGGACGGCGACGGGGAACAGAATCCCCATCGTCCCCCAGGAGGTTCCGATGGCGAAGCTGATGAGCGCTGCGGTGAGGAAGATGACCGCAGGGAGCAGCGGTGCGGTGATGATTCCCTCTGCGACGCGCACGACGTACGGGCCGACGCCGAGCAACTGGCTCACGTTGCCAATCGTCCACGCGAGCGAGAGAATCGCCACGGGGAACATGACCATCTTGAAGCCCTCGAAGATGGCATCGCTGACCTTGTCGAGGCCGATGCGGGCGTGCCCGACGAGGATGGTGAGCATCGTCGCACACCCGGCGAACGACGCCCAGAGGATGGCGTCCGCGGTTCCGGCTTCCTTCAGTGCGTCGGCGTAGGAGCCGAAGAACGCAGACACTGCGGCGAGACCGCTCGTGCCGGCGAGTGCGGCGTTCGTTTTTGCTGGGCCACCACCGGTCCACCAGAGGCCGACGAGGGTGACGGCAACCAGTGCGAGGATTGGTGCGGCGAAGTACCACCAGCGCGGAGTCACGTGATCCGGCGTTTCGATGTCGCTCGCTTGCGTCTCCATGAGCGGTGAGGCGTCGTCGCGCATGAGTTTGCCTTCGTTCTGTGCGCGCTCTTCTGCCTTCTTCATCGGACCGAAGTTCCAGTCGGTGAAGACGACGATATAGACGAGGATGAGCGCGAACACGCTGTAGAAACGGAAGGGGATGGACTGGACGAACACGAGGAAGGCGTTTCGTTGAATCCCGAGTGCGTCGAACTGTTGTTGGATGAGGCCGACTTCGAAGCCGAGCCACGTCGAGACGACGGCGAGGGAGGCCATCGGTGAGGTGGTCGAATCGAGGAGGTAGGCGAGTTTCTCACGTGAGATGTTGAACTGGTCGGTGACCGGACGCATGACCGACCCAGAAATCATCGTACTCGCGTAGGAGTCGAAGAAGATGAGCGTCCCGAGGAACGCGGTTCCGGCTTTCGCCTGTCTACGCGTTTTGATTCGCTTTACGATTCCATCTGCCACCGCGCGCATCCCTCCAGAGAGGAACACCATTCCCAGCAATGCACCGACGAGGAAGGTGAACAACAGGAGCTTTGCGTTGAACGCGGAGGTGACGTTCGTCACGACGAGTTCGAGCGATTTCGCGCCCCCTGCGATTGGATTCCACCCGACGAGGATGGTCGCGCCGAGCCAGATTCCCGCGAACAGGGAGAGCAACGCCTGTCGCGAGACGAGGGTCAGCACGATTGCCAGCAACGCAGGCAGCAAACTAATCAACCCATACGTCTCTGTTGGCATCGACTCAGTTGTAGTCGAATTTCACTAATAATTGTTCTGGCCCTTGGACAGTCATCCAAAAAAGCTCGATAATTGTGCGGTGCTATCTAATCGCATGTTCTAGACAATGACCCAGAACGCCTTTGATGAGTCCCACACATTTCGGGCCATGAAGCTCTCAGGCAAGCGGATTCTCGTGACCGGTGGCGCAGGGCTCATCGGCTCTCGCATGGTCGCCCAACTGCTCCCCGAAAACGAGGTCGTCGTCGCCGACAACCTCTCGAACGGGATTCGAGACAGCGTCCCCGACGAGGCGGAGTTCGTGAACGTAGACCTCGCGGACGAAGCCGCAGTCGCCGAGGTCATCACCGACGACCTGGATGCCGTGTTCCACTTCGCCGCCGCAGAGAAGTACGTGAACTCGGACGAACCGCGAAAACAGTTCGAGGTGAACGGCGAAATCACCTATAACATCTTAGAACGGATGCAGGAAGTCGGCGTCTCGAATCTGGTGTTCACCTCGTCTTCGACGGTGTACGGCGAGGCTCCCCGGCCAACGCCCGAAGACTACGCCCCACTCGAACCCATCAGCATTTACGGCGCGGCGAAACTGTCTGAAGAAAGCCTGCTCTCGGTGTTCGCCCACTCGTATGACTTCACGGTGTGGAACTTCCGCTTTGCAAACATCGTCGGCCCACGCTTCGGGCACGGCGTCGTCCCCGACTTCGTCGAGAAGTTGCAAGCGAATCCAGAGAAACTCGTCATCCTCGGCAACGGTCGCCAAGAGAAGTCCTATATGCACGTCTCCGAGTGCGTCGAAGCCATCGCACACGTGGTTGAAAACGCGGACGCGCCGATGAACTCCTACAATCTCGGGACGCGCACGACCACCTCGGTCACGACCATCGCAGACATCGTTTCCGATGAGATGGGACTCGACCCCGAGTACGAGTACACCGGCGGCGACCGCGGCTGGACCGGCGACGTGCCGAAGATGCGCCTCTCCATCGAGAAACTCTCCGCACTCGGCTACGAGCCAACCCTGTCATCTCACGAATCCGTGCGGAAAGCCGTGAGCGAACTGCTCGACTCGCCCGACCAGTAATACTGGCTCGTATTACTGACTAGTCACACTGTCAATGTCGTCCGTGCTTCCCCGCCGTCCATCGTTTTGAGTTCGCAGACTACGTCGTAGTCGCCGGGCGTCGGATGCTCCCATACAGCTTCGAGTTGCAGACTCTCACCCGGCGCGAGTTCCTCGGTCGTGAGCATCTGAGCGAACAGTTTTCCGTCAGACCAACGCCAGCACTCCGTGTCGCCGTCCACCACCACGAAATCTGCTTTGCCTGCGTCGCGGAAGGTGAGCGTGGCGGGTTGGTCGCCGGTGTTCGTGAGTTCGAGGACGAAGCGCACACCTTCGCCGTCAGGGATTGCTTCGAGGCTCGTTTCGAGGGCCATACGAACGCAATAGAACGTCACTACCTTAGCACTGATTGAATTGGTTACAGGTTCACGTCGCCTGCCCGCCTCCGACCTCACCTCAACGTGCTTAGCGGACGGTTTTTAGACGGCGACGGCGTAGGCAGACCTGTGCAAATCGTTGGGTATCGAACCGGCCCGGGACGCGATCCTGCCCTAGTGATAGCCGAGGAGGGGACCCTCCGCACGGAGCCGTTGGCTCCCGGCACAGAGCTCGCTTACTCCCTCGGTGAGCGCCACTGTGCGGGCGTCACCGTAGACGGCACCCACCACGCCTGCGATACCGCAAAAGCACCCTACTGTCGGCTCCACACCGACATGTGGCCGTGTGCTATCTGCACCGGGAACTGCTCGATGCCGATCGACGCCTGCCACGAAGAACACGCCGTCTATCTCGCCGCGTTTGCGCCCGACGTGTTCAAAGTCGGCGTGACGCGCAGTTGGCGACTCGACACCCGGTTGCGCGAACAGGGCGCAGACCGCGCGGCCCACATTCTCACCGTTTCAGACGGGCGCATCGCGCGACGCAAAGAGGCCGAGATTGCGAAGCGACTGGTCGACCGCGTGCGCGTCCCGACGAAGATTTCGGGCCTTCACCGCGGGGTTGACGAGCACGCGTGGGACGCCCTTCTCACGGAGTTCGACGTGATAGAACAGTTCGACTTCGACTATGGCTTTTCCCTAGACTCCTCACCCATCGCAGAGACGCTCGCCACTGGAACGGTTGTTGGCACGCAGGGGCGCGTCCTCGTGGTTCGCCACGCCGGGTCGACGTACGCGGTCGACCTGCGGGGACTGGTCGGCTACGAACTGGCGGATGGGGCGACGACCAAAGATGTCCAGTCGAGTCTGACGGCGTTCTGAAATCCCGCGACGGCGCGCGTTGAATGTCAGACTCTCACAGCGTCCCCACAACGTTTTTCCGCGGCCACTTCCAAGCCGCGACTATGCCGGAAGACGAGAATCAAGAGCACGCAGATGAGCAAGTAGACGAGTCAGCCGCAGAAGAAAAATCGTTCCGCGAGCGCGTCGAAGAAATTCGCGAGAAGCGAGCCCAAGAACGAGAAGAGGGCGAGGGCGACCGAAGCCGAGAGGAGCGACTCGAAGAGGCCTTCGGCGGTGGCGGCATGGGCGGCGGCCCCGGCGGCATGGGCGGGGGCAACCCGTTCGCGCAGATGATGGGCGGCATGATGGGCGGTGGCCCCGGTGCGGCAGCCGGTGGCCGACCGGGCCGCGAGCAGGAAAACAGCCGCGCGAACGAGGAACTCATCCGCGAAGTGCGCAAAGCCCGCGACGAGATGGTCGACATCCGCCGCGAACTCGGCCGCATCGCAGACGCGCTCGAAGACCGATAACTCGTTCGTCATTGCGGGCGGGTTTTCAGAAAAGTAAAGGAACGACCATCCTAATTTCTCCCCATGGACTTCAGCCTCTCCGCTGAGCAACAGCAAATAAAGGACATGGTCTCCGAATTCACAGACGAGGAGATCAAGCCGATTGCGGCGGACATCGACCACGACGACGAGTTCCCCGCAGATCTCGTCTCAGAAATGGGGAAACTCGGTCTGATGGGAATGCCGTTCCCCGAAAAATACGGCGGTGCAGGCCTCGACTACCACTCCTACGCGATTGGGCTGTCTGAAATCGCCCGCGGAAGCGGTGGGGTTGGCACCATCGTCGCCGCCCACATCTCCCTCGCCGGAAACATGCTCTACGAGTTCGGCAACGAAGCACAGAAACAGGAGTACCTGACGCCGCTCGCAGAGGGGAAAGACATGGGCGCGTTTGCCCTGTCTGAGGCACAGGCGGGCAGCGACGTGCCCGCGATGGGGACCACCGCCGAGAAAGACGGCGACGAGTATGTCATCAACGGCAGCAAACTCTGGATTTCGAACGGCTCGGTGGCGGACACCGTGACGCTGTTCGCAAAGACCGACCCGGACGCCGGAAACAAAGGCATCTCCTCATTTATCGTTCGTCCCGAGGAGGACGATGGCTTCTACGTCGAAAACACCGAAGATAAACTTGGCGACAAGGGCTGTCCGACCGCGGAACTCCGCTTTGACGACCTGCGCATCCCCGAAGACCGACTGCTTGGAAACGAAGGCGAAGGCTTCGTCCAGGCGCTCAAAACGCTTAACGGTGGGCGCATCACGATTGCCGCCCGCTCGATTGGCATCGCACAGGCCGCACTCGACGAAGCACTCGACTACGCCCAAGAACGCGAGCAGTTCGGCGGCCCAATCTCGCAGTTCCAGGCGATTCAGCACAAACTCGCGGATATGGACACCAAAATTTCTGCCGCGCGGATGCTCATGCACCTCGCCGCAGACAAGAAGATTCGCGGCGAGAACTTCATCAAAGAGGCCGCGCAGGCGAAACTCTACGCCAGCGAAATCTCCCGCGAAGTCGCAAACGAAGGCATTCAAATCCACGGCGGCTACGGCTACACCAAAGACTTCCCCGCAGAGCGCTTTTACCGCGACGCAAAGCTGAACGAAATCTACGAGGGCACCTCAGAGGTGCTTCGCAACACCATCGCCGCCCAGTTGCTCAACTGAGAGAGAACCGATACCTTCGACTGGGTTCAGCCGAATTCTTTCACAATGACCGAGACGGAGCTCACCGAAAACGAGATTACAGCCACGTATTTCGAAACCGACCACGAGCGCGTGCTGACCTTCGAGAAAGGCGGCGTCACGGCCGCGATTGCCCAGAACCGAGAAGGCTACGCCATGCTCAAGGTGCGCCCGACGGCGGACGGCGACGAGATCGAACGCTACTACGGCTTCGACATGGCGTTAGACCACGCTGCAGAACTCCTTTCGGTGTCGCCCCACGACCTGCCGATTCCAGAGGCAGCGGCCGACATGGGGATGTAGCGCGAACGCTCACGAGTTCTTTTCAGAATTTGGGGCGTCCGGTAGGGCTTTATCTCGAACACGACTTATGTCAACACATGACAACCGTTCGTGTTGCAGGAGTGGGCCTGACGCCGTTTGGCGAACAGCCAGAGCGGACTGCCCGCGACCTGTTTGCTGAAGCCGGTCTCGCTGCAATCGACGACTCTGGTGTCGATTCCGGAGACATCGAAGCACTGTTTTATGGGAATTTCATGGGCGAGATGGCGGAGCATCAGGGTCACCAAGGCCCGCTGATGGCGGAAGCCGTTGGCCTCGATGTGCCCGCAACCCGCTACGAAGCCGCTTGTGCCTCCTCGGGCGTCGCCATGCGGCAAGCCGTCAGAACGCTCAGAAACGGCGAGGCCGACGTGCTCCTCGTCGGCGGCGCAGAGCGTATGAACAACCTCGGGACGGCGGGCGCGACCGAAGCTCTCGCCATCGCCGCAGACGACCTGTACGAAGTCCGCGCGGGAATGACGTTCCCCGGCGCGTACGCGCTCATGGCGCGGGCCTACTTCGACGAGTTCGGCGGCACGCGCGAAGACCTCGCGCACATCGCAGTCAAAAATCACGAAAACGCCCTCCCGAACGAGTACGCCCAGTTCAGAAGGGCGATTACAATCGAACAGGCCCTTGAGGCACCCCTGATTGCCTCCCCGCTCGGGCTGTTCGACGCCTGTCCGATCACCGACGGCGCGAGTGCCGTGGTACTCGTGAGTGAGGACTACGCGAAGAAACACGGCATCGAGGCGACCGTCGCCGTCACCGGCACTGGGCAAGGCGGCGATAAAATGGCGCTCCAAGACCGTGGCGACCTCGCCACCTCACCGGCCGCGGACAAAGCCGCAAAGCAGGCCTACGAGGATGCAGGTATTTCTGCAAAAGACGTAGACGTGGCCGAGGTACACGACTGTTTCACCATCGCAGAGGTGCTCGCCACCGAGTCGCTTGGCTTCTTCGAGCGCGGTGAGGGCATCACCGCCGCCCGCGAAGGGACGACGACGCGAACCGGTTCGCTCCCGGTCAACCTCTCGGGTGGATTGAAGGCGAAAGGCCACCCGGTCGGCGCAACCGGCACGGCGCAAATCGCGGAGATGACGAAACTCCTGCGCGGCGACCACGCTCGCAGTGATGCGATTCCGGGCGCGGACGTTGGCGTCTGTCACAACGCGGGTGGCACCGTTGGCAGTGCCGTTGTCCACGTCTTGGAGGTGGTCGAATGACCGAAAACGTGCGCGACGACGGCTTCGACGACCTGCTCGACGCCATCGAAGCGGGCGCGGGATTCTACCTGCGCTGTGCGAACGGCCACGGGTCGCTCCCGCCGCGCCGAGCGTGCCCGCACTGTGGTGACCAAGCGCTCACGCAAGAACCACTCCCCGAATCGGGTGAAATCGAGACGTACTCCGTCATCACCGTTGCGACACCGGAGTTCGAAGAAGATACGCCGTACGTCACAGCAATCGTCGATTTCGGCCCGGTTCGGCTCACCGGACAGGTTCGGGGAATCGACCCCGACGACGTTTCGACCGGCCTCGTCGTCGGCCCGAACATCGAGCAAACGGCGACGATGGGCGAACGACTCATCACGTTCCGCCCGCGTTAGGCGAACACTTTTTCGAGCACCTTCTCTGCGCGTTCGACGTGCGGGAGGAGTTTCGCGCGTTTGAACACGTAGAGCGTCGCGTCTGCTTCCTTTGCGAGTTTTCGCCCTTCAGAGACCGGCGAAATATCGGCGTCTGCTCCCCAGACGATAGTCACGGGAATGTCGAGAGCAGCAAGGATTTCGCCCAAGTCGATGTCGCTGTCGAGTGCCCCAGAGACGAACGAGGCGGGAGCGAAGCGTGCGCCCGGCTGGTGGGCGGTCTGCCACTCGTACTCGGTGCGCTCGTCGGTGATTTCGGCCTCGTCGTAGTAGCTGTGGTCTGCGCTGAAATGGCGAATCGACCGCTTGGAGGCGACGAGGTTGAACAGCGTCTGGCCGAGAACGGGCGACCGAAGCAGGGTTTTGACCCACGGGCGCTCGCCCATCGTCGTGGTAGTCGGGCAGATGAGGACGAGTTCTGCGCAATCTGAATCGCTCGCGGCTTCCGCGGCGTAGGCACTCGTGAGCGACGAGGCAACCCACGTCGCATTTTCAGTGGTGTCTCTCGCGAACTCGCTAACGAAGGCGGTGTAGAACGCGGCGTCGTAGTTCACGGGGTGGCGAGATGACATGCCAAAGCCGGGCAGGTCGGGGGCGATGACGTGGTAGGACTCGGTGAGGGTCGCAAACAGCTCTTTCCACTCGGCGTTGGAGGCAGCGGCGTTGATACCGTGGAGCAAGAGGAGGTCTGGATTCGACTCGTCGCCCGCTTCGGTGTAGGCCACGTCGAACCCGCGCCACTGGTAGGTGTGCTGGATTCCGGAAAGGGCGGGTTCGAGGTCGGCGGCGCGCATGGCGAGATACTGGTTTGCGAGGAGGGGCGATGCGAGGGCAGTTGCTCCGGCGAGCAGGCGGCGTTTCATACGCGAAAAAACGGTCGGCGGGCGTTTAGGACTGACGGCGAGCGGTGCAGTCTTCGATTGGTTCCATGATGCGGTCTGCGATCGTATAGGGGTCTGCCTCGCGGGCGACAACCTCGTCTACGAGGCTGTCGATGCCGCCCTGTTCGGCAATCTCTCCAGCGATGAGCGTCCCCATGTCGGCCCGAAGTAGCGCACGGATTTCCTCTGCGTAGCGGGTTCGCGCTTTTTCGTCCAAGAGGCCGGAGGTTTCGAGGTGTTCGTAGTGGTCTTCGAGCACCGACAGGAACTCCTCGATGCCCTCGCCGGTTTTGGCGACGGTTTCGACGACGAGTGGTTCCCACTCATCGTCAGAATCGCGCATGTGAATCATCTCTTTGAGTTCTTGGACGGTGCGGTCTGCGCCGTCTAAGTCGGCTTTGTTCACGACGAACACGTCACCGATTTCGAGAATCCCGGCTTTCAGCATCTGGATGTCGTCGCCGCTCGCGGGCGGGACGAGGACGGCGACGGTGTCCGCGGTGCGGACGATATCGATTTCGTTCTGGCCCGCACCGACCGTCTCGATGATGATTTTGTCCTTGCCGAAGGCGTCTAAGGCTTTCACGGCGTCTGCGGTGGCCGTCGAGAGGCCGCCGAGGCTGCCGCGGGCGCTCATCGACCGGAAGAACACGTCCATGTCGCCGACCGTTGAGGCCATGCGGATGCGGTCGCCGAGGACGGAACCGCCGGTGTAGGGCGAGGAGGGGTCGACCGCGATGACGCCGACGGTGTCGCCTTGGTCGCGGTAGACCTTCGCCATCTGGTCTACGAGCGTCGATTTGCCCGCGCCCGGACTCCCCGTGATGCCGATGACTTCGGCGTCGCCGGTGTGGGCGTGGAGTTGCGAGATAAGCTCGCGGTAGCCCGGCGAACGGTTCTCGATTTTCGTGATGGTGCGTGCGAGCGCCCGGTGTTTGCCAGCCAGCAGGTCGTCTACGAGACTCGCTGTTGCATTCATGTTAGTCGCGGGCAGGGACGTTGTCGCGGACGAACGAAATCGTCTCTTCCATCGCTGCACCCGGGCCGAAGACGGCGTCAACACCGGCTTCTTTGAGTGCCTTTTTGTCCTTGTCTGGGATGATGCCGCCAACGAGAATGAGCGTGTCATCGAAGGCATCGTACGATTTCAGCCCGTCGATGATTTTCGGGACGAGCGTGTTGTGCGCCCCAGAGAGGATGGAGATGCCGAGGACGTCAACGTCCTCTTGGACGGTTGCCTGGACGACTTCTTCGGGCGCTTTGTGGAGTCCAGAATAGATGACCTCGAACCCGGCGTCGCGGAAGGCACGGGCGATGACGTGCGCCCCACGGTCATGACCGTCGAGTCCAACTTTCGCTACGAGACACCGAATCGGTCGCTGTGATTGCTCTGTACTCATGGTCAATCATTCTCTATCGGACAATTTTACTCTACCGGAACCGACATCCGGTGGCAGGAAGCTGGGAAAATCGCACGGACGGAAAGGTCCGAAGGACGCGAAATGCGAGCATATGACATGCTAGAGGCCGCGAACGCAAAGACACATAGCCTCCCCGTCGTTACACACGACCAATGGCCACCGCCAGTGGAACCTCCTGGGCGAAGGAGAATCCCCGAACGCTCACCATCGTACTGTCGGTCGTCGGCTACGCCCTCGTCATCGGCGTGTTCGCCGGCGCAATCGACATCTTCCCGCAGATTAGCAACGAGACGGTCATCCTGCTTTCTGACATGATTGCCGTCATCAACTCAACCGCACTCATCGCGTTGCTCGCCGGGTGGCGCTTCATCAAACGTGGCGAGATTCGAAAACACCGCGCGGCGATGCTCACCTCGTTCGCGCTCATCTTGCTGTTTCTCGTCGTCTACCTCCTCAAAGTCGGCGGCGGGTTCGAGAAGGCCTTCGTCGGCCCCGAGCTGGTGAAAATCGCCTACCTCATCATGCTCGCCGTCCACATCCTGCTCTCTGTGGTGTCGGTGCCCGTCGTAATCTATGCCGTCGTGCTCGGGCTGACTCACACCCCAGACGAACTCAGAAAGACGAACCACGCGAAAATCGGCCGCATCGCGGTCGCGGCGTGGACGCTCAGCCTCGGACTCGGCATCGTCACATACCTGCTGCTCAACCACATCTACGCGTGGGAACCGCTCCACCGCGGCGCGCTGTTCTTGCTGCCGACCCTCGGCCTGCGCCGTCCGTGACACGTCCACGCACACCTTATCTTTTCAGCCACCCTAACCACAGGTAAAGGCACCGATGCTCGCCGCCTCGCTGTCCCTCCCATGACGCAGAATCACACCTACGAAACGCTGTACAGAGAGACGATTCCCTCCGTCGTGTCGCTGTACGTCCTCCACGGCGGGCGCTACAACGGCTCCGGGTCCGGCTTCGTCTACGACGTTGTCGACGGCACTGGCCACATCGTCACGAACCAACACGTCGTCACCACCGCAGAAGAAGTCGATATTCGTTTCAGCGATGCCGACTGGCGCGTCGGCAAAGTCATCGGCAAAGACGCCTACACCGACCTTGCCGTCGTCGAAGTCGCGGACTTGCCTGAGTACGCGAAACCGCTCCCCATCGCCCATGAAAACCCACGCCCTGGCCAGCCTGTCGCCGCGCTCGGCAACCCGATGGGCCTCGAAGGCTCGATTACCGCCGGGCTCGTGAGCGGCGCGAATCGCTCGATGATAACCCAAGACGGCTTCTCGATTCCCGACACCGTCCAGACCGACGCCCCCATCAATCCCGGCAACAGCGGCGGCCCGCTCGTCACGCTCGCGGGCGAAGTCGTCGGCGTGAACCGGGCGCGCGGCGGCGACAACATCGGCTTCGCCATCTCCGCAGAAATCGTCAACCGCGTCGTCCCCGAACTCATCACCAACGGCGAGTACCGCCATTCGTATCTCAAGGTTCGCACCATCGACGTGTCACCGACAATTGCCGAGGCAAACGAGTTGGCACACCCTGAAGGCGTCCTCGTCGCGGACGTGAGCCTCGGCCCGGCGAGCGGCGCGCTCATCGGCTGTCACGGCACGAAAGAGATTCGCGGCCAAGAGGTGCCCGTCGGCGGCGACATCATCGTCGGCGTGAACGGCCAGCCCATTAGCTCACACGAGCAGTTGATGCGCTACTTGATTCTCGAAACGCGCCCGGACGAACCGCTCGCCGTCGAAATCATCAGAGACGGCGAACGCCTCACCGAGTCGATTACCCTCGGCACGCGCCCGAAACCCGCCCGTCGGATTTCGGTCGCCTGAGTCAGTCCGTGGTGGGGATAAGCACCGCGCCGACGGCGAAGATGGCGACGGCGAGCACGGTGAGGATGACGAACGGTTCTATCCACGCCGTCTGCCCACCACTCACGGGTGCGTAGGTGACCGCGCGAACCCCGCGAGCGAAGTACGTGAGCGGTGAGATGGCCATCACTGGGCGGAACCACGCGGGCAGCAAGTCCGGCGTGATGAACGTCTCAGAGAGGAACAGAAGCGGCAGGGCAATCCCGTTGCTCGCCGCGATGACGCCGTCTTGGGAGCCGGCAGTGCTTCCGAGAATCGCGCCGAGGCCACAAAAGAGCGCCACGCCCACTGCGAGAAACGGGATGATGATGGGCGAGAGGACGATGTCCGCGCCCGTCGTGAGCAAGATGACGCCGAGCAACAGCAAGGCGGCGATGCCGATGATGACCACGTTCACGAGCGTCTGGCCAGCAAGCCACTCCCAGCGTCTGAGTGGGGTCGTCGCCAGCTTTTCGAAACGGTTGCCCTCGCGGTGGCGGGCGACTTCGCTGCCGACCCGCGAGAGTGGGGTGAACAGCACAACGACGGCGAGATATGCGGGCACGTAGTAGCCCGCTGGCTCTGCGAACAGGCCGCCGCCGGTTGGCTGGGTCTGGACGAGCGCGCCGAAGATGAGCACGAGCAACGCGGGGAAGAAGAACGTGAAGAACACGGCCGTCCGGCGACGGGTAAACGAGCGCCACGCCGCGACGAACTCGGCCGAGACGCGGCCAATGGCGCTCATTGGGCCACCTCCACTTTTTCGTCGTCATCCGCGAACGCAGAGCCGGTGAGCCGGAGGTACACGTCTTCGAGCGTCGGCTGGCTCCACGACAGCGCGTCGTAGGTCACCCCGCGCGATTCGAGTTCGCGCACCACGTCACCGATTGCTTCTGGCGGCACGTCGAAGATGGTGAGTTGGTTCTGGCTCGCCTCGACGCGGTAGCCCGACCCCGAGAGCGCAGAGGACCCGACGCTCGTTTCGAAGGTGAGGCGACTCTCGCCGCCGTGTTCTGCGACGAGTGCGCTTGGAGAGCCGACTTCCACGAGTTTCCCATCCGAAAGCAGGCCGACCCGGTCCGCGAGGCGGTGGGCCTCTTCCATGTAGTGCGTCGTGAGAAAGAGGGTGGTTCCCGAGGCGACGAGGTCTTCTAAGAGACTCCAGAGGTCGCGCCGGCCGGCCGGGTCGATGCCCGTCGTCGGCTCGTCGAGAAACAGGAGGTCAGGGTCGTTCACGAGTGAAATGGCGACGCAGGTGCGGCGTTGCTGGCCGCCCGAGAGGTTTTCGTACCACGTATCGGCCGCGGCCTCAACGCCGACCAGTGCGAGCAGATCGTCGGGGTCATTGGCGTCGTCGTAAAGGCCCGCGTAGTATTCAAGGAGTTCACGCGGCGTGAGGCGCTCCGGTGGGTCGAACGACTGGGGGAGCACGCCGATGCGCGCGCGGTCAACCGCGTCGGGTGGGCTTCCGAACAGCGAGACGCTGCCCTCCGCATCGGTGGTTCCGGTCAGCGCGCGTACGAGGGTGGTCTTGCCCGCGCCGTTCGGTCCGATGAGCGCGAACACCTCCCCTTCGGCCACAGAAAGCGAGACGCCGTCGAGAGCGACCGTGTCGCCGTATCGACGTCGGACGTCCTCGCAGACGAGTACGTCGGTCATGTGTAAACCCACTCCCGTCCCTGTCGTAAGGGGTTCGGTTTCAGAAGATATGCGTGCGACACGCGCGCACGATGGCATCCACGTCGTACTCGTCGTCTGCCTTGTCGTAGACAATCTCGTCGTCAACCGTCACGCGGAGGACGCCGTGGTCGCCCATGCGGAGGGTTAGGCTGTCGAGATGGCCCTCAAACGAGGTGAGTATCGCGTGTTGCAACTCCTCTGCGCGCGGGAGATAGCCACAGGGGACACAGTAGGCGATTTCAACGTCGGTCATACGTCGACTGTTGCGATTCACACGGGTAGGCTTACCGCCCGAACGGTCGCCAGTAGAGCAGACCCACCGTGAGCACGAAAATCACGGTCGACAGGCCGTAGGACTGCACCGTGACCGCACCCGCGATGGCCGTGCCACTGCCCACAACGCCGCTCACAATCGAGGCGAGGATGGGCCACGAACAAGAGACACACGACAGCAGGCCGAGGAGGCCTGTAATCGCCGAACTCGCCGCGTCGATGACCGTCGCGTAGACGAGGTAGGAGAGCGCGAGGTAGCCAAGCAAGTTGTATGGCATGAGCGCAAAGCGCAGGGTTTCGCCGCCGTAGAGGAGCGCCGGACTCCAGCCTGGTGGAATCGACAGGACGGCGAGGCGCAAGCCAGTCGGCTCGAACCCACTCGCCGGGCCGACGATGCCGCCTGCAACCCCGAGGACGATGAAGTAGCCAACGGCGACCGCTTTTGCGAGCCGTCTGTGCTCGGGACTCGTCGGCGCGGGTTTGGTGCGGACGAGCGCCCAGAGCGCGACGTTAATCCAGACGAACGGGTAGACGTAGTACTTCGCCGACGCGAGCGTTGGCTGAACGTTTGAAAACTGGAGGTACGCGACGATGAGGAGCAGTTCGGTGTTGACGAGCAACGCGCCCCACATCAGCGTCGATTGGCGCGGGCGCGGCAGGCTGAGGGTGCGGTTTGTGAGACTCATAGGACGAGGGCGTCTATGATGATGGCGAGCAGCAACATCCCGAGATAGGCGTTCGAGGCGTGGAACGCGCGGAACGCCGCGCCGGTGGTGCGCTCGCGGTGGAGCCGGACGACCGCCCAGAGGAACACGCCCCCGAGCGAGACGGTCGTGAGCGCGTAGAGCCACCCGAGCGTGGTCACGGTGCCGAGGACGCTCGCGCCGATGAGCGTGGCCGCGAGGTACCACAGGATGTGTTTCCGGGTGAGTGCGTCACCGCGCACGACGGGCATCATCGGGAAGCCGCCGCGCGCGTAGTCGTCCTTGTACGCCAGTGCGAGGTTGTAGAAGTGCGCTGGCGTCCAGAGGAAGATGACACCCGCGAGCGCGAGACCGGGCAGCCCGATGTCGCCGGTGACGGCGGCCCAGCCGATGAGCGCCGGAAGCGCGCCCGCCGCCCCGCCGAGTACCGTGTTCTGGACGGTGTTCGGCTTGAGAACGAGCGTGTAGATGACGCTGTAAAACAGGATTGCCGTGAGGCCGAGGGCGGCCACGAGCAGGTTCACCTGTGCGAACACCCACAGCGAGATGCCGGTGAGTGCGAAGCCAAAGATGAGCGCGTTGCGGACGGGCACCTGATGGGTGGCAAGCGGTCGTTTTGCGGTGCGCTCCATTTTCTGGTCGATGTCGCGCTCTAAGACGTGGTTGAACGTCCCGCTCGCGCCAATCGAGAGCACGCCACCGGTGAGGGTGTACACGACCGTTTGAATGCTGAGGCCGGGACCCGAGGCGAGCGCCATGCCCGCAGCGGCGACGAGCGCGAGCAGCCACATGAGCCGGGGCTTCATTAGTTGGAAGTACGCCCAGATAGTCGCCTTCGCGCGGGCGGCGAGCGGACGGTCTTTGAGCGGCGTGACGGCTTCCGGTGGCCTCGCTGGTTCTGGCTCGTCAGTGTCGTGTGGTTCGTTGTCGAACGCGGCGGTCTCCTCTTCAAGAGTCCACGCGAGCGCGACGACAATGCCGGTGAAAATTCCCATGCCGACGAGGAGGTGGGCGGTCGGAAGTGCTCCGACGCCACCGGAGTCTGCGACGAGCGCGCCGATACCGACCTGTATCGGATAGAGCGCAAGAACTCCGACGAGCGCGCCTTTGACGCGGCGCGAGGCCGCCCCGCGCAGGCCGCGGACGACGGCGAGCAAGACGAGCAGGCCGACGAGCGCGGCGACGAGGCGGTGGGTGAGGGCGACGAGAAGGGCGGGGTCAGAAAAGTCGAGCGGGCCGCCACAGACAGGCCAACCGGAGCACGCGGCGGCCGCATCGGTGAGCGACGCGGTCGCGCCGACGACCACCAGCAAGTAGACACCCATCGCTGCGCCGGTGAGCAGCGTCGTAAACTTGGGAACGGTGGAGTCGGCCACGATAACGTAACCTCTTATCCGTCTCTTCCATGCGAGCCTATTTATTCCCCGCGCTTTCAGCGCACGCAGAGGGGAAAGTTAGGTATTTATGCCCCTCTTTCTAAGCCCAACCAAGGATGAATTACAAGCGCATCGGGTTCGGGACCCTGCTCTCCGTGGCGCTTCTTGCGTTGGCTGTCGAACCAGTGGCAGCACAAGAGGCAACGTCGGTCACACGGGGGCTTATCGATGGGTTGAACAGCAAACTCCTGTTCGTCGCGATTCCGATTACGATTCTCACCGAAGGAATCCTCATTTACACCGTTTACAAATTCCGTAAAACGGAAGAGCCGAAGCCAACCCAGGAGAACCGCCGCCTCGAAATCACGTGGACCGTCGCCACCGCGATTATCCTCCTGTTCGTCGGCGTCGCCTCCTATCAGGTGCTCGGCAACGAGTTCGTCACCACACCGGAGGACCAAGTAAACAACATTCAAGAAGAGAACGCCGTCGTCGTTGAGGTCACCGCCCAGAAGTACTTCTGGACGTTCCACTATCCACAACACGACGTGAACGCCTCCGACACGATGGTCATCCCATCCGACCGGCCGGTGTATCTCAAGATAACCTCGACAGATTGGCTCCACGCCTTCCACGTGCCAGAACTCGGTCTCAAGCAGGACGCCTTCCCCGGTGAAACTCACACCATCAAAACGAAGGTGAACCCATCCGGCGAGGGCACCTACCAGCTCTACTGTGCAGAGTACTGTGGGGTTGGCCACTCCGGAATGCTCGGTGAGGTCAACGTCACCGACGGCGCAACTTACGACCAATGGATTGAGAACCAGCAGGCGGCCGCCGAATCTGAATCCGGTGGCAACAACACCACCGCTGGTGGCAACAACGCGACGGCCAGCAACAACACCACCGCGAAACTCGCGGCATAATCTCCGTTCTTCTCTGTTTATCACACTGGTGAGCGACGGCGCTCTTGTGCGTCATCTCGTGTCGGTCACGACGTACCGCGCCCCAGCCGCGCTGACTGGTTCTCTCATCCGTTTTTAGGCAATTGACCGGACCCTCACCCTCCTGTCGCCAAGGTACCTACACGACGCTGTGATGCGCCCGTGAGTACCTGCAGTGAGTGGGGGTTTCCGAGTGACTCGCCGGGTCGGGGGCACAGCCACTGGCGTGGATGGTAGCGCTGTCGCCGTTGCATTGTGTCTCTCCTTGTGGGCGTTCAGTGACCGTTCTCCATCGCTCCTGTGCGCTCATGTGTACGTATGACGACGGCCCTGCTCCGCACGGCAGTGAGTCTACTTCGCGTTCAGTCGGTGGGTGGCGGCGCGTTCTCGGTCGTCCGTCCCAGCGACTCAGAGACGATTCACAATGCCCAGACGCGACATGCTGCGACACACGCGCTCCCGTGTGGAAGGTGTGATGCAACGATTGCTGGGTCGAGAATAGGGCAAGTGCTCGCGGGCGAAGCGGTGAAAAGGTGAGACGCAGGTTACAGTGAGTACACCGCGCCGACGTACAGCACGACGACGAGGAAGACCCACACTGCGTCAACGAAGTGCCAGTACATCGAGACCGTCGACACGGAGGTGTGTCGCTCTGCGTCGTACTGGCCTTTGAGCGACCGGATGAACACGATGCCGAGGAGGACGGCACCGAGCGAAACGTGAAGCCCGTGGAGGCCAGTCAAGCCGAAGAAGGCGCTCGCAAACACGCCTTCGGTGAGCGTGAACCCTTCGACGATGATGAACTCGTAGTACTCGTACACCTGCCCGCCGAGGAACACGACCCCGAGCAGGAGGGTTGCGGCGAGCAGTTGGATGAACCGCGTGCGGTTCCCCTTCCGAAGCGCGACGTGCGCGTAGTGGAGGGTGACACTGCTCACGATCAGCAATGCGGTGTTGATGATGACGAGCGACCCGAGGAATCCGTGTGGGATGTGCTCCGGTGGCCACGCACCTGCGCGGATAAAGAAGTAGTAAACGAACCCTGCGCCGAAGGTTGCGACTTCTGTTCCGAGGAACGATACCATCCCGAGACGCAGTCCTTTGCTGTGGCCGTCGCCGTCCCAGAAGTTGACGACGAAGGCGTGATACAGCCAGCCGTACAGTCCGGCAAGGAAGAGGAACGTGCTCGCGACGAACACGCCCGGTCCAGCCATCGGGTCAACGAGTGCATTCTCGCCCCGGGCGAGCACGAACAGGGCCGCGCCAACGTACAATCCAGCCCCGCCAAGGGCGGTGATAAACGGCCACCAGCTCGCCTCACCGAACCCGCGTGGCCAGTCCTCGACCGCGGGGAGGTGGTGGTGACCACCATGGTCATCCGATGCGTCTTCTACGCTCATGGTCGGACGTTTACAGTGGAATACCAAAAACCCTCCCAACCGCATCCGCCGGTAACTGTTTTCGGAACATACACGTTCGTGCCCAGACTACCGCCGGTAAATGAGCGACCGCACCCCGAACGGAGGTCGCAGTTGGCTCCGGGCGGGTACCCTAACCCTCCTCACCCTCACGCTCTTCGTGGGTCGGGCACTCGCCCACGGTGGGAGCCTCCGTGCTGCCACGCCCGAACAACTGGCCATTCCGACGTGGCTCTTCTTGCTGACCGGGAGCGGCGTGATCGGGGCGTCGTTCTTGCTCGCGAGTTTCGTCACGAACCGCGCGTTCATTCGCTCGATTCACGACTGGCACCGACGGCTCTCAGTCCCACGAGCAGCCTTGGCCGCGGGTGCGCTCAAACTCGTTGGCGTACTAGGTCTTCTCGCCGTACTCGTCGTGGGATTTTTCGGGCCACAGTTCCCGCTTGGCAACCTCGCCATCCTCACGGTCTGGGTGGGGTGGTGGGCGGGCTACACCATCTCCGTGTATCTCATCGGAAACACGTGGGAGACGCTCAATCCGTGGCGGACGATTGCAGAGGTGCTCCCCACAGTTGGCGCGACCTACCCTGACCGCCTCGGTGCGTGGCCAAGCGTTGGCGGCCTGCTCGCACTCGTCTGGCTCGAAGTCGTGAGCCCGCTCGCAGACCAAGCCGACCTCCTCTCCACCGTCGTTCTTGGGTACACCATCGTCACACTCGCGGGTGCCGTTTTCTACACGCCGGACAAGTGGTTTTCGACGGTTGACCCCGTCTCGCGCGTGTTCACCTACTACGGCCGAGTCGCCCCACTCAGACGCACCGCGGATGGCCTCAAACTCCGGCTTCCCGGCTCGGCGCTCGAAGACACGCGATTCGTAGACGGCCCGGACGAGGTCGCGTTCGTCATCGCACTGCTCTGGGTCACGACCTACGATGGATTCGTCACCACGCCCGCGTGGACGGACCTCGCGACGTGGCTCGTGAATCTCGGCGTGCCCGCGCTCGTGCTCTACTCCGTCGCATTGCTCGCCGGGTTCGGCCTCTTCCTCGGTGCATACCGTGCGGCCACGCGTCGAAGCATTGGCTTCGCGGAAACGTACCTCCCGGCAAAAACCCTCGCCACGCGATTTGCCCCGTCGCTTCTCGCCATCGCCGCTGGCTACCACCTCGCGCACTTCCTTGGTTACTTCATCTCACTGTCGCCCGCGCTCGTGACCGTTGCGTTCTCGCCACTTACCCCACCGGCGAACGTCCCCGTCATTCCGCTTCCATCGTGGTTTGGCGGCCTCAATCTCACCTTCGTCTTGCTCGGCCATCTTGTCGCAATTTGGGTGGCTCACGCGACTGCCTACGACCTGTTTCCCTCCCGGCTGCAAGCCATCAGGAGCCAGTACCCCTACATCGCCGTGATGATGTTCTACACCATGGTCAGCCTCTGGATTGTCGCAGAACCAGACCTCACCCCTCCATTCCTATGACCGACGACGCACCCTTCCCGTGTCCGTACTGTGACCAGCGATTCGCCCGCGAACAGTGGCAGGCGTTGCATCTTGGCCTCGACCACGACGACGTGTTAACCGACGCAGAGCGCGAAGCCGTCTCTGCGGCTCGCGAGCAAGAGGTTGCAGACCTCAAGACATTCCGACTGAAGGCACTCGCCGCGCTCGTGTTCCTCTACTTTGGGTTCCTATTTGCCTACTCGCTTTTCGCCTGAGGCGAGTTCCGATGCCCCTTTCTATCGCCACTCCGTACGCCCGGCCATGGACGAACAACCGGGATTGAGCGACCAGTACAGCCGTGCCAGCCCGTGGCCGGTGTTCGTCGCCCTCGGCCTCGCTTTGTCTGAGGTCGGTATCGTCATGGCGCTGTTCCCCCTCGCCGTTGGTGGCCTCTTGCTGTTCGCGGGAAGCGTAACCGGAATCCTACAGGAATCAGACTATATCGAGTCACCGTGGCCACTGCTTTCTGGGTTCGGCGTCGTCTTGCTCGCCGTCGGTGGCGGCCTCGTGCTCTCACAGGCAGCTGCATCCACGCCCGACGCCATCCTCACTGCCATCTCGCAGATGAATGGTCTCGTCTTCCGTGGCCTGTCGATTCTCCTCTCTGGTGTGATTCTCGCGGTTCTCGGCGTGGTCGGGAAGGTTGCGGAACCGGCCCAGTTCTAAGCCGAAAACCAACAATCTATTTATTCCGGTGGTCCTAGCAACCCACAATGACCGAGCGCATCTTCGACCGTGACACGATGCTCGACCTCACGGTGAACATGATTCCGATGGGGATTATCCTCTTTTTCATCATTGGGTTCGCCGTGTTCAATCCGTTTGGATTCAACCTAGAAAAGTCAAGTCTCCAGTACGCCCTCCTCATCGTTCCATTCGCCGCGATGGGCCTGCTCACATACTACGCGGGCAAGGCCATCTCGCTTGGCGAACAGGAAATTGAGAACGACGCGAACATGGAAAACCCGTACGAAACGCACTAGGCCCGTTCGTTTCGACTACTTATTGCGTTCATCTCCTGCCTTGCTGTGCGCACACAACCCACACCGTGTTGGGCCTTCCCATAGCGCCCGGCAGACGCGAAAATTACGACGTATTTTGCCGGGTTAATCGTCACCCGCGGACGCGGAACCTAACCATTCTTTACCCTGTGGTTCCGAGGGTCGGACATGGCTACAGGACAGTTAGCACTGACGGTGCTGATGGGGGTGTTCCTCATCGCCGTCGCTGCCTGGCTCTCTCGCGTCGAAGATTGGCGCTCATATGCTCCGCTATCGGGAGGCGGCGGCTACAGGAGGGACACAGGCACCGCTCACGAGGAGAAGCCTGCGGGACTTATCCGCTGGCTGACCACGGTTGACCACAAAGACATCGGAATTCTCTACGGACTCTACGGGACGATTGCCTTCATCTGGGGCGGTCTCGCGGTCCTGCTCATGCGCGTGGAACTTGCCTCGCCGGCACAGGACGTCATCGAGCTGTCGATGTACAACGGCCTGCTCACGAGTCACGGAATCACGATGCTGTTTTTGTTCGCAACGCCCATCATCGCGGCGTTCTCGAACTACTTCATCCCGCTGCTGATTGGCGCAGACGACATGGCGTTCCCGCGCATCAACGCCATCGCGTTCTGGCTCCTGCCACCGGCGGCGCTGCTCATCTGGGCTGGCTTCTTCTTGGACCCACTCACGGGTGGACAGATTCAAGCCGCACAGACGAGCTGGACGATGTACACCCCGCTGTCCGCAGAACAGGCCAACCCCGGCGTTGACCTGATGCTCCTCGGGCTGCACCTTTCTGGTGTCTCTGCGACCATGGGTGCGATTAACTTCATCGTCACCATCTTCACCGAACGCAATGACAAGGTCAACTGGGCCAACCTCGACATCTTCTCCTGGACGATTCTGACCCAGTCCGGCCTCATCCTGTTCGCGTTCCCACTGCTTGGCAGCGCGCTCATCATGCTGTTGTTAGACCGTAACTTCGCCACGACGTTCTTCACCGTCGGCGGCGGGTCACCGATTCTCTGGCAACACCTGTTCTGGTTCTTCGGCCACCCAGAAGTGTACATCCTCGTCCTCCCACCGATGGGGATGGTCAGCTATATCTTGCCGAAGTTCGCGGGACGCAAGCTGTTCGGGTTCAAGTTCGTCGTCTACTCGACGCTCGCCATCGGCGTACTCTCGTTCGGTGTGTGGGCCCACCACATGTTCTCGACGGGTATCGACCCACGCCTGCGTGCGTCGTTCATGGCCGTCTCACTGGCGATTGCCATCCCGAGTGCGGTCAAGACCTTTAACTGGATAACCACGCTCTGGAACGGGAAACTCCGGATGACCGCCCCGATGCTGTTCTGTATCGGGTTCATCTCGAACTTCATCATCGGCGGCGTCACCGGTGTCTTCCTCGCGGCGGTTCCGGTCGACCTCGTGCTCCACGACACCTACTACGTCGTGGGTCACTTCCACTACATCGTGATGGGCGTCATTGCGTTCGGCGTGTTCGCCGCGGTGTACTACTGGTTCCCAATCTACACCGGGCGGATGTACCAGCGCACGCTCGCTAAGTGGCACTTTTGGCTCGTCATGGTCGGGACGAACCTGACGTTCTTTGGCATGCTCATCCTCGGCTACCTCGGCATGCCGCGGCGCTACGCCACCTACGACTTCAACCCGGCAATCACGCCGATGCAGGCGATTACGGCGCTCCACCAGCTCGCAACCGTCGGCGCGTTCATCATCGCCATCGGCATGGCCATCTTCGTCTGGAACATCGTCATGTCCTGGATGGAAGGCCCCGTCATCGAAGACGGCGACCCATGGAGTCTCAAGGACACGAATCAGCACGGCCACGAATGGCACTGGCACGAAAACCGCGTCAACCGCTCTATTGTCGCGGCTGACGGCGGTGAAGAAGAAGTCGCAACCGACGGCGGCGAAGTCGCAGACGAGTAAGCATCGGTCGCAGTTTTTGTTTTTCACGCATTCACACCGCTGAGCAGCGCGTGCGAGGGGGAGAAAACGCCGGGTAGTTGGACGCCGGTACTAGAACATCACGAGGACGAACCCGCCAAGGAACATCAACGCGGCTATCGCGCCGAGAATGAGCATCAACAGCTCTTTGTCGGACATACTCGGCGTTGGCACCGCGAGGTCAAAAGGCTAATCGTCGGTGATTCCTAAACCGGAATATGGGAAAGACGCAGACGTTCACCGGCGGTCGGCGCGTCGTCCTCACCATCTACGTCGTCGTCGTGGCAGTCGCCGCGCTCACGGGACTGATTCTCGGCACCTTCGTCGAAGGAAAACTGCTCGCACCAAAATATCTCGGCCTCATCGAGTTCCCCGCAACCCCCCTCGGACTCGCCGCCTACGGTGCGTTGACGCTCGCGACCGTCCTTGGCGTTCTCCTTGGGTTGGTCATCTACGTTTCAGACCGCTACGTCGAGTAGGGTTTACCCCTGCCCGACCATCGAATCTTGGTCGTCCCACTCCTTCTTGCGCAGTTCGTATTTTTGCACCTTCCCGGTCGCGGTGGTCGGAAGTGCGTCAACAAACTCGACGTTGTGGACGACTTTGTAGCCCGCGAGCCGTTCGCGGCAGAACGCCTCGATTTCTTCGAGGGTGATGCCCGGATTCTCCGTGTCACCGTTTGCGGGGACGATGAACGCCTTTGGCGTCTCGCCCCACTTATCGCTCGGTGCGGGAATCACGGCCACGTTGGCGATGGCGTCGTGGTCGAACAACGTGTCTTCGAGTTCGATCGAAGAGATGTTCTCCCCGCCGGAGATGATGATGTCCTTCTTGCGGTCTTGAATCGAAATCATGCCGTGTTCGTCCACGACCGCGAGGTCACCCATGTGGTAGTAGCCCTCGACGCGGTCTGTGAACGCCTCTTCGGTGGCTTCGGGCTTGTTCCAGTAGCCCTCCATAATCTGGTTGCCGCGGACGACGACCTCGCCGAGCGTTTCGTCGTCCCACGGCACGTCCTCACCGTCCGCGTCCACGACACGGATTTCGGTCCCGAGGTAGCCGATTCCCTGCCGCTTCTTGAGTCGGAAGCGGGCGTCATCGTCATCGTCGAAAAAGCTCCCGAAGTCGGAGGTGGTGATGAGCGGCCCCGTCTCGGTCGCGCCGTAGACGTGCATCAAATACCAGCCGAACTCGTCTTCGACGACCCGGAGCGTCGCCTCTGGCGGCGCGCTGCCGGCGGTGGCGACGCGTACGTCGTTGTCACCTACCGTCTCCGGCTCTGCTTCGTCGTAGTACTCCATCAGCAAGTTGAGCACCGTCGGGGCGGCGCACATGTAGGAGACGTTCTCCTCGCGGACGGTGTCGAAAATCCACTCGGCGTCGATGCCGCGGGTACAGATTTGGCGCGCGCCGTTGCCGGTGACGGAAAAGATGTGTCCCCAGCCGTTTGCGTGGAACATCGGCAGCGTCCACAGATACACGTCCTCGTCTGAGATGCGCTGGTGGTGGCTGATGAGGTAGGCGTGGAGTGTCTCACAGCGATGGGTGCGCATCACGCCCTTCGGGTCGCCGGTCGTTCCCGAGGTGTAGTTGATGGTGATGACCTCGTCTTCTGCCATCTCCGGGCGCTCGTACTCGCTCGATTCTGCGATGACGTCGTCGAACTGCTCCCAGTCGCCTTCGACGGCGTCCGCGTCGTTGGTGATGAAAATCTCGGTGGGGATGTCGTCGCGGATTTGCTCGATTTGCTCCGTGTAGGCGTGGTCTGCGTAGATGGCTTTCACGCCCGCATCGTTCAGGATGTACTCGAACTCGCGAGGGACGAGTCGGTAGTTGAGCGGCGTGTGCACCCCGCCAAGTTGCATGATGCCGTAGGCCGCTTCGAGGTGGTAGTGCGTGTTCGGGTCAAGGACGGCTACCCGGTCACCCTTTTCAACTCCGCGCGCCTGAAGTGCGGCGGAGAAGCCGTCTGCCCGGTCACCAATCTCAGCGTAGGTCAGTCGCTCTCCCGTAGTGGCGACGACCCCTTCTTTGTCTCCGTAATAGGTTCGTGCCCTATCTAAAAACTCGGTGACGAGTAGCGGATTTTCCATATGTCATGATAAAATTGGGCAAACCAAGCATAGGTTTTTCGCCTGCGGCAGGTGGTCGTCGCACCAGTCTGTGAGAGTACGCAATGAAAAAGACAGGGTGAACGTTCGCTCAGTTTGATTTGAGTTGGTCGCGGATTTTCTCCGGGACGGAAGGGTCACGAAGCGTCGTCGTGTTCCCGAGTTCTTCGTCGTTCGAGATGTTTTCGAGTAGGCGACGCATGATTTTCCCCGAGCGCGTTTTCGGCAGGTCGTCCACGAAGAGGACGTTTGCCGGGCGGGCGAACTTCCCAATCTCCTCTTCGACTGCGCCCACGATTCGCTTTCGCACGTCGTCGCCCGCCTCGACGCCCTCTCTCAGGATGACGTACACGTCCGGCACTTCGCCCTTCGCTTCGTCCTTGCGCGAGACGACGGCGGCTTCTGCCACGTCTTCGACTTCTGCGACGGCGCTTTCGAGTTCCATCGTCCCGAGGCGGTGGCCCGCGACGTTCATCACGTCGTCCAACCGCCCAAGGATGCGGAAGTAGCCGTCGCGCTCGTGAACCGCGCCGTCCCCGGCTTTGTACAGCCAGTCGCGCCAGTCGTCTGAGTCGGTGTCGGAGAAATCAGCCCAGTAGGTGCTGATGAAGCGCTCGTCGTCGCCGTACACCGTTTGGAGCATGCCGGGCCATGGCCGAGTGATGACGAGGTTGCCAGCCTGTCCCGTCGCCGGCTCTAAGAGGTCGCCCTCATCGTCTACGAGCGCGGGTTTGATGCCCGGACAGCCGACGCCCGCGCTGCCGGGTTTCATGTCTTTGAGCGCCGGGAGATTGGTGATGAGGTGGCCACCGGTCTCAGTCTGCCACCACGTATCCACGATGACGGCCTCCTCTTTGCCGACGTACTTGTAGTACCAGAGCCATGCTTCTGGCTGAATTGGTTCACCGACCGTCGTCATATGCCTAAAGGAGAAGTCGTAGTCGTCGAGGTACTGCTCGCCCCACTTCATGAACATGCGCACGGCGGTTGGCGAGGTGTGGAAGATGTCCACGTCGTACTTCTCTGCGATCTCCCACGTCCGGCTTTTGTGCGGGAAGTCGGGTGCGCCTTCGTACATCACCGAAGTCGTCCCGAGTGCGAGCGGGCCGTAGACGATGTACGTGTGGCCCGTAATCCAGCCGATGTCGGCCATACACCAGTAGGTGTCTTCGGGCTTGATATCGAGGACGTACTTCGAGGTGCCTGCCGCGTAGGCGAGATACCCGCCGGTGCGGTGCTGACAGCCCTTTGGCTGGCCCGTCGTCCCCGAGGTGTACATGAGGAACAGGGGGTCTTCTGCGTCACGGGAGACGGGGTCGACGCGCGCCCCGCGGTGATCTTCGAGGAGTTCTTCGACGCGGAGGTCACGGCCGTCTTCGAGTTCCACGTCGGGATGCAACTCGTCTTCGCGCGTCCAAACGAGCACGTTCTTGACGTCGTGGTCTGCGAGTTCCATCGCCTCGTCGGCCTTCTGTTTGTGGTTGAGCAACTCGCCACGGCGATAGTAGCCGTCAATGGTGACGACGTAGTCTGAGTTCGCGTCATCGACGCGGTCTGCGAGTGCCTGTGCGGAGAAGCCACCGAACACTTCGCTGTGTGGTGCGCCAATCCGGGCGAGCGCGAGCATCGTAATCGGCAGAGCGGGCACCATCGGCATGTGGAGGGTGACGATGTCGCCTTCCTTGACGCCGACGTCTCGCAGGAGGGACGCAAACTCGTTTACTTCGCGGTAGAGGTCTTGATACGAGATGTTTCGCTGCTCGCCGTCTTCGCCCTCCCAGAGCAGTGCGGTCTGATTTTTTCGTTCGGCTAAGTGCCGGTCGATGCAGTTGTACGAGGCGTTCAGCTTCCCACCGGTGAACCATTTGAAAAACGGCGGGTTGCTGCCGTCGAACACCTCGTCCCACGGCTCGTCCCAGTCGAGCAGGTCTGCATACTCGGAAAATGCCTCGGGGTACTCCTCATCAAATCGGTCGTAGATGCCGGGGTCGGTCTGGTTTGCCTGCCCGACGAACTTCGGAGACGGTCGGAAATAGTCCTGTTCTCGGAGTCGTGCCTCAAGTGCCTGTGAAGAATCCTTCGTCATATGGTGCCACCGTTCACCCGAAATTGGGTACACGGTGCCATAGTTCTACCGTCCGGCCAACATATGGTCGTAAACTGGGAAGAAAATTTCAAGGAGTCTGTGAATATCCGCATGCGGCGTTCGAATCACGATTCACACATCGCGCCCGAGAAATATGTTTACTATTGGATGGTTTAGCGAAAAGAAGCGGCACACCAGCGCCCACACGAGGGGGTGACCGTCCCCGAATTACGCGAGGCCGATTTTCTCTGAGTACGCGCCGTAGTGCTGTTTGAACACGTCCATAATCTCACCCATCGTGACGTAGGCTTTCACCGCGTCGATGATGGCTGGCATCACGTTCTCGCCGTTTTCAATCGCCTCGTCGAGCGCGGAGAGCGTGGCTTCGACTTCCTCGTCGTCGCGCTCTGCTTTGACTTCTGCGAGCCGGGTGAGCTGTTTTTCTTGCACTTCGTCGGAGACGTGGAGCAGTTCTGGTTCGACTTCCTCGTCGAGTTTGTACTTGTTCACGCCGACGACGATTTCCTCGCCTTTGTCCACGCGCTTTTGGTACTCGTAGGACGCCTCTTGAATCTCGCGCTGGAAGTAGCCCTGGTCGATGCCTTCGAGGACACCGTCGCGCACCGAGCCGTCGCCCATCTCCTTGATGTGCGTGATGTACTCCATCGTTTTCTCCTCCATCTCGTCGGTGAGTGCTTCGACCGCGAAACTGCCACCGAGTGGGTCGATGATGTCCGCAGCACCCGATTCGTCGGCGATGATCTGTTGGGTACGCAGCGCGACGCGAACGGCCTCTTCAGAGGGCAGGGCAAGCGCCTCGTCGTAGCTGTTGGTGTGCAGGCTCTGGGTGCCCCCGAGGACCCCCGCGAGCGCTTGGATGGTCGTGCGGATGATGTTGTTGAGCGGCTGTTGGGCGGTGAGACTCTGGCCTGCCGTCTGGGTGTGGAACTTGAGTTGTTTGCTCGCATCCAACTCCGCGCCGTACCACTCGCTCATGACGCGGGCGTAGATGCGGCGGGCGGCGCGGTACTTCGCAATCTCCTCGAAAAACGAGTTGTGCGAGTTGAAGAAAAAGGAGAGCTGTGGCGCAAAATCGTCCACATCCAAACCGCGGTCCATCGCGTCTTCGACGTAGGCGAAGCCGTCTGCGAGCGTGAAGGCGAGTTCTTGAACCGCGGTCGAACCGGCCTCACGGATGTGGTAGCCCGAGATGGAGACGGGCTTCCACTTTGGCGTCTCTTCGGCCGCGAACTCGATGGTGTCGGTCACGACATCGAGCGACGGCGCGGGCGGGATGACCCACTCTTTTTGCGCGATGAACTCTTTGAGCATATCGTTTTGCAGGGTGCCCCGGACCTGGTCGCGCGGGACGCCTTGCTTGTCCGCGAGCGCGATGTACATCGCGTAGATGACGGCGGCGCTTGGGTTGATGGTGAAACTCGTAGACACCTCATCGACCCGGATGCCGTCGAACAGTATCTCCATGTCGCGGAGCGTGTCCACGGCCACGCCCTCTTTACCGACCTCGCCGTCGCTCATCGGGTGGTCTGAGTCGAGGCCCATCAGCGACGGCATGTCGAACGCCGTCGAAAGGCCAGTCTGACCCTCTTTGATGAGGTAGTGGAAGCGTTCGTTCGTCTCCTCTGCGGTGCCGAATCCGGCGAACTGGCGCATCGTCCACGTCCGTCCGCGGTACATCGTCGGGTAGACGCCGCGGGTGAACGGCTCCTCTCCCGGCATGCCGAGGTCGGTGTCGAAGTCGGTGTCGGCAACGTCGTCCGGGGTGTAGAGGCGGTCTACTTCGAGGTTGGAGACCGTCGCAAAGCGGTCTTTGCGCTCGCCGTAGGCAGAAAGAACGGGTTCTAAGGTGTCGTCCTCCCAGCGGTCGCGCGACTCACGAATTTTTTCGAGGTCGGCATCGTCGTACATACTCGTAGGTCTGTCCGGAAATTCATTAAGATTCCGGGGTCAGCGGGCCGATTATGAAAACTATTGGAAGCGTTTGGTCGATTCGATGAGCGGATGGCGAGCGTAATCGACCACGTCGATGTCGTCGATGGTGTTGAGTCCTTCCTTTTCTGCGGTCTTCGCCATCCCGAGGTCGACCGGCGTGTCGAGGACGATGACGTAGGCGTCCATCTCGGGGATACCGAGGCGGTCTGCGGCTTTAGAGCGGTGGTGACCGTCTGCGAGCAGCAGGTCGCCGTCGTTGTCGATGACGACGAGAGGCTCTGCAAGCCCGCGTTCGAGTTCGTAGCTTCGGCCTTCCAGTTCGTCCGCATACACACGCCCCTGCGTGGGCCGGAGTTCTGCGAGCTTCACCTTCCGGCGTTCCTCGCTCACCGTGACGCCGTGGATGTTCTCTAAGGTGCGCATGAGTTTCCCCACCTTCTCGGGGGTGGCGCGTTCGATTTGACTGCGAATCACGTCGGCGTTCGAGATGATGCCCACAAGGTTGCCGGCGTCGTCTACGACTGGGAGTTTCTGAATCCCCGACCGGAGGATGACGCGGGCAGCGTCGGTCAGGTCCATCTCCGGGTGGGCGACGATGAGTTCTTGGCTCATCACCTTGAAGATGAGTTCGTCATCGTCTGCGAGCAACAGGTCGCGGGCGCTCACGAACCCCTCGACGCGGCGGCCGCTACACACCGGAAACCCGCTGTGCTCGTCACTCTCTGCGATTCGCACTGCGACTGCTTCGACCGTATCATCGGGCGAAACGGTAGCCACGTCACGAGTCATATAGTCTTTGACGCGGGGCTTGGTTCCAGCCGAGTCAGGGTCTTCCATTACCCCGACTGACGGCCGCCCGCCGCAAAAGTGTCTCGCTCACTCCTCACCGTCGAAAAACTGTTTGCCGAACTCGGGAATCGAGTACACCGACTCCACTGGCTGGCCGGGCCGCGAGGTGAGCGTATCGAAAAAGCGGTCTGTGATGACGTCGGTGAGAATCTGGCGCAACGAGTCAGCAGACCCCTCTTCTACGTCACCGAGTAAGCCAAGTGAAATCTGCGCCCCGGCCATATCCGCGTGGCCGCCCGCAGAGCCAATCTGCCCGAACGCATCGCGCAGCGTCTCCCCGAGGTCGAGATCGGTGCCACGAGCGCGCGCAGAGACGTAGACGGTGCCCTCTTTGAAGCCGTAGACAAGGGTCGTCGTGATGCCCTCCATGTTGAGCAGGTGGTCTGCGGCCTGGGCAAGCGCATCGCGGTCTGAGATGGGGCCAACCCCGCTCAACAACACGTCGCCTCGCATCTCACGTTCGTGGATGGCCCGCCCGATAATCGACAGCGTCTCTGCGCTCATACTCGGGGTTTCGAACTGGGCGAGCAGGCTGCTGTCTGCACGAGGCACGAGGAACTCGGCCGCCTCGAAATCCGCCGGTGAGATGTCACGCGAGAAGTCTTTCGTATCGACGCGAATCCCGTAGAGCAGTCCCGTCGCAACGGCCGTGTCCAGTTTGTAGCCAAGTTGCATCAGATAGTCCGTGAGCAGGGTGCTCGTCGCCCCAACGTCGCTTCGCACGTCAACAAAGCGGGCGTCGATGGGCGCGCGCGGTGGGTGGTGGTCGATGACCACGTCGACGTTCGTATCCGGGGGTAACTGGTCGTTGACGCCGGGGCGCGAGTGGTCGACGAGCGCGAACCCGGCGTACTCAGAGAGGTCGGCGCCGCGCTGGAGATTCCGTAAATCGAGGTCGAGCAGATTCACGAACGCGCGATTTTCTTGGTGGGTGATGTCACCAAAATAGACCACGTCCGCCGAACAGCCAACCGCCTGTGCAATCTTCTGGAGCGCCACGGCGCTCGCGAGCGCGTCCGGGTCAGGGTTGTCGTGGGTGACGACGGCGAGTTTGCCGGAGAGGGCTCTGAGCATCCGGACGAGCCGTCTCAGGCGCAGGCCTGTATCGCCCACACGCTCGATGATGTAGTCGGTCACGGCCGTACTCGGGTCGATGAGGGTGTCTGCGACCTCCTCAAGCGCCGTTAGTGTCTCCGCTCGGGGTTCTTCGCCCGTAAACACGGTAAGCTGTGCTTTTGGAAACGTGCGTCGGGCGGCTTTCGCGCTGGCGAGGTTTTGTCCGGGAATGTCGCTCGCAACCACGATGACATCCACCCCTTCTGCGGCATCGGCGATCGCCGTCGCGTTCGTGGGGTCTGCCAGCTTGGCGTTAATCGAATCGCTCCGAAGCGTTTCGACGCGCCGTTCTTCGTTCGTGAGCACGAGCAAGCGCCCGGAGTCGCGGCGGATGGTTTCGACTAACGAATGGCCGAACGAGCCACAGCCGAGCACCAACCGGAAAACCATGTGCCACCGTTCCCCTTCATTGGTCTAAAACCCTCCGCCTGAACAGTGATTCTCTCGAACGCTATTGCTCAGCGGCAGAAAAACGAAAGAAAGTGGAGGCGATTCAGCCAAAGAGGACGCTCGCGGCGTCCACGGCCGTGCTTGCAACCGGGTTGAACGCCGGGAGCAAGACGATGGTGATGATGGCGGCACCGACGACGGCGGCGTAGAGGCCTGCCGGGTAGCCGCTCAGTTCGCGGTCTTCAGTCGCCTCTTCTATCCACATCGCCTTGACGACGCGCGAATAGTAGTAGAGCGACAGCGCGCTGTTTATCGCACCGAAGGCGGCGAGCCACCAGAAGCCCGCGCCGACGGCGGCGGCGAACAGCACGTACTTAGAGAGGAAGCCTGCGCCGATTGGGAGGCCAGCGAGGCTGAACAGGAACACGGTCATCGCGGCGCAGGCGAGTGGTGCCTGCTTGCCGAGACCGTTGAAGTCCTCGAATTTGCGACCAATGCCCCAGTGCTCGGTCATGGCGATGAACAGGAACGCGCCCGTGTTCATGAAGCCGTAGACGAGCAAGTGCATCATCGACGCCCCGAGAACGAGGTCGTTTTGCCCGCCGCTTGTAAGGGCGGCGAGCCCGATGAGGACGTAGCCTGCGTGGCCAATCGAGGAGTACGCGAGCATCCGTTTGACGTTCTCCTGGACCGCGGCGGCGAAGTTCCCGAGCGTCATCGTGACGATAGCGAGAATCTGGAAGGCGAGCACCCAATCGACGGGCACCGTTTCCAGCGGGAAGGCTTCGACGAACACGCGGAAGGCGACCACGAACCCGGCGGCCTTCGAGGCCGACGAGAGGAAGCCCGAGATTGGCGCAGGTGCGCCCTCGTATGCCTCCGGCGCCCAGAAGTGGAACGGGACGCTCGCGGTCTTGAACGCGAAGCCGCCGAGCACCATCAGCACACCGAGGCCGAGGATGCCAACGAACTCCGTGTTTGCGGCTGCCTCAGCGATTGCGCCGAACTGCAGTGCGCCGGTCGCCGCGTAGACGAGGCTGATACCGTAGGCGAACACCGCAGACGACAGCGCGCCGATGAGGAAGTACTTGAGGCCTGCTTCGACGCTGCCACGGTTCTTTTTCAAGAACGAGACGAGCGCGTACGATGGCAGGCTGGCGAGTTCGAGCGCGACGAACGCCGTCGCGAGGCTGTTCGCAGACGCCATGAGCGACATGCCCATCGCGGCCAGCAGGACGAGGATGTAGTACTCGGCCTGATTTTTGTGGCCACGGAGGTAGTCGTAGCTGGCGAGCGAGACCATCGCGGCGACGCTCGTGAAGATGAACCCGAAGAACAGGCTCATCCCGTCGATAACGAGCTGGTCACCGTAGAGCGACAGCGGCTGGGTCACGATGTCCGTCGCCGTGAACAGGTAGCCCGTTCCGGCGAGCGACAACAGCGCGCCAGCCGTCGCGATGCCTGCGAGGCGACCGTCATCAGCTTTGTCCGGCGTCAGGCTGTCGAACAGGAACAACAGCGTCGCGGCGACGCCGAGGATGACCACCGGCGAGAGCGCCAGTGCGGTAGAGACCGCCATTTAGGCACCCCCTCCGACGACGAGAATCGGACGAATTGCGTCTTGAATCATCTGCATGAAGATGTCTGGTGCGACACCGAGTGCGATGATGAGGATGAGGAGCACGGCGAGCGGCGCAACGTCGTGGAACGGCGCTGGCGTGACCTCATAATCCGTTTCGAGCCGGAACGACCCGAACAGGGTACGCTGCATCGCAAACAGCAGGTAGCCTGCGACGATGACGATACCGAACATCGCAAGCGAGGTGAAGATTGGCGACCCCGGGAACGCGTTGAACGCGCCGAGGAAGATGAACAGTTCGCCCGCGAAGCCAGCCATCAGCGGCAGGCCCATGTAGGCGAACGCGGCGGCGACGAGGATGCCAACCGTCCACGGCATCCGGTCTGCGAGCCCGGACATGTCTGCGACCATCCGGGTGTGGGTGGTGTTGTAGATGACACCGACCGCCATGAACATCAGCCCCGAGATGAGGCCGTGTGCAATCATCTGGAACGTCGCGCCGCCGACACCGTAGACGGTGTAGGCAACGAGTCCGAGGATGACGTAGCCCATCGAAGACACCGAAGAGTACGCAACGATGCGCTTCAGGTCTTGTTGGGCAAGCGCGAGCATCGCGCCGTAGATGACGCTGACAACCGCAAACACGGCGATAATCGACGCCGCGCCGCGAGCCACGTCAGCGAGCATGGTGAAGTTGAATCGGAGCAGGGCGTACGTCCCCATCTTCAGGAGGACGCCAGCCAGCATGACTGAGACGGGCGTGGGGGCCTCGACGTGAGCGTCGGGCAGCCACGTGTGGACCGGGACGACCGGCACCTTCACCGCGAAGCCAGCGAACATGGCGAAGAAGGCGAGCGCCTTCAGCGTGCCCGGCGCGATGCCACCGACCGAGCCGAGTTCACCGGCGCGAAGCGCCTGTGCGACTTCCGGCAGGCCGAGGGTGGTGACGGAGTCACCGAGGCCGAACACTAGCGCCATGAAGCCGATGAACATCACCAGCGAGGCGACGTTGGTGTAGACGAAGAACTTGATTGCGGCGTACTTCCGGCGTGGGCCGCCCCAGACACCGATGAGGAAGTACATCGGGATGAGGACGGCTTCCCAGAAGATGAACCAGACGAAGAAGTCCAGTGCCGCGAACACGCCGATGAGGCTCGCTTCCATGAGCAACATCAGGCCGTAGAACTGTGACTGACGTTCGTCGATTGGCGTCCACGCGCTCACGATTGCGAGCGTCGTGAGCACTGTCGTGAGCACGAACAGCGGCATACTGATGCCGTCTAAGCCGACGTGCCACGTCAGGTCCCACGGGCCGAGGGAAACCCACTGGGCGTTCGTCTCATACGCGAGCGTCCCGCCGAGCAGTGCGTTGCCCGAGCCATCGAAGTTCAAATACATCCAGAGACTGCCGACCACAGGGAGCAGACTGACGGCGAACGCCAGCTTTCCTGCGACCTTATCCGGCGCGAGGAACGTCAGGAGCGCGCCGACGAGCGTTACGCCGAGTAGCAATTCAATCATCATCTAGAACCAACCTCCTGTGATGCCGAGGACGACCAGCAGGGCGACCAGCCCAACCGTGAGCAAGGTCGCGTAGTTGCTGACCACACCCGTCTGCACCCGGCGGACGCGGTTGCCGGAAAACAGACTCACGCTGGAGACGCCGTTGACGACGCCATCGACGACGCCGTTGTCGAACTTGTCGGCGGCGCGAGCGAGCGGGAGGGTGAGTCCCGTTGCGAGCCAGACCTGGTATTCGTCCTGGTAGTAGTTGTTGTACAGGAGCGTCTTGATGCTCCCGAGTTTGTCGGTGTGCTCGACTGGGACGGGCACGTTGTAGAGCGAGTATGCCAGTCCTGCGCCCGCGAGGGCGAGGGCGAGCGAGACTGCGCCAGCCGCGATGGACGGAATCTCCGCCGCGCTGTAGCCAGCGAAGTCGTGGAGCAACTCACCGTAGTGGTGTGCGCTGAGCCCGCTTGCGAAGCCTTCCTCTAAGTCGAGCCAACTGTGGAGGAACTCGATGTGCAGGCCAGTGAGGTCTGCCACCGGTGTCATGTTGACGAGCCCGATGGTCGCTGCGAGAATCCCGAGCACGACGAGCGGGAACTTGACGTTCCAGTGGATGCCGTGTGGGTCGCGGGCGAGGTCAGACCGCGGCTCACCGTGGAAGGTGAGGAACACCATGCGGAAGGTGTAGAAGCCGGTGAAGAACACCGCGATGAGCCCCATCGCGTACGCGAGGAGCAACACCGGGCTGTTCAGGCCGTGAATGAGCGCCTCGTAGAGCACCTCGTCTTTCGACCAAAACCCGGCGAACGGGACGATGCCCGCGAGGGCGAGCGACCCTGAAAGGAACGTCCAGTAGGTGACTGGCATTTTGTCTTTCAGGCCACCCATGTCCCACATGTTCTCGTTGTGGTGCATCGCGATGATGACCGCACCAGCGCCGAGGAACAGCAGTGCCTTGAAGAAGGCGTGGGTGAGCAGGTGGAAGACACCGGCGACGTAGCCACCGGCACCCAGTCCGAGCATGATGTAGCCGTACTGGGAGATGGTGGAGTACGCGAGCACCTGCTTGATTTCGCGCTTTACGACGCCCATCGTCGCCGCGAACAGTGCGGTGAAGCCACCGACGAGCGCGATGACGGCGAGTGCCGTTGGCGAGAGCGCGTAGAAGCCGTACATCCGGGCAACGAGGTACACACCGGCTGCGACCATCGTCGCCGCGTGAATGAGTGCGGAAACGGGCGTTGGGCCTTCCATCGCGTCCGGCAGCCACGTGTGGAACGGGAACTGCGCGGACTTGCCCATCACGCCACCGAGGACGAGCAGGCCGAGGATGGTGAACCACATCTCAGGCGAGAAGCCGAACGTTTCGACCGTCTCCTCACCGAGGAGCACCTGCTCTGCGATGTGCGGGAAGCTCTCGGAACCGGCGAACGCGGCCGTGCCGAAGGTCGCGAAGATGGCGACCACGCCAATGAGGAAGAAGTAGTCACCAAAGCGGGTGACGAGGAACGCCTTCTTCGCGGCGGATGGTGGCCCGTCTTCGCGGAACCAGAAGCCAATGAGCAGGTACGAACACAGCCCGACCAGCTCGAAGAACATGAACGCCATGAGCAGGTTGTTCGCAAACACGAACCCAAGCATGGACGCCGTGAACAGGCCGAGGCCGGCGTAGTAGCGTGGGAGTCCCGTCTCGCCCTCGTCGTTCATGTAGCCCAGACTGAAGATGTGGACCAAGAACGCCACCAGCGACACGATGACGAGCATCATCGCAGACAGTGGGTCGAGCAGCAAGCCGAGGTGCAGGCTAAAGGTGTCCTGTCCCGCGACGAACGTGTAGAGATTTTCGTTGAACGCTTCGCCGCCTGCCACCGTGAGGAACACCCACAGCGACAGCAGCAGCGACCCCGCGGTCGCAAAGATTCCTGCGAGCGCGCCGCGCTTTGGCATGTACTTGCCAAAGAACAGTGCTACGAGGAACGATGCGAACGGGAGTGCCGCAATTGCCGGAGCAAATTCGAATACACCTGCCATAATTACCACCTCATCGTCGTCGCTTTGGTCACGTCGACGTCGCGGAAGTTACGGTAGAGCACCAGGATGATGCCGATGCCGACCGCCACTTCCGCGGCGGCGATGGCGATCGTGAACAGGCTAAACACCTGCCCCGTAACGTTCCCCCACTGCGCCGAGAACGCGACGAAATTGATGTTCGCGGCGTTCAGCATCAGCTCGATCGACATGAGGAACACAAGTGCGTTCCGTCGGGTGAGGATGCCGAACAGACCGATACAGAACACGGCGGCCGAAAGCAGGAGGTAGTACTGGGCCGGAACCATCAGTCGTCAGCCTCCTGTTCTGTCTGTTTGCCGCCGGGCTTGAACGCGCGTCCGAAGGCCTCACCTTCGTCGCGGCGTCCGAGCATGACCGCGCCAACGAGCGCCGCCACGAGCGCCAAGTCGATAATCTCGAACGCCACGAGGAAGCTCTCACTGTCGTGGGATGCGAGGTCGACGAGGTCGAACATGGCGTAACCGATAGACGCCGTAATCGAACCGTCACCAAAGCCGGTTGGCTCTGGGAAGGATGCGGTCAAGAAAACGGCAGCCATCACGCCAAAGAGCGCGACGGCAGCCAGCCCCGGAGCAAGGTGTGAACCGAGCTTAAAGCGGGGTTTGCTTGTCATGCGTTACTCACCTCCGTTTGCTGTGCGCGCGTGAGCATGACGGCGAACGTGATGAGGATGAGAACCCCGCCGACGTAGACGAGGATTTGCATCGCTGCGAGGAACTCCGCCTGCAGCATCACGTAATGGACCGCCACGCTCAACAGCGCCATCCCGAGCAGGAGTGCAGAATGCCACACGTCCCGCGCGAGGACAACGCCGAGGCTGCTGCCCACGGTGATGAGGGCGAACAGCGCGAACGCGAGTGTCTCGTAGATTGCCATTGATTTGTTGTGCGTGTTGCGTCCGTTAGCCACCCGGACGCGAGGTGTGGTTTACTGGTAGTCGACTTCGCCCTCGCCCTCGCCAATCCAGACGCCGCGGTCTGGTTCGCGGGACTTGAGGGGGTCGATGTCCTTGTACCACGGGACGTTTTTCAGCTGTTCCATGTTGTACGCCAGGTCGTCTTTCGTGTCACCCGTGAACTCGAAGTTCTGGGTGAGGATGATGGCGTCAACGGGGCAGACTTCCTCACAGAGTCGGCAGTAGATACACTGGCCGATGTGGAGGTTGTACTGTTCGCCGTTGCGCTTGTCGTCCGTGACAATCTGAATCGTGTCGTTCGGACAGACGTTCTCACACTGGCGACACCAGATACAGCGCTCCTGGCTGAACTTGTGAACACCACGGAATCGTGGGCTCACTTCGGGTTCGACGTCGGGGTATTCGACCGTGAACGTCGAGCCGTCCAGGGCGTGTTTCATCGTTGCTGCCATCGATTTGAGTAAGCCAATCATGCAATCACACCCACAATGACGGCGGTCAGGACGAGGTTCGCGAACGAAAGCACGAGCATCCCTTTCCAGCCGATTTCAATCATCTGGTCGATACGGACACGCGGAATCGCGGCGCGGAACCACTGGGTGAGCAAGAACACAGCCCAAATCTTCACGACGAACCAGATGAACCCGAGACTGTCTGGGCCGGGGCCTGCTGGGCCGCCGAGGAAGAGCGTCGCGATGATTGCGCCGCCGAGGAAGATGTGCAGGAACTCACCGAGGTACATCAGCACGAAGTACACGCTGGAGTACTCAGTCTGGTAGCCTGCGACGATCTCGGTCGGTGCCTCTGGCGTGTCGAACGGGTTCCGTCCGACTTCTGCGAGGTTCGCCACGATGAACAACACGAATGCGAACGGGTTGAGGAAGGCGAACCACGCGGGAATTGCGAAGCCGCCGATGGTGACGAGCGTCTCCTGTTGGGCGGCGACGATGCCGCTCATCTGGAGCGTGCCTGCGAAGATAACGACGGAGGCTGCCGTCACGACGAGCGGAATCTCGTAGGCGAGGTTCTGCGCGACGGCGCGGAGGCCACCGAGCAGGGAGTACTTGTTGTTAGACGCGTAGCCGGCCATGACGAGGCCGAGCGACGCGAGCGAGGAAACCGCAAACACGTACGCAAGCCCCGTTTCGGGGTCTGCGAGTTGAATGCCGCTTCCCATTGGGATGACCGCGAAGCCGAGCAGCGCAGAAGACGCCATGATGATGGGCGCAAGGTCCCACGCTGGACGGTCTACGCCCTCGGGGACGATGAGCTCTTTCGAGAGCAGGCGCACGGCGTCTGCCACGATGATGAGCAGGCCAAACGGCCCCACACGGTTGACTGCAATGCGGTCGGTGAACGCGGCCGTAATCTTCCGTTTCGCCCACGGCCCTGCGAGTGCCGTCATGCCGAGCATGATGTTCCCGATGAGGAACGCGGCGAGCAGCGAGGCGATGAAGTCCTGTCCGGGACCCATCTCCGAGCCGAAGCCGAGGAGTTGACCAACGGTATCTGGCAGAGTCTGCAGCAGATACATTACCGGTCCACCTCGCCAAGCACGATGTCGAGGCTGCCAAGCGTCGCAATCAGGTCAGGGATGTACTCCCCGTTGGACATCTCGGGCAGCGCCTGTAGGTTCGAGAAGCACGGACTGCGAATCTTGAACCGGGCTGGTTTGTCGGTGCCGTCAGACCGCATATAGATGCCGAGTTCGCCCTTCGCGCCTTCGACGGTGCGGTAAATCTCCGCGTCTTCGTCGGGACGCAGAGTGCGTGGCACGTTGCTCTGAATTTCGCGGTCGTCTTCTGGCCAGTCTGCTAAGAGTTCGACACACTGGTCGATGATGCGTGCAGACTGTTCGACCTCGCCCATGCGGACAAGGACGCGAGCGTAGTTGTCACAGCCGTCCATCGTCACGACGTCCCAGTCGAGTTTGTCGTAGTAGCCGTACGGGTCGTCACGACGCAGGTCGTAGTCGATACCGGAGCCACGGGCGACCGGACCGGTCACGCCGTACTGCTTTGCAACCTCAGGTTCGAGGATGCCGGTGTTGACACACCGCAGCTGGAAAATCTCGTTCGAGGTGAGTAGGTCGTGGTACTCCTCGACCTTCTCTGGGAGTTCATCGAGGAAGTCACGAATCTTGTCGAGGAACTCCTCGCGTGGCTCTGGAAGGTCCCACGCGACGCCGCCGAGGCGGAAGTAGTTGAACATCAGCCGCTGACCGGTGAGGTCTTCTAAGATGTTCTGGACGATTTCACGGTCGCGGAATGCGTATTGGAAGATGGCCGTGAAGTCGCCGTACACGTCGAGTGCGAACGTCCCGAGCGCGAGCATGTGCGAGGCGATGCGACAGAGTTCTGCGCCCATCGTCCGGATGACTTGCGCATACTCTGGCACGTCTAAGTCAGCTAAATCCTCTGCAGCGCGCGCGTAGGCCCACTCGTTTAAGAGGCCAGCAGAAATGTAGTCCCAGCGGTCTGGGTACGGCATAATCTGGTGACGGTAGGTGCCGTTCTGGCAGATTTGCTCCTCACAGCGGTGGAGATAGCCAATGTCTGGTTCGACGTCAGCGACCTGCTCGCCGTCGAGGACGGTTTTCAGGTGGAGCACACCGTGGGTCGCCGGGTGGTGTGGTCCGATGTTGAGGAACATCGTGTCCGACTCACCCTGTGCGTTGTCCGGTTCGAGTGGATTTTTGTGCTTGTCGAGGGTGACAATCTGGGGTTTTTCCTGGTTGTAGTCGAGCCCAAGTGGGTGACCTTGCCAGGTCTCAGGCAGCAGAATACGCCGCATATCCGGGTGGCCCTCGTAGTTGATGCCGACGAGGTCGTACGCCTCGCGCTCGTGCCAGTCGGCCGTGCGATACGCCGCGCTACCAGTTTGGCTCACGGGGTTGTCGCGGGCCGTCGGGACGACGACACCGACTTCCTGCATCGGGGCGTCGTACTTGCGGAGGTGGTAGATGCTCTCGAAGCGGTCTTCGTACTCCTGTGCGGTGACACACGAGCAGTGGTCGAAGCCAGCCTCGACGCGGAGCGTCTGAAGCGTCTCTTCGACGGCGTCCGGACGGACGACGAAGGCGGTTGCGTTGAGATGCTCTTCGCGCCGAAGGACTTTCTCACCGAGCAGATCTTCGAGCGCGTCGTAATCGACAGCGCCACCGGGCAGTTCACCGACGTCCGGAGTTGGTTCCTCCAAACTCATGGTGAATCGGCCCAGTTGTAGCGCATGACGAGCTGGTCTTCGTCGATTTGTTCTGAAAGCTTGTCTACGATTTCGTCACGCTCTAAGTCGCCGAACTGTTCGAGTTCGTACGGCTTGACCGTGACCGGGCTGGTTTCGCCGTTTGCGATGCGCTCTTGGAGCTTTGCGATGCCGTAGATGAGCGCCTCGGGACGCGGTGGGCAGCCGGGGACGTGGATGTCCACCGGGATGACCTCTTCTGCGCCCTTGATGACGTTGTAGCCCTCTTGGAACGGTCCACCGGAGATGGTGCACGACCCCATGCCGACGACGAACTTCGGTTCTGGCATCTGGTCGTAGACGCGCTTCATCCGGGGGGCGAACTTCGAGACGATGGTACCGGGGACGATAATCACGTCCGCCTGACGCGGCGACGCACGCGGCACACCCGCACCGAAGCGGTCAAGGTCGTGCTTGATTGCGTACGTGTGCATCATCTCGATGCTGCAGCAGGCGATACCGAACTGCAGCATGAACATCGAGGAGCCCCGAACCCAGTTCATGAACTTGTCGAACTTGGTGAGGATGAACGGGGTCGAGCCGAACGCTTCTCGAAGGGTAGAGTTGAAGCGAGCGTCGACGCCGTCGCCCATACGGGCCTCCTGGGTTGTTTGCATCTCTGTACCTGTCGCCGTGTTCTGTGGCTGATTACTCATTAGTGGTCCACCCGCGATTGTTCAGCCCGTGGGCTTTTGACCCACTGCACTGCGCCCTTGCGCCACGCCCACGCGAGGCCGACGACGAGGACCCCGATGAAGACAAGCATCGGCGCGAGCGCCTTTGCCAACCCGGCGTTGGCGACGGCGTCACGGTAGATGACCGTCCAAGGGAAGATGAGGACAGTCTCGATGTCGAAAACGACGAACAGCAACGCAACCATGTAGTACTGAATGTTAAACCGGATGCGTGTGTTCCCCGTCGGGATCTCGCCGCTCTCGTAGACGGCGCGTTTTCCTTGCTCAGGCACACTTGGGCGGAGCAGGCTCGACACTGCCATCATACCGAGAGGGATGCCGACCCCGACCACCGCAAGTGCGCCGATCGCTATCCATGGATTGCTCATACCGTTATCTCCTATCGTTCGGCGGTTGGGAACGCACCCATATAAGGGTTGATTCTTGCCGTTCTCCCCGAAAAAACAGTGCTCAGTGACCGGAATTGCCGGTTCGCTTACTCAGTGTCGCGAGCCGCCCTGAACGCCGGTGTTCCCTGATCGTGCAATTTCCGCGAGACGGCGGCCACATCGGTCTGGAGATTGTCGTGATACTCGATAAGTTTCTGTTCTAACTCGGGCGACGACCGGGCGAGCAGTTGGGCCGCAGACAGCCCAGCGTTGAACGACTTCCCGGCATCGACCGCGACGATGGGCGCGCCCGTTGGCATCCCAATCACCGAGTCCACCGACTTCTCTTGGACGGGGACGCCGATCACCGGAATCGGGTAGGCGAGCGACGCCGTCATGTTCGGGAGGTCCGCAGATTTCCCGCCTGCCCCGGCGATAATCACGTCGAGCCCGCGTTCGCGTGCGGTCTGGGCGTACGCGTACATCAACTCGGGCGTCCGGTGGGCCGAAATCACATACGTTTCGAAGGTGAACTCCGCCTCCGGCGGCTTCTCGTAATCGGTGACTTCGGCAAAGCCGAGGCCAGTGAGCGCTTCGTGTGCGCCAGCCATTACGTCGAGGTCCGAGTCAGACCCCATGATGATGCCCACGTCGGGCGTGTTTGCTTGGTCGAGCTGTGCTTCGCGTTCGAACTGGTCGATGAGGTCTTGGACTGCGTCGACGGTCATTGGGTGAAGGTGAGGTGGTCGCGGATGGTTCTGATGTGGGCTAACAGGTCGTCGCCAGCTTCGTTCTCGTTGCCAATCAAGGTGAGGTGTCCCATCTTCCGGAGCGGGCGCACCTCACGTTTCCCGTACCAGTGGAGGCTGACGCCGGGTTCTGCGAGCGCGGTTTCGACCCCTGAGAGTGCTGCGCGTTCTGGTTCTGCAACATCCCCGAGGATGTTCGCAGAGACGGTCGGACAGCGCAGTTCTGTAGAGCCAAGCGGCAGGCCGACCACAGCGCGGGCGTGCTGTTCGAACTGTGAGGTCACCGCGCCCTCGATGGTCCAGTGGCCGGAGTTGTGCGGGCGTGGGGCGATTTCGTTTACGAGAATCTCGCCGTCTGCGGTCTCGAACAGTTCGATGCCGTAGACGCCACGTCCTTCGAGAATTTCAAGGACGGATTCGGCCACGTCGTGCGCTCGCGCCAATACGGCGTCGGAAGCGCGTGCTGGGACGACGGTTTCGCGGAGAATCTCCTCTTCGTGGACGTTCTCTCCGGCGGTGTAGGTCGCCACTTCGTCTGTGCCTTTCACGGCAATCACGGAGATCTCGCGGACGAACTCGACCATCTCCTCTACGAGCGCGTCGCCGCCGACTTCGTCGAGCACTTCCGCTGCGTGGTCGGCCGATTCGACGGGCAGGTTTCCGCGGCCGTCGTAGCCGCCTTCCCGGGCTTTCACCATCGCCGGATACCCGAACTCCTCGCACGCCTCGCGGAGTTCGTCTGCGTCCGCGACGGCTTTGAAATCGGGCACCGGAACGCCGTGGTCTGCGAGCCGGGTGTTCTGGACGAACTTGTCCTGAATCACGCGCAGGGTGTCCGGTGTCGGATGCACCGGAATGTCGAACTCCTCTCGCACGTCGTCTAGCACGTCCGGGTCTGCGAGTTCGATTTCGAAGGTGAGCACGTCGGCGCGGCGGGCGAGTTCGCGCATCGCTTCGGGATCGTCAAAGTCACCAACGAGCGTGTCGCGGACGGTTGGGGCCGCCGGGGGGTCTGGGGTCGGGTCGGAGACGATGACTTCGATGCCGAGTGGAGCCGCCGCCTCGCCAATCATGCGCCCGAGCTGCCCACCGCCGACGATGCCGAGCGTCGGGCCGGGTGACGTGAGTTTCATCAGTTATCCGGCGTTTTCGATGGAGGTAGAATAAGCGTTGTCACCTTGGGTCGCAAGTGGGGAGACGGTCGCTCGACTTGCGCTGCGAGTGGTTAGTTGAGATACGAGTCGTCGATGAAGATGACGATAGTGTCCGCCCAGAGGCGGAACTCGTGTTCGTGGGCGGTGTAGCCGTCGAGGTGCGGTTCGAGCTCCTCTTTATCCCACTCGTAAGCGATGACGACGGGTGGCATCTCCTCGATTTCACCGGGATCGGTGCCTGGCTTCGTGCTCGTCACTTCCGCGCCATCGGCTTCGAGATACCACGGTAAGGGCAGGCGAGTGTGCCACGCCGGACCGCCCGGTGGTGGAGACAGCGTACTCGATTCGTTTTCGACGTAGAAGCGCGTCTCTGTGCTCCCCGACGGTCTCGTGCCGTAAAAGAGCACGTCAGCGCCCTCTTCGTGGGTATCTGCGACGACCGCAATCTTATCGAGGCTCTCACGAAGGTCGTTGTGCGGTTGGGCCCACTGGAGGAGTTCTTTGTTCTCCTCGTTTGCCGAGTTGATGTAGGACACGTCAACGGCCGTCCCGACGCTAAATCCGGCGACAAAGAGGATGATGATGGCGGTCATGGCGACGCTCACGTTGTCCTCGTCTTCGAACGCTTCCCGGCCCCAGCGGATGATGAGCGAGACGCCAACCGCGGCGGGGATGGCGAGCGGGACAATCGCGTTCACGGTCGCCCACGGTGCCATGATGTCGGTCACGATAGGGTAGCCGAGGACGGAAACGAACCCCCAGTACGCGCCGAGTGCGACGAGGTCTCGGGGACCGTCTTTCGCGTAGCGGTCTGCGATGAAGCCAATGATGGCGAACGCAACGAGCGGCCCCGCGCCGTAGAGCAGCGTTTCTGCGAAATCACCGAGGAACGGGATATAGGCGTGGTCCTGATGGCCCCCAGCAACCCAGAGGCCGTAGAACTCCTGCCACGAGCCGACCGTCGCCTGTTCGACGACGGCGGGGAGGAGCGTCGGATTCGAGAACATGGTGTCGAAGCCAACGCCCGTGCCGCCGGCGCGCGGGGCGTAGAACACGACGATGATGACGATGAATTCGAGCAGGCCTACGGCGAGCGGGATGGCCCACGCGCGAAGCACGTCACGGAACCAGAAGCCGTAGTCCACAAGTTCCTGTTTCCACGAGTGGGGGAGGCGGTCACGTGCTCGAAACAGGCGGTGGTCGAGGAGCAAGACGGCCGCCCCAGCCCAGCAGACAGGGTAGAGAATCGCACTTTCTTTGGCCGTAAAGCCGAGGGTGAACGCGAGGACGCCGACGTAGAAGTAGCGGTGGCGACCTGTGTCGTACGCGCGGACGAAGAAGCTGAGCGCCATGAGCATGAACGCGGCGACGAGGAGGTCGTTGCGCATGAACCGCGAGTAGTAGAGCAGCAGTGGGTTCAACGCGAGAATGCCGGCTAACACGGCGACTTCGAGGTCGCGGAGGTGTTCGCGGAAGTTCCACGCCGAAAGCGGGAGTATCCCGCCGATGAGCGCGACGATGAGGCGCATCGAGAAGTCAGACGGGCCGAGCAGCGCAAACATGTACTTGTTCACGTGAAACAGAAACGGCCCGTGAACGATGGCGCGATACTCCCAAACGCCGGTTTCTGCGTAGCGGAGTGTCCAATAAGCGACGCGGCCTTCGTCCCAGTGGGCGACGCGGTCACCGAGGAAGATGAGACGCGCGACGAGTGCGACGGCGGCGATGGCGACGACCGCAAAGAGGAGTCTTCTGCGGCCGTCAGATCGAGGGCGAGAGTCGTCAACCGTTGCCATTGCCCCATCAGAGCGCACGAAGGGGTTAGAATCCTTCTGTTTGTCAAGCGCGCATTTCACCTATCGACTCGCAGGCGATACCGGGAACGGTACTTCTTTTAATGCCCTACTCCACCGCGAACACATGGTAACGCTTGGGTTGGTGGTCGCGCAGTTCAACCGCGCAATCACCGAGCAGATGGAGGAGTTGGCGCGCGAGGCCGCCGCAGACCGCGGCGCGGAAATCGCAGACACCCTCGCGGTACCGGGTGCGTACGACACGCCCCTCGCCGCAGACCGCCTCGCCCGCCGCGACGACATCGACGCAGTCGCGGTTCTCGGGTGTATCATCACCGGCGAAACGAGCCACGACGAAGTCATTGGCAACGCCGCCGCCCGAAAGCTCACCGACGTGAGCATCGCGCGCGACACGCCCGTCACCCTCGGCATTGCGGGGCCGGGTATGTCAGCAGACCAAGCCCGAGCACGTACCGACATGGGTGCCCACGCCGTCACGGGTGCCATAGACCTCGTGGAGGAACTACAATGAAATTCGCAGACAGAGTAAGACGTGTTGAACCGAGCGCGACCCTCGCCATCTCCAACCTCGCTTCCGAGTTGGAGGCAGACGGCGTGGACGTCGTAAACCTGAGCGTCGGTGAACCCGACTTCCCAACCCCCGAAAACGTGATTCAGGCGGGCAAGGACGCGATGGATGCGGGTCACACCGGCTACGCCCCAAGCAACGGAATTCCCCAGCTCAAAGCCAGAATCAAGCAGAAACTCGACGCAGACGGCCTCGACTACGCCGAGGACGAAATCATCGTCACGCCCGGCGCGAAACAGGCGCTCTACGAGACCGTCCAGACGCTCATTCAAGACGGCGATGAAGTCGTCCTCTTAGACCCAGCGTGGGTCAGCTACGAAGCGATGGTTAAACTCGCCGGTGGCGACCTCAAACGCGTCGACCTCGCCCCACACGACTTCCAGCTTGAGGCGGGCCTCTCTGACCTCGCGGAAGCCGTCACAGACGACACCGACCTGCTCATCGTCAACTCCCCGAGCAACCCGACCGGTGCGGTGTACTCCGACGCCGCCCTCGAAGGCGTTCGCGACCTCGCCGTCGAACACGACATTACGGTCATCTCAGACGAGATTTACGACGAAATCACCTACGGCGGCGTCACCCAGACGAGTCTCGGCACCCTTGATGGCATGGCAGACCGCACGGTCACCATCAACGGCTTCTCGAAGGCCTACTCGATGACTGGCTGGCGGCTTGGCTACCTCGCCGCGCCGAAAGCCCTCATTTCCGAGGCTGGCAAACTCCACTCCCACTCGGTGTCCTCTGCGACCCACTTCGTCCAGTACGCCGGCGTCGAAGCACTCGCCAACACCGACGAAGTCGTAGAAGAGATGCGCGCCGCGTTCGAAGAGCGCCGTGATTTCCTCGTGGACTTGCTCGCAGACCACGGCGTCGACGTGGCAGTCCCTGACGGCGCGTTCTACATGATGCTCCCCGTCGACGACGACGATTCGGCGTGGTGTGAAGGCGCAATCGAAGAGGCGCACGTCGCCACCGTCCCCGGCAGCGCGTTCAACGCACCGGGCTACGCGCGTATCTCCTACGCCAACAGCAAAGAGCGCCTGCAAGAGGCCGTAGACCGCCTCGTCGGAGCGGGCTACCTCTAACGACGCTCGTTCCGCCTCCTGATTTTCACCGGAAATGCGGTGTGCTTTCCACTAGTACTGCTCAGTAATACTGACTGGCAAAACCGCGGTTATCGGGTCGTCTCGAACGCCGCTCGCAGTGCCTTCACTTCGGCTAGCACGGCTTGCCACTGCGAGAGGCTGCCCGGAATCTCATCGACGGTCGCATGTTTGTCCACGAGCGCCCGAACGTCGCGCGGATTTTCGATGTTCGAGAACCGAATCGCACCGCCACCGGCGGCTTCGACGCCGACCGAGCCGTACCCGAACAGCGACCCCAACACGCCCTGAGAGAAGGCGCTGTTTTGCACCCGTGACATCGAGACGCGCCGAACGTTCCGCGAGAGAATGCCCGTTTTGCGATACAGCGCGGTGTTCGTCACGACGTACCGGGTGTTCACGACCGCGAGGTACGCAGTGCCCGCGAGCGCCACCCCGAGGAGCGAGGGCACGACGATGAGCGGTTGGTCGAACGCAATCGCAGCGGCGACGAGGCCACCGACGAACACCGCCGCGAGAATGAGCGCTGGAAGCACCGTCGTCAGGCGGGGGTGGCCCGACCACAGCACGTCTTCGCCTGCGTCGAGCACGAGCCACTCGTCGTCGCTCATGGGCGATTCTGCGGGGAGTTCGTCTCCATCGCCTGCCGCATGGCCCGAAGCTCTGTGAGGATTTCATCGAGCACGGCGGCTTTGTCGTCTGCCTCGCCGCCCCGGCCTTCGCGTCGGTTGATGCGCTCGTTGATGAGCGACTGGAGCTGTTGGGGTTCTGCGACGTTCTGGAAGCTGAGTTCGACGCCTGCCCCACCGGCCGTCGAAATGTCCACCGCACCGTAGCCGAACTGCGACCCGAAGAACGTCTGGCGGTACGAGGTGTCCTGCACTTTATCGAACTCGATGCGCTGGACGCTCCGTGAGAGTACGCCGGTTTTCTTGTACAGGGCGCGATTCGTCACCACGAAGTGCGTGTTTGTGTGCGTGAGATACGCGCCGATGACGATTGGAATCCCGACCAAGACGAGCATAAGCGGGATGCCGACGATGAACGCGGGAACGAGGCTGTAGGGGTGGGGCGTGTCCGCCCAGAGAATCTCCTCGCCCTCGTCTACGGTGAGCCAATCGAACTGTTCGTCCATGGCTGGTTATATCACGTTACGCGGATAACTGTTGGCAGTTTCGTCATGGGTTTCTCCCCGCAAACAGGCAACACACTCCGTCGATATTGGGCGGAGCGACTCGGCGTCCCGGTGAGCGCATTCGAAAAAGCTGGCCTCGCCATTGGAACCGCTGAAGAACGCGGAGTCCACCTGTTTCGCCACGGAGAGGCGTTGGTTGTCACCGCGCCGTCGCCTCATCTGGAAGCGGTCGAACACAACGTGTCGGCACTCGCCGCTCTCTATTTCGACTCCCGAGACGCCATCAGCGATTGGTTCGACGGCTTTGTCTCCCTCGAAGAACTCCTCGCTCCCGCATTCTACGGCTACACGGACAGCGAAGGCTTCGCTACTGTGAACTCGGCTGCTCGACTCCTCGAATCGACTGACGAAGCCGCCTACGAGGCGTTTCGTGCGAGCATTCCAGAAGACGAGTGGGACGCGGGTAGGACACCGTTCGCTCTCGGAACCACTGTTGGCCTGTTCGAGGACGACACGCTCGTCGCTGTGGCCGGATACAACGTGTGGGACGACTGCATCGCCCACATTTCAGTCGTGACGCACCCTGAGCACCGAAACGCAGGCAATGGGCGCGCAGTCGTTTCACGAGCCACCGAACAGGCGCTTGCTGCGGGACTCATCCCACAGTACCGCACACTCGACGAGTGGCCGTGGTCGGTTGCACTGGCTCAAAATCTTGGCTTCGAGCGATTCGCAACGTCGTATTTGGGTGTGGTCGAATAGGAACAGAAAGTTCGGACGAACTAGCACCGTTCGTTACAGATTTTCTCGATGATTCGCCCGGTTGAGAGCAACTCGCCCTCGAATTTTGTGTCTCGAATCGTCGCCCGGCGCACCTCACAGTCGATGCCGCGACCGGCGAGGGCGTCTGCAATCGCCGCCTCGTCGTGGTGTTGGTCGTGGCCGAGGACGATGATGTCCGGTTGAATCTCCTCGATTGGGACGAAGATGTCCTCTAAGTGCCCGAGGACGGCGTGGTCGACGCAGTTGAGTGCGGCAATCATGTCGCGGCGCTGTTCGTCGGGGAGAATGGGTTTCTGTTTGTGCGTCACGTTCGCCCGGCGGGCGATGATGACGTAGAGTTCGTCACCCATGGCCGCCGCTTCCTGCAAGTAGTGGAGGTGGCCGGGGTGGAGAATATCGAACGTACCCTGTGCAATTACCGTCGTCATTTGAGTTCCTTGTCGATGTCTTCCTGTGTGAAGTCGAAGAACGATTCGTCGGGGAGAGAAACGTCCAACACCGGGAGGTCGCGGCGGTTGCCCTCGCGGTCGAACGCTTTCCAGTCGTCGCGCCCGTATGGCGCGCCGACGATGATGTGTGCCTGGCCATTTCCGAAGGTTGCGAGGTCCGCGTCACTCGGCTTAATGACGCCGTTCGGGTGTGAGTGAACCGACCCGATGGATCGCATGTCGTTCGGAATCATGCTCGTCCGAACAGTCGCGCTCACGGAGTTCGATTTGGTGCCGGGGATGACGAGTACGTCGGTGATGACGACGCCTTCGTCGTCCAGCCCGAGGTCGGCCGCGCGTTCACCCCGCAGGAGGCCCATGTACTCGTTCGGGTGCGTCTCTCTCGACGCTTCGAGCACGAATTCGAGCGTCTCCTCGGCGATACCGAGAACCTCACTCGAACGGAATAGCCGCATGACGTTCACTCCGAGAGCGCGCCTTCTAAGCGTTCCGGAAGGGGTGCGCAGGCCGTTGCCGAGTGCCGTACACCTATCGGGTCGTGTGCGAAAGTACCACACATGGACTTTCGACTCACTGCAGACCAACGTTCGCTCCGCGACACCGTCCGCGCGTTCGCCACAGAGGAAATCGAACCGCGTGCTCGTGAGTTAGACCAACGGGATGAGTATCCCGCCGACATTCTCGCTGCGCTTGGTGACCAACGACTGACTGGCCTGACGCTCCCAGAGCAGTACGGCGGTCGAGGCGAGGGACTCGTCGAACTCTGTCTCGTGGTCGAAGAACTCGCCGCGGCGATGATGCCCGTTGCGAGCGCGCTTGCCCTCCACCTCGGGGTAGCCACAGTCATCGAACGCTTCGGGAGCGATGCGCTCAAAGACGACCTCCTGCCCAAGATGGCACGCTTCGAGACGGTCTGCGCGCTCGGCCTCAGCGAAGCGAACGCCGGAAGCGACAAACTGGCGATGGAGACGGAGGCGACACGAGACGGCGACGAGTGGGTCATCTCCGGGCACAAACAGTGGGTGACGAACTTCTTCGAAGCCGACTACGTGCTCACCTACGCGAAAACCGGCCCCGAAGAGGCGGCTCCCGAAAACATCAGTGCCTTCCTGATTCCGACTGACGAGTTTGAGGTCGAAACCGTCTGGGACACCCTCGGCGCGCGAAGCGTCCCTTCCCCGAAGGTCACGCTCGACGCGGTTCGCGTCCCCGACAGCCGCCGGGTTGGTGACGTTGGCATGGCCTACATCCAGCGAAAGACGGTCAACACCGGCGTCAACGTCCCTGCTCGTGGGGTTGGAATCGCCCGCGCCGCCCTCGAAAAGACGGTCGCCTACACGAGCGGCCGCGAGCAGTTTGGCGGCCCGCTCAGCGACTTCCAAGGACTCCGCTGGCGCGTCGGTGAGATGGCCACCCGCGTGGACACTGCCCGCCTGTTGACGCTTCGCGCGGCAGCCCGCGCCGACCGCGGCGACCCACTCAACGGCGCGATGCACATGGCGAAAATCCACGCCACCGAAACCGCCGTCGAAAACGCGAACGAAGCGATGCAGCTGCACGGCGGCCTCGGCTACACCACAGAGTGTCACGTAGAACGGTATCTCAGGGACGCAAAACTCCTCACAATCGCCGGCGGGCCGAACGAAGGTCACCGCGACGCGCTTGCGACAGCGGTGTACGATTCAGTGTAGTAGCCCACTCGCCTAGCCCCGCGTGCGAGAGAGACCGTTTGCAAAGCGTTAAACGGAGCAAAGCCAAACGGAAAATAAGAATGTCATCACCACCCGACGCCGGCGATTCTGCCGGAACAGGTTCTTCTGACCGGGTTGTTGTCTATGACCTCGCCGCGGAATGTACGCTTTCAGACGTCACCGCCGAGGAGTACTACCACGCAACCGTAAACGGGGTCGTCGATTACGGCATCTTCGTCGATATTTCAGACGACGTGTCCGGCCTCGTCCACGAATCACAGCTCAACGCAACGTACCAGGTCGGCGACGAACTCGTCGTCTACCTCACCGAAATCCGTGAGAACGGCGACCTGAGTTTCACCGTTGGCGACCTTCCAGAGTACGAAACGGTCACCGTCGCCCACGACTACGAGATTTCTGACGCTGACTCGCTCTCGCCGTCTTCGACCGACACGGTTCATTTAGAAGGCGAAGTCGTCCAAATCAAACAGACCGGCGGCCCAACTATCTTCCAGGTTCGCGACGAGACGGCCGTCGTGCCGTGTGCCGCGTTCGAGGAAGCCGGCGTTCGCGCCTATCCCGACATCGAAGTCGGCGACGTCGTTCGCGTCACGGGTGTCGTCGACTCGCGCGACGACGCCGTGCAGGTTGAAGCCTCCAACATCGACCACCTCGACGGCGAGGAAGCAGCGGAGGTCACCGCCCGTCTCGACGCCGCGCTCGACGAGCGCTCGCAGGTCGAAGACGTCGAACCGCTCATCGACTGGCCCGCATTCGAGAAGCTTCGCCCCGACTTAAAGCGCGTGGCGTCGCTGCTCCGCCGGACGGTGCTCGAAGGCCGCCCCATCAAGATGCGCCACCACGCAGACGGCGACGGCATGTGCGCAAGCGTGCCCGTCCAGTTGGCCATCGAACGGTTCATCGAGGAAACCCACCAAGACCCATCGGCCGCCCGCCACCTGCTCAAGCGTCTGCCGAGCAAGGCGCCGTTCTACGAGATGGAAGACGTCGTGCGCGACCTGAACTTCTCGCTCGAAGACCGCGCGCGCCACGGTCAGAAGCTCCCCCTCCTGCTCATGCTCGACAACGGCAGCACCGAGGAGGACATCCCGGCCTACCAGAACCTCGCCCACTACGACATCCCAATCGTCGTCGTTGACCACCACCACCCCGACCCTGAAGCGGTCGAACCGCTCGTCGAGGAGCACGTCAACCCATACATGCACGACGAGGACTACCGCATCACGACGGGCATGATGTGTGTCGAACTCGCCCGGATGATTTACCCGGGCATCAAAGACGAACTCAATCACGTTCCTGCTGTCGCCGGTCTCACCGACCGCTCGAAAGCCGAGGTGATGGACCAGTACATCGCCCTCGCCGAGGCAGAAGGCTACTCCGAGGAAGACCTCTGGGACATCGGTGAAGCCCTCGACTACGAGGCTTACTGGCTCAAGTACAACGACGGTCGTGACCTCATCAACGACATCCTCAACGTCGATTGCGACGACGAAGAGCGCCACCGGAAACTCGTCTCGTTCCTCTCCTCGCGCGCAGAGCGCGACGTAGAGAAGCAACTCGACTCGGTGATGCCACACGTCGAACACGAAGTGCTCGACAACGATGCCCACCTCTACCGCATCGACTTAGAGCGCCACGCCCACCGCTTTACCTACCCGGCACCCGGGAAGACCACGGGCGAAATCCACGACCGCAAGGTCAAAGAGACGGGCGAGTCGGTCATCACCATCGGCTACGGGCCCGACTTCTCCGTGCTCCGCTCTGACGGTGTCCGTCTCGACATCCCGAACATGGTCCAAGAACTCCAAACGGAGGTCAAAGGCGGCGGCGTCAGCGGTGGCGGCCACCTCGTCGTCGGTTCGATCAAGTTCGTCAAAGGCATGCGCGAAGAAGTGCTCGACGCGCTCGTCGAGAAGATGGCAGCCGCGGAAATCGACGAAGAACTCCGCAGCACCGTCGCTACCCACGACTAAGCCTCGAAGCGGATTTTTCTCCCCGCTGCTCCCGCGCCGAGTGCCGACAGGGTAACCGCTGCAACCATACCACCCGAGAGTCGCCACGAACCGCCGCGCCAGTCTGCGTCGAATACGTCCGAGTAATACGCGCCAACGTCGCTTCCGTGGAGGACAACGACGACCTCTCGATTCTCGCGCAGCGCGTGGTCGTTCCAGTTCAAACTTCCGAGGACGACGGTGTCGCCGTCGATGACGACGTCTTTCGCGTGAATCTTCTCGAAGCGTCCGCGCGGTTCTGCGACCCGTGCTTCGAGCGACAGCCCATCTCTGGTGGCGCGCTGGTTGAGCCACCGCACAAGTTCGCGGTTCTCCTCATGGACGTACCACGCACAGCTTAGCAGGATACGAACCTCGACACCGCGTTCTGCGGCGCGAACCGCGGCGCGGAGCAGCGCGTGGTCACGACTCCCGATGGTGACCTGCTCTACCAGAAGCGAGTCCGTCGCGTTGTCGATGTGGGCGACCAATTGCGGTTCTGCGTTGTCAGGCGTGACGAGCAGTTCGACGCGCTCTGCGTGCATGTCAGCGGGTGAAAACTGAGAGGGGTACGAGCCGTTTGCCCGCGGCGCGGTGACGAACTCGCGGCTGTCTCGAACCGCTGACCACGGCGTGGTGGCCCGCCACCCACTGTCCGCAGCGAACGTGTCTGCAAGCGCCGCTGCGAGCGTGGCATTTCTGACTTCGACGCCCCAGCCGCGACTCGCGTTGCCACCAACGCCCGCCGGTTTCCAGTTTTCGGTGAGAACGAGCGCCTGCGAATCGACGAAGGCGTACTTCGCGTGGTGAAAGGAGTAGCGGGCGCGGTTGCCGCCGATGAGTTTTACTGGAATACCTGCACCGACGAGTCGGTCGAGTTCGTCGCGTTGGTTGACCGTTATCCCGCCCACGGGTTCGCGGTCGAGCAACACGCGAACCGTGACGCCGCGCTGTTTCGCGGCGATGAGCGCGTCGGTGATTCGGGGCGACGAGAAGGTGTACCCCGCGAGGAGAATTCTGTGGTTTGCTGTGTGGATGGAGTCGAGTGTGGTGTTCGGCGCGTCCGGCAGCACGAACGTCGTGACGGCGGTGTTCTGCACGGAGACGGGCGAGAAATCGGTTGCTCCGAGCGGTTCCCACGTCCAGCCACGTTCGGTTCGCACCCAGCGTTCGCTCTCTGGAGCGTTTTGGTAGCTCACCTGTGCGACGCGGTTTCCGTTTTTTCGTAGCGTGAGCGTCTCGCCGCCGTTTGCGAGTTCGAGCGCGCGAGGGAGCGCGAAAATTCGATGGTCGGTGAGATTCGAGGCGCGGTCGGGATGCGCCGTCAGGGCGACGGTTCCGTGTAGGTTCTCGGTGGGCAGCGAAACGGTGTCTTCGCCGTCAGCGAGCGTCCAGTTGCCGGAGATATGGTCGGGAAATGAGATGACGACGAACTCGCCTGCATCGTCGTCGGCGACTGGATTCGGGTAGACCGCGACGAAGCTGGGCGAGTCGCTACTCGCCACAGCCGTGGCTGGGACGGCTGTGAGAACGAGTACGAATACGAGAACCACGCGGGCGAACACGCCCCGGAGTGGCCCCGGCTTCGTTCAAAAAGGTTCGGCTGGTTAGGCCGCGGGTTCGCTCTGGACTGCGAGCGCGTCGTCCGCCTTCTCGGCTTCGACCTGCACGATGTAGGACTTGTCTTCGTTGTAGCGGGCGACTTCCTCTAAGGCGGCTTCCGTTCCAATCTGGTTGAGCGCCCACGCGGCACTCGCGCGGACGTTGTCCGATTCGTCGTCGTCGAGCACGTCGCCGAGCGGGGAGACGGCACGAGTGTCTCCGAGCAGGCCGAGCGCGCGGGCGGCCTGACTGCGGACGCCTTCGTTCTCAGCGACGAGGTTGTTGGCGATGACCTGGGTGGCTTCTTCGTCGCCAATCTCGCCAAGCGCCTTCATCGTGACCTTCTGGAGCTGCGGGTCGTTGTCGGCTTCGACGTACTCGAGCAGCGTGTCGAGGGCGTCTGGGTTGCCAATCTTCCCGAGCACCTCAATCTGTGGCTTCTTGCGCTTCTGGGCCGGGCCGAGCATGGCCTCGTAGGCCTCCGGCGAGCCCAGGCGCTTTAGCGCCTCGATGCACCGTTCCTGCATGAAGTTCGATTCGAGCATGTCGAGCGCGAGGAGAATCATCTCCGGGTTGTTCCCCTGCTCGTAGATGCGGACCGCGGTGAGTTCCGGCGGGTAGTCTTTGCGGTTTTTCGGCGTGAGAACGTCGTAGAAGCCCTGTGCATCGAGCTTTTCGACGACGGTGAGGTCGTCCCACTCTTGGGCGTCCGCTAAGTCCTGTTTGAACGCCTCGGTCGCTTCGACGAGCGCGGCGATGGTCTCTGCGTCCTCATCTGCGTCGAGGCCAGCGCTCGAAACGGCTTCCGCGATGTCGTCGAGCGTGCTGAGCACGTCGAAGTGCGAGGGGCTTTTGACGCTAAAGGAGGCGTCGAGAATCTCGCCCATCGCGTCGGCGTAGGACTCGGTGGCTTCGACGACTTCGTCTTCACCTTGCTCGGTCCACTCGCCGTCTTCGATTTTGGTCTTTGCCTCTTCGATGTCGCTCACGACGTCTTCTGCGTACGGGCCGCGAGCGTCTTCGAGCGCGTCGCGCAGGTCGCTCAGTGTCGATTCCAGTTCCTCGCGGGGGTCGTCCTCGTCGTCCTCCGGTTCTGGGAGGTCTGCGGCTTCGAGGTCGGCTTCGATGGCGTCGAGCGTCGCCTCGACGTCGTCTAAGTCCGACTCGGTTTCGGCCGCGTCGAGGGATTCTTCGGCCTCGGTGAGGCGTTCCTCGAACGACTCGGGTGTTACGGCGGGTGCGTCCTCCGCGGGGGTCTCTGGTTCCTCGTCCCCGTTGCTCATATACGTGAACTTCCGGCAGGTCAACCTAAGAGCGTTTCCCTTCGGGCTTATCGCCAGTAAAAGCGCGGGGCCAACACGAGGTAGGCCACCGCGGCCACCAACAGGGCTTTCGGGAAAATGCGGTCGAGTGTGAGGGGGGCAAGAATGGCGAGTGCCTGAATCACACCCATCGCAATCGCGTCACGGGCGTACAGTTCCGGATACTGAATCGTCGTCACCATCAGGTAGGCGAACAGCCCCGCGAGCGCGACGAGCAGCGTCGCGTGCTGGAAGCCCGCGAGATACACGACTGCGAGAATCGTCCCGGCAAGCGTCGATTGGACGCCTTCGGTGGTGTTTTTAGCCACGTCGTAGGCGGTGTAGAGGCCGAGGCGGATGACCGCGGCGGCGACGAACAGTGCGGGAAGGGCGAGTGCGGCGATACCTCGTGGCGAGAGGTCACCGAGGACGAGCCCCCACTGGGCGTTGGCGACGCTCACGACGAACAGTGCGGGTGCGACGCCAAAGGAGGCCACGTCCGCGAGCGAGTCGAGATAGTCACCGACAGGTGTTCCGCCCATCTTGCGGGCGATAACGCCGTCTAAGCCGTCGGCAACGGCGGCGAGCAGTATCAGTCGCGCGGCGAGTGCGGGGTCTACCATCGCCACGGCCGCGGCGAGAAAGCCGAGCGCCGCGTTGGAAACCGTGACCACGTCTGCGAGACCCAACCGCCCGACGAAACGGGGCTGCATACTCTGGCGGTAGAGAGGTTCGGCCTTACCTCTTTATGTTCGGACACGACCAATCAGCGAGCATATATTGTTCCGGCGGTGAGCCTCTGGTATGCACCGGCGTGCGTTCCTCTCAACCGCCGCAACCGCACTGACCCTTTCTGTGGCTGGCTGTACGAGTTCGGGCCAGCCAGACGAGAACACTGACTTCGACATCGGTATGTCAGCAAACCGGTTTGAGCACCCGAACGACCCCTACGAGGTGCCCGTGGGCGAGCCAATTGTGTGGAAGAACACCGGTGGGCGGACCCACACCGTGACGGCCTACGATGCCGACATTCCCGAGGGCGCAGCCTACTTCGCCTCCGGCGCCTTCGAGTCAGAGCAGGAAGCTCGCGACGCGTGGATGGGCGACCTCGGCGGCTCGATTGCACCGGGCGAAACCTTCGAGTACACCCCGGAAGTGCCGGGCGAGTACACCTACTTCTGTGTCCCCCACGAACCCGGCGGCATGATTGCGACGTTCGTCGTCACTGAGTAACACTGTCGGCACGCCGAGTCCACAAAAGAAAGAGTACGGCTTACTCTTCGGTTTCTTCGTCGTCGTCCGCTGCGACTTCTTCTGCAACGTCGTCTTCGTCAACGCTGACAGAGGCTTCTTCCTCGGCCTCAACCTCGTCTGGGTGGGCTTCGAGGGTGAACTTCTGGATTTCGACGCGGCGCAGTGGGTAGATGGTCTTCGCCTCTGCGTAGATTGCAGAGGAGATGCGACCGTCTACGATGCTGTCGACAATCTGCTCGTAGGTGTGGTCCTCGATGGTCTCTTCGACCATCGTGATCATCTGCTTGCGGATTGCGTGTTCCTGACTGTGGTCTGCGCGCTTGGTCGTGAGCGCGAGTGGCTGAATCTCGACGCGGTAGCCATCTTTCGTGATGGCCGTGATGTTCGCGTCGATTTTCGAGGCACCGCGGCGGACGAGGCTGCGCAGGTAGTCACGGGTGAGTTCGTGTTTGACGAACTCGGTGTACGCGGCGTCGCTGCCGACGTCGTTCACCTTGAAGGTGAGTTTGGTGTTGTTCTTGCTGGCGTCGTTCGTAAGTTCGCCAAGCGTCGTTTCGATGGTTCGGTCGTAGACCTTCTCGGGTTCGTCAGCAGGCGTCTGACCGAGCTCTGCGCGGTCGAACTGCTCAGGTGCGAGCACCTTGTACCAACGCTTCTGCTGTTTTCGTCGAGAAACGGATCGTTCACTCATTGTTGGATTCTGTTTTCGGGTTGTTCGTAAGCTGTGCTGCCACCGTGAGGTTCACCACGTAGTCGTCAACGGTCGACTGCAGGCCGCCGGTTGTCTCGCGCTCGACGGTCATCTCGATGGTATCATCGGTGACCGTCATGCGCATCTCTGGCGTGTTGTCCGGCGCGAGCGCCGCCGCAACCTGTGCGGCGTGCTCGTGCGTCGTCCGGATGGTAGCGCGCTTCATTGTGCCTCCCGGAACGCCGTGACGAACTCCGAAGCCGACACGTCGGCTTCGAACTCGGCGTAGCCCTGTCTGTCGCGGCCGCCGCCGGTTCCGGAGACGGCGGTCGCGGCGGTTGCCATCTGTTCGCCAATCTGTCCCTGTTCTTCGGTCGCGCACGCGGCGGCTTTCCCTTCCGAGACGACCAGCGCCACGGGTTCCGGCGAGCGGAAGTCCCGAAGCAGGCGGGCCGTCGTGCGGACGGGTGCCGGCTCACCCTCTGCGGATTCGATGCGTGCAACGAACAAGCCGTCGTACCGGCCAGTCGTCGCCCCGCGAAGTGCGGTGTGCGCCCGTTTTGCGTGGGCGCGCCACGCGTCCAAGGCGGGCGTTTTCACATCGTGTCCGAGAGCGAGCGCGAGCGCCGTGCCGGGCGCTTCGCGGGCGACCACATCGAGGACGTCTGCGAACCCCTCGACCGTGGTAAACGGGCCATCGGTCGCGTGGGGGTGCAGCGCGCGTTCGACTGCCTCTGCGGCTCGTGGCGTCGCCCCGTCAGCCGAGACGGTTTCGAGGGCGAGCAACGAGGCGAGGCGTCGCTGTGCGCGCGTGTCGAGGTCAACAGGTAACTCAAGGTCAGCAAGCGACGCGGTCACGGCTCCTTCGTTCCCGGAGAACGAGGCGTGAGCGAGCGTCGTGTGTGCGAGGCCGTTTGCGAGGTCGGCGGTCGGAATTCCGACGCCGGGTCGCTGGGTCACGAGGTCGCGCGACTGTGCGCGATCGAGGACCTCCGCATACTCGCTTGGATGTCCCTCTGCGGCGACGACGCCCGCGAGGGCGAGTACCGGGTCGGGATCTGCAGCGAGTTCGCGGGCCGCGGCCTCTGCAAGAACGCTTGCTGGCTCCGTGCTGGCGGCGATGGCACCGTCGTACGACGGGTGAGTCCCGCCGACGAGGAGTGTGGTGACGTCGTCCGTGTTGTCCGGTCGCGCGAGGTTCCCAGAGCGGGCGACGCTCGCTTGGAATGGGACGCCCGCATCGCTCAACGCGCGGGCGATGAGGCCCGTCGCGGCGAGCGCATCACCGTCTGCGTGGGCGACGAACCGAACAAAGTCGGCGTCGCGGCAGAGAGCAGCGATTTCACTCGCGTCGGGGGCGTCTGGTCCAGTGCGACCGGTTGCGGACATGGATTACGCGAGAATCTCTTTGGCGTCTTCGTACTCGTACTTGAAGTCCGCCGCAAGCTTGTTGCCGCGGTAGTACGAGACCAGTCGGCGTACTTTCGATTCGGTGTTCTGGAGCGCGCGCTTGTTCTGGTGGTCGTTCGGGTTCTCCTCCATGTGGTCACGGAGGCGCACGGCGCGCTCCATGAGGTTACGGAGGTCTTCGGGGAGGTCACTGGTTGCGTCATTCTCGTCGAGAATTTCGGTGACCTTCTTGCCCGTCGCCAGCTTGACGTTCGGGACAGGCGTGCCCTGAACGCCCTCGTCACGGAGTTTGAGTCCGATGACGGCTGGGGTGTGACCCTGTTCTGCAAGTTCGACGACGCGTTCTTCGACTGCGTCTGCGTCGACGTCGCTCCACTCCGGTGGTTCGTCAGCCACGGGTCGGTCCGATTTGGACGAGCCGCGGCGTCGAGTGTGCATTCGTGCCATAGTTGAGGATAGGAACCGCACAGACCGCTCTAGATGTTTCGGCGCGGGACGCGCCGGACACTACCGCAATCCCTGAGCCGTGCAATGGCACGGCGATGTCAGATTTGCGGCCGTGTTGTTCCCACGAGTAGTTCACCTCCTGAGCCACTAAACGGTTTCTATGCGGATTTTCCGGGCACGCGAGGGTGGTTCGATGGGTTTATGAACAACCACCGGAAAGCGAATATTGCTGGCGCGGGCTTGTAGATCAGGGGTAGATCACTCCCTTGGCATGGGAGAGGCCCCGGGTTCAAATCCCGGCAAGTCCATAGTTTTCTGACGGCGCAAAATCGACGAGCGTAGCGAGTCGCTGCGCCGTCGATAGCTATACGACGCAGCCGGGATTTGAAGCCCTGGAAGACGCAGTCTCCGAACGAAGTGAGGGGAACCGTCTTTCTCCGGGTTCATTTCTCTAAGCGACTCTGCCGCTTCGAAGTTCGAACCTCCAAAGACCGTGTTCTCTTTCGGCAAGTCAATTGCTCCTTGATGTCATATGGACAATATATTATGAGAGTTGTGAGAAACAGCGATCATCGAAGAGGACCTGACATTTTTTGTGTCGTTTCATTGCAAACGAGTTTTAAGTTCTAACCCAAATTGAGATTCCTCGATTATACGTCGCTTTCTGCTTGTATTCCTTCATAACAGCGTCACAAATTCTTGGAGAGCGATCACACCCTCGGAGAACAACCACAGGGGGTTGCTCCGTCTCAAGCTCCTGGATTACGCTTCCAGACGTAAATGAATTATTCCGATTTATTGGAAGGTAGTATACATTTTCCCCCAATGGTTGCCGACCGCTCAGGAAGTAATATTGTGGCTCAGCAGTCACAACGAGTAAATTCTCGCTACCATGAGATAATCTATTAATGTCTGATGCAATTGCTTGTTGGTCATCTAGACTGAAGCCAGTAGCTTGGTGGTGAGCATTTGTTACCCCAATCAGAGTTGGAGTGAATAGAATCAAGAATATAAGAATAACACAGGTTCTCGTCCATGGTGTGGCGACTTTATAGCTGGTAACTTGGTTGAGAAAATGTGCAATATCGTCCAGGAACAGTGCTGTAAGAAGAACTGCGAATGGGAGTGGCTGGATGAAATAATGTCCATACTGTCGAAGGAGGAGAGGGAGGAGTGAAAGTACGAAGAGTATTCCAGTGATCGAACGCCCGAACCCATCTCGTTTCCAATAACTTACGAGGAGCCCACCAACAGCTCCGATCCACACTAGCGAAACAGGGTTAATTTGTAAATGGATGATTTCAAAGGCTGTCTGAAGAGAGTTTCCTGAATACGATTTATTCACTACAACTGTCCAAAACAGCAAGTCGTCAAATGCATCTTGAGCTAAGAAAAAAATTGCGATGAGAAGTCCCGGGACAGAGATTCCGAGGAGTATATATGCTAAATTTCGACGTTTTTCTTGACAAAGAACGAAATATCCGAGAACTCCAATAACAGTTAACAGTGCGGTTTGTTTGTATGCACATGCAATCCCAGCGGTTAGACCAATAATGAAATAGATACGTGACTGACCACGGTCTGCGTAGGTGGCTGTCAGGAGTGTTGCCATTGACCAAAGTGCAACAAATTGTTCGGTGAGTATCCAGAGACCTTGATATGCGGTTAGGCAAGCGAGATATAATGAACCGGCAAGTAATCCGGCGTGGAGTGAGGAAAGACGTCTGCCTACCAGCACAATAAGCACTGCTGTTGCAGCATTTGTCAGATATAGGAGGAGTCGAGCCGGATAAATTGATTTTTCAATAGCCAACGCAGCAGCAATCGTGTAGTAAATTCCTGGGGGTTTGTGATCAACGAGATTAGCGTATGGGAGGGATCCTTGTAAGATGCCGTTTGCGATTGTGAGAAAGGCCCCAGTATCGCGTGGTATTCTAATTGGAAGAAACAGTGTTTGATACCAAATCAAGAGGACAAGAAAGCTGCCAAGACTGGCGGTTAATATGGCTGTAAGGAGGTGTGAGTGTTTGTTGAGATCTTGTATGATTCTTGTAAAGTCGCCCACGTGAAGTTCTTGTTCAACAAAATACACCAGGGATATTAAATATTATTTAGTTGTATTTCCAACAACTACTTCTGATATTTTGGGATATTTCGACTCTTGCAAGGTAAAAATCAGGCATTGCCTTTTTCACCGGCCTTATCACTATAAAAAATACAAGACTTCTTTAGCAGTCGTTCTGTAACGATGAATAGAATGTCGGTGAAGCGTCGCTTGTACGAGAATCTCTTCAGTCCTATTCTCGATATTTGGACTGCAAAACGATTGCGGACAGAAGGCTACTATCAGATATCTCCAATCAATCCCAAAATACAAGAATTTCAACTTTGGCTACCTGGAAACGGTGCATTCCAGCGGAAGCGGATGCGGGGGGAGTTAGAACCTGAAGTACTAGACCTGCTAGTCAACCATATTTCTCCGGGTGATACCGTGTTTGATGTTGGTTCTGCGTGGGGATATTTCGCACTTGCAATTAGCACCCTTGACACGGACGTTTACGCGTTTGAAATCGATGAAGAGCGCGTTAGACATATTGAGGAATCTGCGGAGCGATCCGACCTTTCTGTAACTGCGACTGCAGGAGCAGTTGGAACTGAGATACTCCTTGATGAGTATCCAACACCTGATGTAGTGAAGATGGATATTGAAGGGTGGGAATACAAAGCACTCGTGACGGCGCCAAACCTACTACGTGCAAAACCAACACTCATTATTGAGTTACACAGCCCAGATGTGTCGCTTGCAGGCTCACACTCCGCCGAAATTTCCGAAATTTATACACTTCTAGAGGAGTACGGCTATGATATTACAGAACTTGACAAACGTGGCGATAATAACTACCACATACTCGCACAGTAAGCAAACCAGTCTGTACTATAACTCATCTAGTTCTATACACCATTTCTGACCATCAACTGATAAATTAGTACCTTCGCAAAACCGAGTAGCACAGTGTTTCAGAAAATAACGCGAGGCTGAGCGGGACTAACGTAGTACGGTTTTGAGTTGAGTTGCGAAATATTCAGCGACGAACTGCCGTTTATCTCACCCAAGTAAGTAGCTTTGAGTTACACTGGTGACACGTCTGCTATCTATCGTATAACTAACACCGGACTATTCGTAGTCGGGTTGTCATGAAGCAGAGAATGGCAGGGGTGAAGGTCGCCCAATCTGTAATCCGGTCGCCGGAGACGTTCTATGCGGGTCTCGAACCGTCCGGAAGCTACCGATTCCCCCTGATTTACGCTGCCGCATCAGCGTTGATTGGTGGGATTGTGTTTGGGGGGTTGAGCCTCGTGTTCGAAGTGGAATTGCTCACGGACACCCTCCGAAGCCTACCGGCTCGAATCCTCGTGTTTGCCGCGCTCGGCTATCTCGCCTTCCTCAGCCATGCGCTCGGGACGCACGTTGCCGCGGCCGTGTTCGGCGCACACGGCTTTCACAAGACCGTTGAGGCGATGGCGTATCCAACCGTGTTGCTGCTAACGTTCGCGTGGATTCCCGCCATCAACCTCGTCGTTGGCCTCTATGGCCTCTCGTTGCAGGTACAGGGACTCAGGAAGCTCCACCGGATGAACGGGTCGCTCGCGCGAAAGTCGGTCGTGCTCGGCCTCGTGTTCGGCGTCGTGTTCCTTCTCGCGTTTATCGCCATTATCGGTGCACTGGCCGTACTCATTCTTCCTCCTGGAAGCCTGAGCTGACGGCTCATCCAGCGCCCTTGCCCAGTAATATTCGCAAGACCAACTGAACAGTAACACTGCATTCGGCCGAGATATCCACTACGTTCATCACGTCAGCGAAACGTGGTGTAGCCAATGAGCGAGGAGGGACTCACCGTCGAAACCCAGCCTGCAGAGGCCGTCTTTGCACTGCTCTCGAACGATACACGCATCGAAATTCTTCGGGTGCTTGCCGCCGCAGACGGGCCACTGCCGTTCTCTGAACTCTACGACAGAGTCGGGCTGCGCGACTCTGGGCAGTTCAACTACCACCTCCAGAAGCTCGCGGGCACGTTCATCAAACAGGGGGACGAGGGGTATGAACTCACCATCGCGGGCATGCAGGTCGTCGGGGCGCTCATCGCCGGAACCTACACGGCGACCGCAACGCTCGACCCAATCGAACTCGATGACCCGTGCCCAAAATGTGGGACTCGCTCGGTTGTCGTTACCTACAATGACGAACATGCCCACGTCACCTGTACCGCCTGTGACGAGTTTCACAACCAGTACTCGTTTCCACCAGGGACGCTCAGTCAGTACGACCGGGCCGAACTTCCCGCAGCGTTCGACCGCTGGATTCGCGTCCTCTTCTACCACATTACTGCGGGATTTTGTGTGAACTGTGCTGGCCGGCTCTCGGGTTCGCTTGACGCTGCCAACGACCCACCCCGATTCGAGTGGCGGTGTGAACGGTGTGGTGACATCGCCATTGCGGAGGTGTCGTCGCCTGTGTTCTTCCACCCTGCGCTCCAAGGCTTCCTCTACGACCGCGGAATCGGCCCAAAGGAAACGCCAACGTGGCGATTGTTTGGGTCAGACGAACTGGAAATCACTACAGACGACTCCGGCGTGACGATTGCAATTACGATAGACGCCGAAACACTGACGGCGACGATAGATACAACGGGCATGGTCACGAGCGTCAGTCGAACCGACCGGTAACAGAAAACACCGCGTCCGTCGCACCTAGAATTATCACGGAGGGCGATGAGCACTCTAGCGATGGATTCAGACACCTATGACGACCTCATTCAGTCGCTGACGCCCCACGAAGCCGCCGGTGGCGTGACGACCTACCGGAACACGGTGCGCATCGCGTGTCCTGCCTGCGACAAACCGTTCGACGACCTCGTCGTCTGCGAAGACGAGTACAACAGCCTCGAACTGAGTCGGTTGCTCGACCTCTGTGTCTCGACGCACGACGACGACGTGCTGTTGTTCACCCACCAACAGTGAGCGACCTGTAATTGAACCTAGCTTTTTGGACTGTCAGCGCGTCTGTCTAGACATGAACAACACGCACCCTGCGAGGATGACAGCGGACGAGATTCACGAACTGCTCGACCACGGTGGCTCGGGTGTGCTTTCGCTTGCAAGGAACGGAGATGCCTACGCGATTCCAATTTCCTACGGCTTCGACCCCGGTTCGACTCGATTCTACTTTCGCCTTGGCTACGGCAAAGAGAGCGAAAAACGCGGCTACGTCGAACACACCCAGACAGCGAGACTTGTCGTGTACGAGAACGTAGACGAGGAGTGGAACAGCGTCATTGCGGCCGGAACGCTGCGCGAGATTTCAGACGACGAATTGAACCTCGAAGTCGTCCGCGCGCTTCGCCAAGCAGACCTGCCGCTGCTCGATATCTTCGACACGCCACGCGACGAACTCGTGTTCTCGATGTACGCCCTCGACGTGGCGGAGTTGACGGGGCGGAAAACGGCTGCTCACTCGATGTAGCGCGGCGATTCTTCCGTGTCGTCGGCCGCCTCTGCGTTTGCACGCTCCTCGCGCATCCGCTCTACGTCGTCTTCTCGAATCCGCACTGTCAAGACGGGTGCGTCTGCATTTCTGACGACTTCTTCTGCGACACTGCCAAGGATGCGCTTGTGCTCCCCCGTCCGCCCGTGGGTCCCCATCACGATGAGGTCGATATCCTCTTCGTCTGCGTATTCGAGAATCGCCTCGTGTGGGACGCCTTGGAGCAGTTCGTAGATGGTTGGAACGTCCTCGCCCTCCGCTTCGATGCGCGATTCGACCGTGGCCAGCGCGCGTTGGCCCTCTTCGATGAGCAGGTCGATGATGCGTTGTTGGGTTTCCTCGGGGAGAATGATGTACGACCGTACATCGACGATGTAGACGACGTGCACCGTCGCGCCGCTTTGTATCGCCTGATAGAGACATTGGGTGAGTACGTTCGCCATCCCGAGACTCCCATCAGTTGGAAACAGAATTTTGTCGTACATCTCGGCTACTGATACTGTCGCGTGGGAACGATATAGCCTTCTTGCTGGTTATAATTCTGACACATCAAAATGTTATTATTTAATCAATTACCAGATTATTTTATTGTCTGATAGACTATGGTTGTACTAATGACTGGGCCATCCGGGCTGCGAGCATTCATCTCGCGCTCTCTCACTCGTGACGCTCGTGGACAATCAGCGCCCATCGGCACTGTCCTTCTTCTCATTATAGTGTTACTTGGGACGACCGCCGTCGCTGCCTTAGGCGCAGTCGTTATCGAGGACACCCGCCAACAATCAGAACTCGAACGCGCAGAGCAGTCGATGACGCTGTTCGATTCGCGCGCCGCGCTGGTCGCACTTGGCTCGTCGAACCAACAAACAATCGAGTTCCCGAACGGCGACGGGCAGTTTGAGGTGCGCGAAGACCTCGGTTGGATTCGGATTACGCACAACGATTACGACGGGGCGGGAGCAGAAGAGACGATTTACAACCGAAGTCTCGGCGCGGTCGTCTTCACCAATGGGGACGCGGAGATTGCCTACCAAGGCGGCGGCGTCTGGCGCAGAGACGGTGGCGGTCCCGCACGCATGATCTCCCCACCGGAGTTCCACTATCGGGATGCGACACTCACCTTGCCGGTGATTCGCACTCTCGGGTCTGGGTCTGCCTCCGGTGCGACCAGCATCTCCATCGACCAGGCCGAGAGCGGACACGCCATCTTCCCGAACACGACCGCGCGCGCACAGGCGGCAGACGGAACGGAAATCGGCGCACCGTACAACGGCACGGAAAGCGACTATCAGAACCCGCTCAAAAACGGCACCATCAACGTCACCGTGAAAGGCCCCTACTCGGAGGGCTGGGAGGAGTATTTCCGCACGCACACGACGGGGACGGTGTACGCAGACCACGACAACAATATCGTGACCCTCCAACTCGAATCGACCGGCGATGCGCTCCAAGACTTCCAGATGCCAGAACGCGATGGCTCCGTCTCAGTGCCCGCGATGGCCTCGAATCACAAAATCAACAACTTCACAATTCACCTCTCGTCTGAGAAAAACGACTTCAACCAGCTCCACTGGTCGTTTTACACCGAAGACACGGCCGACGTCGAGTATGAGTTACACGTCGGCTCACAAAAGCCGCTGTGTGGTGGGGGTGCGGGCAATCTTGACGTGAGCATCTATTACTACAACGCCAGCTCAGGGGTCCACCACGAGTGGCAAAACATGTCGATTGACCCGGCAACCGACCCGAACTTCAACGTCGATTGCACGGCAGAAGTGCTCACGATGAACTTCACGAGCACAACCTCGCTCACCTACGGCGACATTGACACCCAAGGGAGCGACAACAAGTGGCACTACGGCCCCGAGATTACGAGCCGCAATGTGAATGCCTCTGCGACGGCAACCGGACACATCGCAGACTGTGACACCGACGACAACGGCCTCTGCGAGGCAGGCGAGGACGACCCAACCTACACGAAGGATGTGAGCAAAGAGTCACTCGATTTCCTCACCAACCACTACTTCTCGCTGATGAGCCCGGAGTTCGAACTCACCGTCCACGAAGGGCCGGGCAAGGGGAAGGGGAGCCAATCGACTCGGGTCGACACCGGCAACTCCGGTGGCACACTCGACTACGAAGTGACCACTGACTCGCGGTTCATTACCTTCCTCCACATCACAGAAAACGAAATTGCGGTCCGACTACGCTGAGCCGCGTTACTCTATTTCGATTGTCGTCCGCACCGTCGTGACAGCACCTTTTTGTACACCATCCAGCCGACACGAGACGTGGTTACCGTCGACCACGAGTTCATCGCAGCTTCCGTCCTCGCTGAAGTACGACTCCCACGCCTCGCTGCGTGGACTCGTGACGTTCAGCCACATCTGGTAGGGGTCTTTGTCGCCAGTCTTGTCGAGCGTCGTCGCGTCGTGAATCGCTCGCACGCGCACCGTCTTCGACCCGCCCACGTCTTCGTTGGTCGGCGTCCACGTCCGAACGAGCAGCACCAACGGCTGGTCGCCATCTAAGATGAACGCCGGTTCGTTCACCATCCGCGAGGTGTCGGGTTGCGCGCGAATCACCGCACCACCCTCGTAGACGATGTCCGTGCCCGTGTGCGACGAGTAGACAATCGGTTTGATAGAGACGTTGTAGGCGTACTCGCTCATGCCACTCGCGTTTATGAAGTTGTACTCGACATACACCTCCTTGTTTACGGAGAGTTGGGCGTCGTCCAGTCGCACTTCGGTTGCCCGACTCGGCACGCCGTGTTGCGTGATGTCTCCGATGTTGTGCGCCATCACGTCAAAGGCGCGCTCTGCGTTGTTGACGCGCTCTGCATCGCGCGTGTCGTCGAGGCCACCGATGCCAGAGACGTAGATGATGCCGATGGTGACCGAGATGAGCGAGAAGATGAGGATAAACCCGAGCACGTCGCTCACGGCACGATTATCCATTTTGCACCTCCACGGTGCTCCCGTCGCCCACGATGGACACCGACCCGCCATCGACCGACGACTCGGTGATGGACGATTCAGCTCTGAACGCTATCTGCACCGTAATATCGGTGCGAGAAGTCCTGAGCAGCAGCGAGTACTCGTTTGGTGCATCTTGGACTACCGTGATACGATAGTGCTCACCAGCGACCAGCTTCGGTAAGTCGCGTTCGATGGTTATCTCCCCTCCCTCTGCGGTGAATCGGTCTGCCGTCGAAATGTCGCTCACCATCTGCTGACCAAGTACGGACAACTCGTTGCGGACGACCTGCTCTCGCTGGTCTTCGATGAGGTTGCCACCAGCGATGAGCAGCCCAACCACGAGCACCGTCGCAATTCCAAGCCCGAGGATGTAGTTGAGCGACGAGGCAACCCCTCTGTTGTCCATCATGCTGACTCCTCCGGGATTACTTCGACCGAGTTCGAGTACGTGAGATCGGGATGCCTGTAGGTGATGTCGATGGTCGTCGCGTAGATGGCCGCTTCGTAATCGGGGCCGTCGTCGGCACTGCCGTACTGTGTCGAATCGAACGAACTGCTCCCGATGACAAGTTCGTAGGTGCCAGCGATCTGGTCACCGTTTACGAATCGGACATCATAGTCCGGGGAGAGCCCCTGTCCGGGCTGTAAGGCGTCACACGGCTGGCCACCAACCGTACCGGCGGTCACGTTAATCCACGCCGTCGCGCTGGTGGTCGAACAGGTGTACGTTCCAGTCGCATTTTCGACGGCGACTTCGACGTTCCCGCTGGCGTCTTCTTCGACGTTCATGCGCCACGTGTCACCGCTTGCGTCTTCGAGTTCGACGTAAAAGCACGTCGAGAACTGAGTGCAGGTGTTCGGGTCCACGTTCATCCGGACGTTTCGCACGCCTTCGGCGTCCGATGCAAGCGTCCAGCTTGGCGTTCCCGTTCGGTTCGTGAACGTCGCGGAAGAACGCTGTTCGACCTGGATGCCACGGGTGTGCGACGTGACCGTGGCGTCGGTCACTTTCCCGTTTCGCGCGTTGTGTATCGAACTCAGATTATTGTAATCGCGGACGCTCTTTTCGACGCTCGCTTCGAGCGTGCCGTAGTTCGCGTTATCGTTCGCGTTCGCATACTCAATCGCGTCCTGCGTGTTTGCGATGGCGTCGTGGTGGAACTCGATGGCTCCGTCTGCCGCGCCGTCGTTACTTCGCGTTGCGAGGTTCTCCGTGAAGATGGCCGTGTTCAACACCAGCGAGAGGGCGACGAACATCACGGCAAGGACGAGGCCGATGACCAGGATAATCTGGCCACGGTCGCCTACATCCGCCATACGACCACCTCGATTTTGACCACGTTGAACACCGCGCTGTTGGGTGCGGCGTCGGTCATGTAGAACTCACCGTTATTCGCTGCCTGTGTGACCGTGTAGGCGGTCGGGTTGCCGTCTACATCGTACAGAACGTCGTCGTCGTAAATCGTCATGAGTCGGGTCGCGGTGACGGCATTATCACTTGGCACCCCGCGGTAGATGAGTTGCCGAGTGCGCTCGTCGCCCGACGCGGTCAGGTGGACGATGTTCACGTTATACGCAATCCCCGAATCCCCGAACGTGCGTTCGAGCATATTCCCGAACGTCAACGCCGAGGGCACGTTATCGACGTAGTACGGGCGCGACGTTGTGTCGTAAAATCGATAGTTTGCAGTGTCCCAGTACACGGGCGTGACGTGGAGCGATTCGTTTTCGAGGGCGCTCGCTAACACACCCGTTGCGATGGCGCGTTCTTGATTCTCGATATGCTGGCTCGACGTACTCGCAGACAGCGGCGTCACGGCCGTCGCCTGCAGCGCGAAGACCAGTCCAGTGATGAGCAAGAACGATGCGATGATTCCTTCGAGCGTGTGTGCTTGTGCTCGCATGATTACCACATCCTCACGATGAGTGACACGTCATGTCCGTCGAGATAAACGACCCGTCGGGCAACGACCACAGACCCCGTCGAGGTTGGCGGATTCCGCCCCTCTCTGAGGAGGATGCCGCCGGAATCGACGATGTTTCCAGCACCGTCCATCTGGACGATTTCGCGGTCGCCGTCACCATCCGTGTCACGCTCGATGGTCACGTTCAGTTGTTGCGTGCTCGAAAGCCCGAATCTATCCTCGACTGGCGTTCCCGTGTCGAAATTACAGTCCCCTGGGTCCGTATCCCCGAAAAAGGCCTCCGTACACTGGGCATCCAGAATGAACGGCTCATCGGTCGACCCAAGCATCCCCTTCGAGAGTTGCGTGGCCACGCGGTCTACGGTGACCGTGTCCTCTTGGACGCTGTCGTTGAACGGCTCGATGAGGCCGGGAACGAACGAGAGGACGAAGATGACGATGATGAGGAACATGCTCATCCCCACCAGAAAGTCCATCGACGTTTGTGCGCGTTCGGTCATATTAGCATGAAGACGAGCAGGGCGAAGGTTGGCAGGATGACTGCGTACTTCACGCCGCTCATGAGACTTGCATCGCGCATGTAGCCCGCGATGAATCCGGACAAGACCGCCTGTAAGGTCACGGCGTGGAAGAACAGCATCGACAGCATCTGCGTGTCGATACCGCCACCGAAGCTTCCAGAGTCGCCGCTTGCCTGTGCAGAGAGGCCAGCCATCACGTCAAGGAACTTCACCTTGAGGATGGCCATGACGCCGAGCAACACCAGGTAGGTCATGATGATGATGACGATTTGCATGCGCGTGCGGCCAACCCGCTCGCGGTCGATGTCGTCCTGGTTCTCAGAGGCCTGTGCGGCCGTCGAGAGAACCGCTGTGATGTTACTCGAGGTTTCCTGCGCCTTGCTGATGAGTTTCACCGTCCGCGCGAGACGCGGAATGTGGTAGGTGTTGTTGAACTCGACGAGCGCCTCTTTCAGGCTCATGCCGTAGTTCACCTTCGCGTGGATGGCTTCGAACTCCTCTGCGAGTTTCCCGCGTGACGTATCAGAGACCACTTTCAGCGATTCGAGCAGGGTCAACCCCGTGTCGTTCGCACTCGACAGTTTGCGCAGGTCATCAGAGAGGTTCTTGATGATTTTCCAGCGCGAGCGGAGGTTCCACTCATTGAACACCGCGAGCGGAATGAGCGTGATGTACACCGGCATGTACACCCAGAAGAACGTCCCACCAATCGGGTTCGCGATGAGCCCCTCGAACGAGGCTGGCGCGAGTCCCGACAGGATGGCGAACGCGAGCAACACGATTGCTGCGGGCACCGTGAGCGCGAGCGTTGCCAGCGGGTAGTCACGGAAGAAGTGGTGCGGGTTTTTGAGCAGCTCCATCGTGACGAACGTCCCTTCCTTGCTCTTGATGCGGTCGAAGATGGCGTACGTTCCCGTGTAGCGCTCGATGATGCCGAGGCTGAAGATGCCACGCTCGTTTTGTTGCATGTCAGGGTCAGTATCTCGGAGGAAGCCGTCGCCGGGTTCGTCCTGTTTGACCGTCGCGACGAGCACGAGGAAGCCAACGCCCGTCATCGGGATGAGGCCGTACACCGTCCCGTACAGCAGGAAGTCCTGGGCCTCCCCGAGCATGCTCATGATGACGAGGATGATGATGAGCAAGAGTGGGAACAGCGAGAGCGTCATGTACATCTCACCGAACAGCTCTAAGGTTTCGAGCGTGAGTTCCTGTTCCTGCTTTGCCGTGCGCATGTGCTTTTCTTTCTTGTCGTCCAAGAAGCGCGTCATGTCACCACCGGAGTTGACGATCGAGAGCATGTCCGTGAGGAACTGCCCGAGTTCGTCACTCGGTGACTGCATCGCCTGATTGCGAATCGCAGACCGGTAGTCCGTATCGAAGTAGTCGGTCTCGAGGACGATGCTCTGGAACTCCTTTGCGACCTCGCCGTAGGTGTCCTCGGCTTTCGCCATCGCTTGGAGAATCTCTATCTGGTTCATCCCGCCGACCGAGAGCGCGTACATGAACGAGATGGCGTCCGGCAGGAGCATGTTTATCTCCCGCTTTCGCTCACCCGCCCGGTAGTAGGGCACAAAGACGATAGAGCCAAAGCCAATCCCGAAGCCAATCAGACCAAAGACGAGGCCCGTCACCAACACGAGCGCCGGGATTTTGATGGCGTTGACGATGGCGAGCACGTCGGGCGAGAGGTTCAGTCCGAGTAACACCGGTGTCCCATCGATAAACAGGACGAAGATGAGGTACCCGAGGGCAATCCCCGCGAACCAGAGCATGAGGCCGAGTAAGACCCCGATGGCGAGCGCCCACGAGAGGAAAAACTCCACCGTGTGGGGCATCCGCGCCGCACCGAGTTTCTCCTCTACATCTAAGACGAATCCGCTGTCATCGCTGAACAGCCGACGGTAGAGCGGGTAGAACGAATCGCTGATTGATTTTCCTTCGAAGCTACTGCTAGCGCTCATCGTTTCCGGGGCCATTTACTCGTCGTCCTCCAATGGCTCGAAGCCGCCGAAGTCGAACGCCTCGAACGGATCGTCGTCATCTGTATCGTCGCCGCCGTCGGTGGCGGCTCCCGCCTCGTCAGCACCGGAGGCGAGCGCCGGTTCGAGGTCTGGCTCCCCAGCGGTGAGGTAGCGGTCAAAGAGATTCTCCTCTGCTTCCGCGAGGATTTCGTCCGTCTGCGCCCGCAGTTCCGCGTACGGATCTGGTCGCGGAATCATCGCCTCTTTCTCTGGGTCGATGTCAATCATGACGCTCTCCATCTGCCGGAGTTCCTCAAGGCGTGCTTCTAACTCGCCGTTTGCGATGAGCGACATGATGGTGTCGTTGTCGTTCATGAACCCCTGTAAGGCAGCAGCCACCTGTGGGTAGCTGTTCAAGCCCTTGTTGATGAGGTAGGCGAGAACGATTTTCCGCAGGTAGATTGCCTCGTCCAACTGGTCGTACGACCAGCCGCGGTCGAAGCGAATCTCGTCGAGCGTGTTCGACTCACCCATCCGCAGGAACTCGTCGGACTCTGCTTGCCACTGGAACACGTCTTGAACGTTGATTTCGTCGTTCTCCGGGTCGTAGTGGTTGATTTCGGTGATGGACTTGCTGCGGCGCACTTTGTCCCCGTGGACGCGCGTTGAGGTCTGGATACTCACCAAGTCGAGCGCCGTGAACATCGTCTTCGAGACGTTGATTGGGTCGGTCGTAAACCGCTTGATGACCTCACCCACCGAGTCCGCGTGGAACGTGGTGAGCGTGGTGTGACCCGTGGACATGACCTGGAACAGCGTCCGGCCTTCTTCCCCACGAATCTCACCCATGACGATGTACTCTGGGCGTTGACGGAGTGCGGCGGCGAGCAAGTCGAACTCGTCTACGTCACCCTGGTCGTCAGCCGTAAACGAGGGGCGCGTCGTGGAGGCAATCCAGTTGCGCTGTGGCAATTCGACTTCGCGCGTGTCTTCGATGGACACAATCTTCGACTTCGACGGGATGAACAGCGATACCGCGTTCAGGCTGGTCGTCTTCCCGGATGCCGTCCCACCAGCGAAGATGAGCGACTTGTTGTTTTCGATACACACCCAGAGGTAGGCCATCTCATCGAGCGAGAACGTGTGCCAGTTGATGAGGTCGATTGGCGTGAACGGCACCTCCTTGAACTGTCGGATGGTGTAGTTCGTCCCGTGGTCAGACACCTCGCGTCCGAGCGTGAGCTGGGCACGCGAACCGTCCGGCAGGGTCGCGCCGACCTGTGGCTGGCGTTTCGAGATGCCTTTCCCAGAGCGCTGGGCGAGTTTGACGACGAAATCATCGAGGTCTTTCTCGCCGTGGAAGATGTTCGAGATGATTTGCTCGTAGTCAGAGTGGTAGACGAAGACGGGCGAGTTGTACCCGTCACACGACACGTCCTCCACGTTGATGTCGTGTTTGACGCCGTCGATGCGCTCGTAGCCGATGAAGTCGCGTTTCAGCATGTACAGCAGCTTCTCGACTTGGTACTCCGTGACCATCCGCGCGTCCTCTTCGAGCAACGCGGGTTCGGGTCGCGTCAGCATCCCTGCTAAATCGCGGACAATCTCTTCTTCGTCTTCGAGTTCTTCGGCTCGACCAAGCAGCTCTAAGAACTGTTGTTTCAAGCTCTGCTTTTCATCCGATGGCCGGGCGTAGAGGTCGTAGCGTTCGAGGAGTTGTTCGGTCTCGCGTGCGATGACGGCCCCTCTGTCTGCCTCGTCGCCTTCGACGATGATGTCCTCATCAGAGTACTTGATTGCCGTGCGGAGTTTGTTCGTCAGGTACTCCTTTAGCTCGCGTTCGATTGGCGTGAGGTACGGCTCTACGAGGTAGTACTTGTGCTCGTTCTCTTTGCTCGAGTGGAAGATGCTCACGAACGCGAACGGCTTGTTGACCCAGTAGCGGTCGACCTCGTGGAAGTGTGACTTTTTCGAGAGCGGCACGGCCTTCTCTAAGTCGTAGCGGTTGACGACGGTCTTCGTTCCGTCTGGATTTCTAAAGAAGGCATCCTCGTCGAGGTCTTCGAGCACGTTGACCGTGCGCGCTTCTCTGACATCGTGGATGCAGTCGCCCACCACGTTTCCGTAGCTGAGGACGTTCGGCAGCGAGGTTGGGTCGAACCCAAGGTACTCGCTCGCGTCGAACTCCACGACTTCACCGGTTTTCTTATCAACCGGTGGCTTGCCTTCTTCGTCGTAGTAGTACTCGATTTTGAAGTGTTCCCAGTAGTACTCTCCAACCGCGACATCGGTCGTCTCTACGTCAAGGAACGAATCGAAGTGGTCATCGAGGATGGCCGCCTTGCTAGCCGCCTTCGTCAATCGCTCCTCTATGTCGGCCGGGTCGAAGCCAAGGTAGTCACTTGCGTCGAATTCGATGACGTCTCCGATGAGGTCGGTTGGGCGTGCTCCATCCTCGTCGTAGTAGACTTCTCGCTTGAAGTCTTCCCAGGTGTATGCACCTAGTACTGCACCGACAGAGGTCTCCTCAGTCGTTTCCGTGGCGGCGTCCCCCCGGTCGCCGTGCTGGTCAGAGCCAGCGGTGTCGGCGTTATTCTTCCCCATATCTTCTATGAATACTCTGTAAGAGAGAAAAAGTGTTGCGCTTATATATCTGATTTCTTACACTGTATGATTATGAATAGCTAAATTAGCCAAAAGAGTCGAATCTCAGGATTAAGAGACAATTTCCGAGCTATAACTGCTGGAAACATAGGTTAAAGTTGACTACTATCTAAAGAGTCTTTCACAGATGACGTGTAATAATGGCGACTGCACACCCAACAAGTACCATCGTCGTACTTTCAAGAAAAGCGGCTAAAACTGAAAAACGCGGTTTTTCGGCTGCGACCGACGAGACGCCGTTACCAGTCTCTGAGACGTACACATTTATATCACATTCCGTGAAAGAATCGGCAACCATGGGCTATGACGCCGTCATCTTCGATAACGACGGGGTGCTCGTTGAACCACCGACTCGAGCGACCGTTCGCCGTGTCGCAGAAGCAACGTTCCATAGCTTTGACCTTCGCCGCCCAACTCCGGACGATCTCCGCCAGCTTGGGGCACACAACGTCGAGACAATCCGACAGCTCGCAACACAGTACGACATCCAACCGATTCGCTTCTGTCAGAAGCTGACTGACTACATCGAATCTGAGCAACAACGCGAGTTCCGACAGGGGATTCGGTCGCTCTATGACGATGTAACGGCCCTGTTCGAACTCGACCGTCCGTTTGGTCTCGTCAGCGACAATCCACCGAAAGTACTCTCGTACATCCTCCGTTTTTTCGGCCTCGAAGAGTACTTCTCCACCGTCTACGGCTGTCCGTTCACCCCCGAAGGGCTCAGCCGCAGAAAACCGAATCCGTACTACCTGAACGCCGCCCTCGCAGACCTTGGCACGCAAAATGCCGTCTACATCGGTGACCGTGCCTGCGACATTGCCGCCGCCGAAAACGCAGGCATCGATTCGGTGTTGCTCGCGCGCGAGGATGCGTCTGTTGACGCTGATGTAACTCCGACCTACGAAATCGACAGTCTCAGAGCGCTTCCCACAATCGTCGCGTAACCGTCCGTTCTACCCTGTTCCCTGCTCTATTGTGACGCCAGCCGTCGCTGATGCTCCCACACGCGTTTCTATAAGGGGCTAGTGTTGCAGATGAGTCTTCAACGAACCGTCCATGGATGACCGACAGCAACACGTTTGATATCGCGACATACAATTTACCAAACTATTTCGGCGCAGCCGCTCCACTCCACAAAACAGCCGAAAACGGGTGCTTTACCCGAGGAACGCTTCGATTCGCGCCATCGCTTCGCGCAGTTCGTTCAGCCCCGTCGCGTAGGACACCCGGAGATGACCTTCGCCGCTGTCCCCGAAGACGTGACCGGGGACGAGCGCGACGCCCTGTTCTTCTAACAGCGCCTCTGCGAAGGCATCGGTGTCGTCCCACGGGCACTCGGGGAAGACGTAGAACGCGCCTTTTGCCTCGAAGCAGTCGATGCCCATCTCCGAAAAGCGAGAGAGAACGAACTGGCGACGCCGGTTGTACTGCTTTCGCATCTCGACGACCTCAGAATCACACGACCGAAGCGCTTCGAGCGCGGCGTACTGTGCCGTCGTCGGCGCAGAAAGCATCGTGTATTGGTGGACGCGGTTCATCGCGCTGATGACTTCGGGCGGAGCCATCGCATACCCAAGGCGCAAGCCGGTCATCGCATACGCCTTCGAGAAGCCGTTGAACACGACGGTTCGCTCGCGCAGTCCCTCGAACGTGGCAATAGAGGTATGGTCGTCGCCGTAGGTGAGGTCTGCGTAAATCTCGTCTGCGAGCACTGTGAGGTCGTGTTCGCGGACGAAGGCTGCGACTTCAGCCATCTCTTCTGCCGTCATGATGGCTCCCGTCGGGTTGTTCGGGTAGCAAAGCACCACCATGTCGGCGTCTGCGACACCGTGGGCGGAGAGTAGCTCTGTGGTGAGCTTGAAGTCGTCTTCCTCGCGAGTCGCCACGGGTAGCGGTTCGCCGCCTGCGAATGTGACGCCCGGAACGTAGGAAATGTACGACGGCTGGGCGATAGCGACCACGTCGCCGGGGTCTACGAGCGCGCGAAACGCCACGTCGAGACCCTCACTCGCCCCGGCGGTGACGAGAATTTCGTCGTCCGGGTCGTAGCTGAGGTCGTATTGCGTCGAAACCCGCTTCGATATCTCCTCACGCAGTTCACGCATCCCACGATTGGCTGTGTACGACGTTTTCCCCGCCTTGAGCGAGTCGATTGCGGCTTCGCGGGCCGCCCACGGAGCAGTAAAGTCTGGCTCACCGACCCCGAGGGAGATGACGTCGTCCATCTCCTCTGCGATTTCGAAGAACTTGCGGATGCCAGACGGTGGAATCTGCTGGACGCGGTCTGCGATTTTCATGGCGAAAACGAGAGCCGGCCATCATCGTGGCCGTCGCCCATCTCAAGGCCGCGGTCTTTGTACGTCTCCATAATGTAGTGGGTCACCGTCTGCGTGATTTCGGGGACGGGAGCCACCTTCTCGCTGATGAATTTCGAGACTTCCCGCAGCGAGTCGCCTTCGACTTCGAGCGCGAAATCGTAGTCGCCGCTCACGAGTCGCAGCGATTTCACCGCCGGGAACTTCACGAGCCGGCCGGCGATGTCGTCGTAGCCGGTTTCGCGGTCGAGCGTGACGTTCAACTCGACGAGCGCCCGAATCCGCTCTTGGTCGGCTCGGTCCCAATCGACGACCGCTTGGTAGCCGCGGATGAGACCCGACGCTTCCAATTCCTCGATTGCTGCTGCTACTTCATCTGTGTCTGCGCCGGTCTGCCGGGCTAAGTCTTCAGTCGAGTAGCGGGCATTTTCGAGTAGGAGCGCTAAAAGCTCATCTCGCGTGCTCATACTCCGTGTGAACAGACGCCTCACAAAAAGGCTTGCTACCGGCGCAATAAACTGAATGTTGCGATATCGAATGGCTGTGGAAGTTTCCTTATGCACGCTCTCTGCGTCTAGCTTGCTATGCAACGAGTGGTGGTCTAAAGTGAGCGGTGACGATTCTGAAGAGGAGTTCGATTTCAACGACTCGTACCTCGGAACGCCGCCGTGGGACATAGGACGGCCGCAGCCAGCACTGGTGGAACTCGAAGCAACAGGTGTGATTAGCGGAGCAGTTCTCGACGTGGGATGTGGCACGGGCGAAAACGCCCTCCACTACGCCGATCGCGGTCACAGCGTCCTCGGTGTCGATGCGGCAGAAAACGCGATTGCGAAAGCACGGGAGAAAGCGAAGAATCGAGGACTCAGCGACCGGGTTCGGTTCGAAGTCCACGACGCGTTCGACCTCGCCTCCCTCGGCGAGCAGTTCGACACCATCACGGACTGTGGCCTGTTTCACGTCTTCGGCTCCGAAGTTGCCGTCGCCTACGGCGAAAGCCTCAACACGGCGCTCAAACCCGGTGGTCGGTACGTCATGCTCGGCTTCAGCGAGCGCGACGGCCGGATCGGTCCAAGTACGAACGAAGCCATCATTCGACGGGCGTTCGGGGAGGGCTGGAGAATAGACGAAATCCGCGAGACAACGTTCGAGACGACCGACCCCGCGATGTACAATCACCACGCCCTGCTGGCGGTCGTGACGAAAGCAAATTGAGGCTTACTTCTCGGCGAGCGCATCGCGTTCGACACGACGGATAAACTCGTCTTTGCCGTCGGTGTACGCGCCAATGTCGTCGCGATGCTTCTCTGCGAGGTCGCGTTTCAACGCCGCGTATTCGACGGCGACGTCCGGGTGTTCTCGAAGATAATCGCGGAAGGCGAGATGGCGCGTCCAGAACTCGCTTCCCGTCTCAACCATGTGCAGGTGGTGAGTTCGTGTCTCGCCTTCTGATTTTCGAAAGTAGCGACGGTTCGGCATCACGTCCTCGAACTTCGGGACGTACTCGTAGCCGAGTGCTTCGAGCGGGGTGATGCACGCGTCTGCGTCTTCGAGCGAGGCCACGCCGACCAGCATATCGATGATTGGTTTTGCGGGCATGCCCGGAATCGACGTGCTCCCGATGTGTTCGATTCGTTCGATGCGCTCGCCGATGGCGTCGTTGATGTGCGTGGCTTCTGACTCGAATTGTGCGGGCCAGTTTGTGTCGTAGTCGTTGAGGATGATTGGTGTCTGGCTCATTGGGATTATCTGGTAATACTGCCCGTTGTTACTGAACAGTGTTACTGGAGGATATCACTCGTCGAGTGGCATCCGCAGTCGCGTCGCGTACTCGACGATTTCGGTACCGAGCTTTTCGATGCGCGCTTCGAGTGCGTCATCGACGATACCGTCGTCGTCAAACTGGCTCCGGACGCTTGGGATACCGACTTGGTGAGGCATCACCCAGCCGTGGACGCCACGAACCGTGATTCTGAGGTGGTCGAGCGTGCTGCCGTACGAGCGACCACCGGCGACGGCGAGGAGACCAACGGCGGTGTCTGCGAACTCGTCGAACCCACAGTAGTCGTGGAAGTTCTTGAACGTAGAGGAGTAGGAGCTGTGGTACACTGGCGAACCGATGAGCACGCCGTCTGCCTCGCGGACGGTTTTGAGCAGCGCACTGAGTTCCTCGCTTTCGTCGTGGCCGGGGTGATAGAGCGGGAGCGATGCAGCACCGAGGTCGATGAGGTCGGTCGCTGCCCCAGCCTCCGCTGCGGCGTCGAGTGCGTGTTTCAGCGCGCGTTTCGTGTAGCTCTGTTGGCGTCTACTGCCCGAGATTGCGACAATCGTGGGGGTCGTCATTGGTCACCCTTGGCAACTCGCAGTGAAAAACTGCCATACTCTGTGCACCAATTCTGTTCACCATTGGATAATATTTTATTCCATCTAATATTGTAGTAAATTTTATAATGTCGACGTAAGGTTGTTAGGCCGCACCATGGGTGACAAACTCCCTCTTGGACGGCGTAGATTTTTGAAAGCAACCGGTTCTGCGGCACTTCTCGCTTCGATGGGGCAGGTGGCTGCACAGGGACCAAACAACGGGCGACGACGCGGGCCAAAGGAAAACGAGGTTCTCGTAGGTGTCTCAAACGGCGCACCCGACCACCGAGAGGCGGTCGAAAAGCACGTTCCTGCACACGCGGCGGCAGTTCACGACTGCTCGTGCCTTCGCTACGTCGCAGTCAAGTTCAACGACAACGCGAGCGACCAAGCAAAGGAGAATTTCAAGAAACGCATTCGCAAGAAAGCGCACATCAAATACGCAGAAGACAATGCGACGCACTCTGCGCAGTACACGCCAAACGACACGCGTTATGGCGACCAGTACGCAGACCAGATGGTCAACGCGCCGACGGCGTGGGACACGACGCTTGGCAGCTCTTCTATCACCGTCGCCGTCGTAGACCAGGGGGTCAAATACGACCACCCCGACTTAGACGGGAACATGGACAGGAGCGTGTCGAACTACGGCTCTGACTTCGTGGACAACGACGGAGACCCGTACCCCGACGTGCTCGCAGACGAGTATCACGGCACGCACGTCGCCGGAATCGCCGCCGGTGAGGTGGACAACGGCGAAGGTGTGTCGGGTATCGGCAACTCTTCGATTCTCTCGGCTCGCGCCCTCAGTGAGGAAGGCACGGGGTCTACCTCTGACATCGCGGACGCCATTGTCTGGGCTGCGGACAACGGCGCAGACGTCATCAACCTCTCGCTCGGTGGCGGCGGCTACACGCAGACGATGAAAGACGCCGTCTCCTACGCCTACAACACCCAGGGTGTCTTTATCGCCGCCGCAGCCGGGAACGACGGCGCAGGCTCCGTGTCGTATCCGGCGGCCTACGCCGAGTGCCTCGCCGTCTCCGCGCTTGACCCCGACGGCTCGCTCGCCTCGTACTCGAACTACGGGAGCAACATCGAACTCGCCGCACCCGGCACGAACGTCCTCTCGACGTGGACCGACGACGGCTACAACGAGATTTCTGGCACGTCGATGGCGACGCCCGTTGTCGCCGGGGTTGCCGGGCTGACGCTTGCCCAGTGGAGTGTCTCTGCGTCAGAACTCCGGACGCACCTCAAGAACACGGCGGTTGACGTGGGACTCTCCTCGAACCAGCAGGGAAGTGGCCGGGTCGACGCCGGAAACGCCGTGACGACCGACCCCGCAGACGGTGGCTCAGGCGGTGGCGGCAGTGGTGACACCGACACGACGACGGTGAATGACTCGCTTTCGAGCAGCGCTGATGCTGACTGCTGGTCGTACGCGTGGAGCTACTCGGCACCGAGCGAGGTCGAAATCACGCTGTCAGGCCCAAGCAGCGCTGACTTCGACCTCTACGTGAGCGACGGCACGGGTGCCTGTCCGACGACGTACTCCTACGACTACTACTCCTACAGCGCGAACAGCGAGGAAGCGGTCATCATCACGAATCCGGACGTTTCGACCGACCTCCACATCCTCGTCGATTCCTACAGCGGGAGTGGCAGCTACGACCTGACCATCATCGAGACGCAGTAGAGCTCGGCTGCAACTTCTTTTCTTTCCTCGCACGCGAGCGCCGATGCTGTAGACGTAAGCGTTACCCGTGAGCGTCTGATAACCCCGCCAATGAGCGACGCCGCGTTCGACGCAGACCAGTGGGCTACGGAACTCGAAACCCACCGCGAAGACAAAGACCAGTTTTTCAGAGAGCACAAACAGTCGCCGGTCGCCCCTGAGAACAGAGATCAGTTCGACGGCCTCCAGTACTTCCCTCCAGACCCGGCCTACCGAATCGAGGCGACGGCAACCGTCCACGACGACCCTGACACCGTCTCGCTCGAAACGACGGCCGGGCCCGAAGTCGAGTACGAACACTCGCTCACGCTCACCTTCGAGGTGCGCGACGACGAGTTCACCCTCGCCGCCTACCGCCAAGGGGACGGCCCGTACTTCGTCCCGTTCCGCGATAAGACGACGGGCCAACAGACGTTCCAGTACGGTCGCTACATGGAATTCGAAACCGACCACGAAGTCGAAGATGGCGACGTGCTCACGCTCGATTTCAACCTCGCGTTCAACCCGTTTTGCGCCTACTCAGACGCCTTTACGTGTCCGTTGCCACCGCGCGATAACTGGCTCGACGTGGTCATCACCGCGGGCGAGAAGTGGGAGTAAGCCGGAGCGACCGGCTCCGAATTGACCCGGTGTACTGATAAATTCCCGGCGAAGAACGCGAAACTGTTTATACGGCCTTATTGGGTATTATGCACCAATGGTCAGTATCGAACTGAGTGATATTCGGGCGGCGCGAAAACGGTTCGACAACGAGGCCGTTGTCCGCCACACACCGCTCGAAACGAGTCGTTCGCTGAGCCGAATGTCCGGCGCTGATGTCCACCTCAAGATGGAACACCTCCAGCGCACGGGGTCGTTCAAGACGCGCGGTGCGTATAACAAGCTAAAGCAGGTTGCGGCGGCGGGTGGCGTCAATCGCGTCGTCGCCGCAAGCGCCGGGAATCACGCTCAAGGCGTCGCCCTCGCCGCGACGACGGTTGGCATCGACTCAACCATCGTGATGCCGAAAAGTGCCCCACAGACAAAAATCGACGCGACCCGCGACTACGGCGGCGACGTCGAACTCCACGGGAGCAACTTCCCCGAGGCGATGGCGTACGCGAAGACGCTGACCGAAGCCGAAGACACCATCTTCGTCCACGCATACGACGACCCCGACATCGTCGCCGGGCAGGGAACGATTGGCCTAGAGATTCACGCAGACCTTCCGGAAGTCGATACGGTCATCGTCCCAATCGGCGGCGGTGGGCTGATTGGCGGCATCTCGACGGCGCTCAAGGCACTCGACCCCTCGATTCACATCGTCGGCGTCCAAGCCGAAGCGGCGGCAACGGTTCCAGAGAGCCTCGACAAGGGCAGCCCTCACTCGATTGACCACCCGGACACGATTGCAGACGGGATTGCGACCGGCGGCATCTCTGAGTTGACCTACGACCTCATCGAACGCCACGTAGACGAGGTCATCACCGTCTCTGACGACCAGATTTCGAGCGGGATTCTCATTCTTTTAGAGCGGGCAAAGCAGTTGGTCGAAGGGGCCGGTGCCGTGTCGGTCGCCGCACTGCTGAGCGACGATTTAGACGTAGAAGGCGAAACCGTCGTCCCACTGCTCTGTGGCGGGAACATCGACATGTCCATGCTCCAGACGGTGTTGACTCACGCGCTCACCGAACGCGCACAACTGCTTCGCCTGCGCGTGAAAATCGACGACCAACCCGGCAAGATGACCCAGATTTCCGGCATCATCGCAGACGAAGGGGCGAACATCCGCGACGTGCGCCATGACCGCGCCGTAGACGACCTGCGCGTTGGCGAAGCCTACCTCGTCTTCCAAGTCGTCACGAGCGGCACCGAACACGCAAAGTCAATCGGGAAGGCCATCGAACGAGCAGGCTACGAAGTCGAGCGGATGAACTAACCGCTCTCCGGCGTTCTTTCTCGCAGAACAGTCCGCAAAAACCGACAGACAGCCCTGCAGTTGACCGGCGGCCGACTGCGATGGATAATAAACGGACGCACATATGTGGCAGAATGGTATTGGTCTACAGCCCAAAATCTTGTCAGACGTGACCGAGGTAACTGATAGCATACATGTTACTCAACACTGACACTATCGGCACGCAACCGAGGTCGAGTAACCATGAGAGATGAATTAGAATTTTCGAGACGAGAATGGCTGAAAGCAACTGGTGCGCTGGGTGCGACCGCCGCGTCCGGCCTCGCGGGCTGTCTTGGCGGCGGCGGTGGCGGCGGCGGCGACGGTGACGCGCTTTCGATGATTGAAGCCGAACCCCACCCCCAGTTGTACGAACCAACCGACGCGGAGAAAAACAACAAAGAAACGCTCGCACACCTGACGTGGACGGGCTACGACGCAGAGAACGTCCAAGGGCCGTTTCGGCAAAAATTCAACGCCGAAACGAAAATCGACCTGTTCACGTCGAATCCGAAGGCGTTCAACCGCTTGAAGTCGGGTGAGTGGCAGCAGTTCCACCAGGCGACGTTCGACATGGCGTGGATTCCCCGGCTCGCAGAGGCAGACCTCATCCGACCAATGGACTACGAGTCGTGGAAGCCCTACACCTTCGACCAGTACATCGACCTGTTCAAGCGCGAAAACGGCTACAAGTACGCCTTCCTCAACGAGGACGACTACTCGTTCGACACGGAAGGCAAACTCTACGGCCTCCCACAGCGCTTCGGGTGGGCGTCGTTCGCGGTGAACACCGACACGGTCGCAAAGAGCGACTACAAGAGCTACGACGCCGCGTGGTCGGGCGACTACAACGTCGGCGTCTACGACCTGATGTTCTGGGGCATCCAGATTATCATGCTCCGGGAGGGCATCGACCCGTTCAAAGAGCACACAGAAGAGGAAGTAGAACAGGTCAAACAGGCCACGTTCGACCTGTTCGACAACGCGACCACGCTGCTCCCTGACTTCGCGTCGATGAATCAGGCGCTCAAAGCCGGTGAAATCGACATCGGATTCATCAGCGGCAACTGGATTAACGGCACGCTTCGTCGCGACGGCAACTACGAGTTCGAAGCCGTCGTGCCGGACGAAGGGAGCGTCATTTGGGTCGAAACGTCCACCTTCGTGAAAGGCGAGCAGCCGGACATCTCTGACAACTACATGGCCTACATGATGAACGGCGAGAACGCCCTCAAGCTCTCGTGGCCAAGCTCGGGCGGGACGAACGTCGTGCCCCACAAAACGGCGTGGGAGAACTACAGCGACGAACAGCGCAAGGTGCTTCGGGTTGACGACGTTCGCGACATCATCGAACGGAGTGTCTTCTACGAAGGCATCCCGGACTTAGACAAGTTCGAACCCATCTGGCGCGAAGCGAAGACCCGCATCTAGGCCACCTCCATCCCGACACACACCACACACATGTTACAAGCGACAAATCTACGCAAGGAATACGGCTCGCTCGTCGCCGTCGAGGACGTCGATTTCGAAATCGAGTCCGGAGAGTTCGCAACCATCGTCGGCCCCTCCGGCTGTGGGAAGACGACGCTCCTCCGGATGATTGCCGGCCACCTCACCCCCACCTCCGGAACCCTCGAATTCGACGGCCAAGACATCACGACGCTCGAACCACAAGAACGGCCGACGAGCCTCGTGTTCCAGTCCTGGGCATTGTTCCCGCACATGACGGTGCGAGAGAACATCGAGTTCCCCATCAAAGCCCGCGGCGGCGAGGTGAACGGCAAAGTAGAGGAACTGCTCTCGCTCGTCCGCCTCGAACCCGACGTGTACGCAGATAAGCAGGCAACAGAACTCTCCGGCGGGCAAAAACAGCGGGTTGCACTCGCGCGGTCGCTCGCCTACGACCCGGACATCCTCCTGCTCGACGAACCGCTCGCCTCGCTCGACTACGTGCTCCAAAAGCGTCTGCAACGCGAGTTGGCAGACCTGAACGTCGAACTCGACATGACGTTCATCTACGTCACCCACTCACTCGAATCCGCACTCGTCATGAGCGACAAGCTGTTCGTCATCGACGACGGCAACATCATCCAGACCGGCCCGCCAGAGGAGATCTACCGCAATCCGAACAACAAGTTCATCGCGGAGTTCATGGGCGACGCGAACGTGTTCGAGGTGGACACGACGGTGCGCGAGGACACGGTACTCGTCACCGGAGCCGAATTCGATGGTTCGACCGAGGTGCCACGCCAAGGGTCGAGCGACGACCGCCTCACGCACCTCGTCGTCCGCCACGACGACTGCGCCGTCGAACCGACGCTCACCCGTGACATGGGCACTGAGGTGAAAGTCACCAACGTACTCATCAAGGGGAACACCGCACTCATCGAGGTCAAATCGATGGGTGCAGGCGCTGAGTACGTCGCAGAGATGAGCTTCGACCGCGTCCAGCAACTCGGCATCGAGATGGGCGACACGGCCATCCTCCAGTGGGAGGCGGAGAAAGCAATCCCGGTTCCGGAGTGACCATGTCTACGATAGAAAAACTCCAGCACCAGCTTGGCAGTGAGCGCGACGAGAGCATCCTGCGTACGCTCATCAGCCCGCCGACGGTGTTCATGATTCCACTCACGGTGCTGTTGGCGTTCATGTTCATCGGCCCGATTCTCTCCATCGTGTTGTTCTCGGTGATGCCGGGCAACAACCTGACGCTCAATCCCGCGACGTGGACGCTCGCAAACTACGCAGAGATTATCGGCGGCGTCATTGATGGGACGGGCGTCTACGGCGAGGTGATGTCGAACACCGTGCTCATCAGCGTCGCCACGACGCTCGCAACGCTCGTGTTCTCCTATCCGGCGGCCTACGCACTCGCGCGCAAAATCAAGCGATTCAAGCTGCTGTTCTTGCTCTCGCTCATCGTGCCGCTGTTCACGAGCGTCAACATCCGCGTGTTCGGGTGGGTGCTGTTTCTCGTGAAAAAGGGCGTCCTGCAGAGCCTGCTTGCCCAGTTCGGGATTACGACGCCGTCGCTGCTGTATCAAGAGTGGACCATCATCCTCGGGACGACGTACGTCTACATGCCGTTCATGCTGTTCCCGATTTACCTCTCCATCGGAGCCATCTCCGACGAGACGTTCGAGGCAGCCCGTGACCTCGGCGCGAGCCGGTATATGCTGTTTCGGGACATCGTGCTCCCGATGAGTAAACCGGGAATCATCATCGGGTGTCTGTTCGTGTTCGTCCTGAGTCTGGGTGCCGAAGTCGAGGCACAGCTGCTCGGTGGCGGGTCGATTTACACCGCTGCGAACAACATCAGCTACTCGTTTGGCTACTCACAGAACTGGCCGCTCGGGTCGGCACAGGCGGTTGGCCTGCTCATCATCACGGTCATCGCCGGTATCGTCATCCTGCGGACAATCGACCTGCGTGAAATCGCCTCACGGGGGAGCTAACCAATGAGTACAGACCAATCCACCTCACTCGCGTCGCGCATCGGGGGCGGCCTCTGGTACGGCTACGTTGGACTCGTGGCGCTGTTTTTCATGTTGCCACTGTTCAGCCTCGTCATCGCGTCGTTCTACGACGGCCAGATTTTCTCGTTCCCCTACGAGTTTACGACCGACTGGTACGCGAAGGCACTCGCCTCTTCGAGCGTGCAGTCTGCGGTGTTGACGACGGCGAAAATCACCATCCCGGTGACGATTCTCTCGACTATTATCGGGACGGCTGGCGCGCTTGCCTACACCCGCCACGAGTTCGCGGGCCAAGAGCTGTTCAAAATCTTCGCGCTGTTGCCCATCTTCTTCCCGCTCATTCTTCTTGGGCTGGGGATGTCGATGTGGTCGAATCTGACCGGCCTCGGCTATGGCGTGCTGCCGGCGATTATCGGTGAACTCGTCTGGATTTCACCCATCGTGATGTTCGTCGTCTCCATCACCGCGCTGAGCGTCGACCCGAACTTAGAGGAAGCCGCGAGAGACCTCGGGGCGGACACGGTGACGCTGTACAAAGACGTCATCTTGCCGCTCGTCTCCGATGGAATCGTGTCAGGTGCCATCTTCGCGTTCGTCCTCTCGTGGAACAACTACTACATCGTCTCCTACCTGAAGGGCTCTGACATCACCGTCACGACGTGGATTCATGGCCGGATGACCCAAGGGTTTACGCCCATCGTCCCGGCGCTCGCGTCGATGATTTTCTATCTCTCACTGGTGTTGCTCGTCATCGCTGTCATCATCGAACTGCGCGGCGAGAAAATCAAGGCAGCGCTCAGCCGCGACTAGCGCTCGTTCTCAGCATTTTTTCTCACACCGTAAACAGTCACGCGGTCCAGTCAATCCGGTACGGAGTAAAGACAATCCGCAGATATATGTGGTGTGCCAGCCAAGCGCACTCAATTCCTATACTCACATGCTCGAATACACCTTTAGCATCAAACATCGAGGGTGCTGGACGGAGGCGGTCAACGTCACATTTCCCGACATCGAAGCGACCATCATCTACTCCTATCGACTGGGACGCACGAGCGTGACGATGATAGAGGCGACCAACGTCACCGACCCGGACGCGTTCGTCGCGTGGCTCTCCGACCACGAAGTGATGACCACAGCCCACCTCATCAACTACGACGACGACCAGCAGACGGCGTTCGTCAGCCTCTCCGGTGACTACGACACGGAGACAGAGCCGGTTCTCAACGTCCTCTTGCGAAACGAGTGCTTTCCAACTGTGCCGTCAACGGTCGAAAACGGCTGGGAACACTGGAGCGTCGTCGCCTCCTCACACGAACTCGTGAGCAAAGCCCACGAAGAGTTGCGCGACCTCGGAACCGTCGAAGTCGAGTCGCTCAAATCCCCGGAGCTCGACCGCCTCCTGACCGGGTTGACCGAGGTCAAACAAGCCGTCCAGAACCTCTCGCCTCGCCAGCGAGAGGTGTTGAGTCGGGCCATCGACGAGGGCTACTACGACTCGCCGCGGGCGTGTAAACTCGCGGAACTCGCGGAACTCGACTCTGCGAACACCTCGACGGTTGGCGAGCATCTCCGCCGGTCTGAGGCGAAAATTCTCAAAGCCGTAAAACCCCTCCTCACGAAAGAAGCGAACTCTTAGAACTCGTCTACGTACTCGTCGCGCTCCCACGACGTGACGTGGTTCTGGTAGCGGTCGAACTCGTCGCGCTTGATTTTGATGAACTCGGTAACGAGGTCGTCGCCGAGCGCGTCGCGGAGCACTTCGTCTTGCTCTAAGTGCTGGAGCGCACCCCACAGCGTCCGTGGGAGCGTCTCGTAGTCTTCGTTGTACGCGTTCTTGGTGGTTGGCTCGCCCGGGTCGGTCTCGTTTTTGATGCCGTCAAGCCCCGCCGCGAGTGTGGCGGCCATGGCGAGATACGGATTGATTGAGGTGTCGGGAACCCGGTGTTCGATGCGGCTTGCGCTGCCGAGCTCCGGTGGAATGCGGAGAACGGTCGAGCGGTTGTCCGGCCCCCACGCAATCGACGAGGGTGCCCAGATGCCGGGGATGAGGCGCTTATACGAGTTGACCGTCGGCGCACAGATGGCAGTGAGCGCCTTCATGTGGTCGAGCAGCCCGCCGATGAAGTAGCGCGCGTCGTCAGAAATCCCGGCTCCCTCTGCTGGGTGTTGGCCCGCCGGGAAGTCGAGGTTGTTCTCGGCTGCGGCGAACTGATTTTCCTCGACGGTGCTGTCCCACAGGCTGAGGTGAAAGTGCATCCCGTTTGCGTCCTCGCCCGAGTAGGGTCGGGGCATCATGGTCGCTTTCAGGCCGTGGCGACGCGAGATAGCTTTCAGCATGTGGCGGAAGAACATGACGCCGTCCGCCGCCGTGAGTGGGTCGTCGTACTTGATGTTGACCTCGTACTGGCCGGGCTGGGACTCTTGGTGTGCACCGGTGACTTCGTAGCCCGCGGCGGCCATCGCCTCGCGCCAGTCTTCGAACTGCGAGCGCGCCTGGTCTACGGCGTCCATGTCGTACGAACAGCGCGTGTTGAAAGGTTCGAGGCCGTCTTCGGTTTCGACCATGAGCGAGAACTCCGTCTCGATTCCGGCGAGCGGCGTGTACCCTTCTGCTTCGAGTTCGTCGATGACGTTCTTGAGCACGCCGCGCGAACAGAGGTCGAGTTGCGCACCATCGACGCGCGTGAGGTCTGAGAACACCATCGCGGTGTTCTCCTCCCACGAGACGGGCTTCAACGATTCTTCGTCTGGCACCGCCATCATGTCGCCGGACTCGGGCCCATACTTTGGGTCGTCGAGCAACCCGGGTTCGAGCGTGAGTTCCGCAACCCCGTTTGCAAACCCGACACCCTCGTCTGTGGCGTGTTCGTACTCCGCTTTCGGCAGCGAAATCCCACGGGCGACACCGTTCAAATCTGTCCACACCAGTCTGACCCAGTCAATGTCGGCTGTATCAAGTTGCACACTCATCTAAGCGTCTGTGTAGTCAACGCATGCCACAGTCCATAGCCTTTGACCCGCAGACTTGCGATATATTATAACTGCACTCGCTCCCTCGGCCGGTTTTTCCGCCTGACCTGCGGTGACACCCGTTATAAAGAGTCCCAACATGGTGGAGTAACCGATAGGCGTGTCACCGATGTTCACACTCGTATGGTTGAATACGAACTGCTCATTGACGGCGACAAGCGAGAGGCGGGAGAGAGCCTCACCGTCACGAATCCAGCCACGGGCGAATCGCTCGGCAGCGTCGCGAAAGGGACGCGCGAGCAGGCCCGGGAGGCAATCGCCGCGGCAGCGCGGACGAAAAACGAGTGGGCGAGCGCCCCACCCAGTGAGCGCACAGCCGCGCTCACTGAAGTCGCAGACGAACTCGAAGCGGTCGCGGGCGACCTCGCGTACCTCCTCGCAGAAGAGACCGGCAAGCCACTCGCCACCGCCGAGGGTGAAGTCGGTGAGACAATCGCCCAGTTCCGATTCTACGCGGGCGTCACCGACAAGGTGAGAGGCGACACCGTTCCGACGCCCGACCACCGGTTCAACTACACGAAGCGGGTTCCCTACGGCGTCACGGCGCACATCGTTCCGTGGAACTACCCGCTGTTGCTCGGCACGCGGAGCATCGCCGCCGCCCTCGCAACCGGCAACACGCTCGTCATCAAACCGCCGAGTCAGGCACCGCTCGCGACGATGTGGGTGTGTGAACTCATCGTCGAGGCGACGCCCGCAGGCGTCGTGAACGTCGTGCCCGGGTCGGGTAGCGACGTCGGCGACGAACTCGCGTCGAACGCAAACGTCGATGCGATCACGTTCACCGGGTCAGTCGGCGTGGGCCAGCACGTCCTGTCGGCGGCGGCAGAACACATCACGCCCGTGGACGTGGAACTCGGCGGGAAGGCTCCCGCAATCGTTCTCGACGATGCCGACGTAGAAAACGCCGCCCGTGGTGTGGTACAGGGCATCTTCTCGAACAACGGACAGAACTGCGTGGCCACCTCCAGACTCGTGGTTCACGAATCGCTCCACGACGAGTTGGTCTCGCGCATCGTAGAAAAGACCGAACGCATCACCCTCGGGCCGGGAACCGACCCCGAGACGGACATGGGGCCGGTCATCACCGAGAGCGCACTCGAAGAGATGCTGGCGTACGTAGAAGGGGCAAAGGCGGAGGGTGCAACCGTCATCGCTGGCGGAAAACGCCCGGACGACCCTGCGCTCGCAGACGGCCATTATCTCGAACCGACGATTATCGACGGCGTGACGAACGACATGACCGTCGCGTGTGAGGAAATCTTCGGGCCAGTGCTCTCGATTATCACCGTCGATTCGACCGCTGAAGCCATCGAGGTGGCGAACGACTCCCGGTTCGCGCTCGCCGCCTCACTCTGGACGGACCGGCTTGCGGCGACGAAACTCGCAGACGACTTAGACCACGGCCTCGTCGCCGTGAACACGTTCCCCGTCTCGATGCCACAGAGTCCGTGGGGCGGGAACAAAGAATCGGGCATCGGGAGAGAGGGCGGTCTCGAAGGGGTCGAAGCGTTCACCACGGTCAACAGCGTCGTCGTCGAGTTCGACGAGATGGAGGACCCCTACCTGTGAGCGGTAAAACCGTCGTCGTCGGGCGCATCAAACACGAGACGCACACGTTCTCGTCGCTCACGACGGATTACGACGAGTTCGCGGCCACGTCGCTGTTCTTTGGCGACGAAATCATCCCCGAGTTCACCGACACGAACACCGACCTTGGTGGTTTTCTCGAGGTTGCGGACGAACAGGATTGGGAGGTCGTCCCGACCGTCGCCGCGAACGCCACTCCCGGTGGCATCGTCACCGACGAGGCGCTCGAATCCTTCCTCGATTCGCTCGTCTCGGGCGTAGAGGAGGCAGACCCGGACGCAGTGTTGCTTGGCCTCCACGGCGCGATGGTCGCAGAGAGCCACCCCGACGGAGACGGCTACATCCTCGAACGCGTCCGCGAGGCGGCAGGCGACGTGCCGGTGATGGCGACGCTCGACTTACACGCGAACATCTCAGACAGAATGGGCGAGTTGGCAGATGGGCTGTTCGGCTACGACACCTACCCGCACGTCGACATTGGGGAAACCGGCGTCGAAGCCGCAGAAGCCATGGCTGCCACGCTCGCTGGCGACCTCGATCCGGTCGTGGTCATAGAACGAGAGCGGTTGCTGCCGCCGCTGCCACCGCTCCAGACGGCCATCGAACCGATGCGGTCGCTCCTTGATTCGGCTTCGCAGCACGAACACGCTCTCGCGCCCGACATCTCGGTGTTCGGCGGCTACGCCTACGCAGACGTGCCAGAGGCTGGATTCAGCGTGGTCGGCGTCACCGACGCCGCGTGTGCGGAGAAGACGCGAGCGGTCTGTGCAGAACTCGCGAGCGAAGCGTGGGACCGGCGAAGCGAGTTCGACCGGTCGTACACGTCGGTCGAAGCCGCCGCCAGCGAAGCTGCGGAGTGGACAGGCGAAAAACCGCTGTTGCTCGCAGACATCTCGGACAACCCCGGTGGCGGGGCCGCAGAGGACGGCACGGTGCTCCTCGAAGCCCTACTCTCGGCGGGCGTCGAGAACGCCGCCCTCGCAATGCTTTACGACCCGGCCGCAGTGGAGGCGGCCGTCGAAGCCGGTGTCGGAGCCGACGTTGCAGTCGAACTCGGCGGCCACACAGAGGCAAACGGCGACCCGCTTTCGGTGACGGGAACGGTGCATCGCATCACCGACGGCACGTACAGAAATCGCGGCCCGATGTCCACTGGGTTGCAGGTGAGCTTCGGGAAAACGGCCGTCCTCGACGTAGACGGCGTCTCGGTTATCGTCGGCTCACACCGCCAGCAGCCCTACGACCCCGAGGCGTTCCGAAGTCAGGGTATCACGCCGGAAGACTGCGCCGTGCTTGTCGTGAAAAGTACGGTGCACTACCGCGCTGGTTTCGAACCGCTCGTCGGCGAGATTCGAGAGGTAGCGACGCCGGGAATGGCAGACCCAGACCTCACGCAGTTCACGTACGAGCACGTTTCGCGGCCCATGTACCCACTCGATAGCTGATTAAAACTCGTCGTCTTCGATGGGGAGCGCTTCGTCGAGAAGCGCTTCGAGTTCGTCGTCATCTGCACCTTCTTCTTTGGCAAGTTCGCGCATCGCCGCCCGCCGCGACCGGTCGCGCGCGGTTTCGAGCGCATCGATGAACTGGTCTGCCTGTCCAGTGGTAAGCAATACTTGGTCTGACCACTCGCCGTCGTGCACCTTTATCCGAACCCCAATCGCGTACTGTTCGGGGGTACGGATAAAGCGGACTTCGAACTCGTCTTGTCCAGTGATTTTCGCCATTCCTCACTTGCATGTTACGTGCAATATACTTAGGCGGGCCGGTGGAAACCGACGCACGGAGCTATTTAAACATCCGCAGGTATGTGGCAGAACCACCTTGCACGCTAGAGAGCAACACACAGGTTGCATGACCGGTGTGTTCAGCTCCGAGACACTGCCGTGGGCTGTGGTTGCCCGCGTGGTTGACGTTAGCTCGACGGGCACACCATCCACGTAGCATATCATGACTCAACAATCTCAGATGTGGAACGTCCCCAACCGAGTCCTCTTCGGTGCGGGTGTGGCGTCCCAGACCGGCGATTATGTCGAACGATTCGGTGCAGACACCGTCCTCATCGTCACCGACAGCGGCGTCAGAGACGCGGGCGTGTTAGCGCCCATCCTCGAATCGCTTTCGGAGGCGGGCAAAACGTACGAAATCTTCGATGGAGTCGAACCCGACCCGACAGACACCGTCGTTCACGCGGCCGCAGACGCCTACGACGATGCGGACGCAGACCTCTTGCTCGGCGTCGGCGGCGGGTCGTCGATGGACACCGCGAAGGCCGCGAGCATCCTCACGACCAACGATGGCCACATCCTGGATTTCGAGGGGTCTGGAAACGTTCCGAACCCCACTCCACCAAGCATCTACATCCCGACGACCTCGGGCACGGGGAGTGAAGTTGGCCACTGGTGTATCGTGAAAGACTCAGAGACGAACATCAAAGAGGAGATTGGCGACGTCAAACTGCTCGCTGACCTCGCGCTCATCGACGCAGACCTGACGAAAAGCGCGCCGCCGCCGGTGAAAGCCGCGACCGGGATGGACGTGCTCACCCATTCCGTTGAGGCGTACGTCTCGATAAAAGCCCAAAGTCAGACCTCCGCGCTCGCGCTCGATTCAATCGAGAAAGTCGGCGCGAATCTGGTTCGGGCCGTCGAATATCGCGGGGGCGACGACGACGCGCTCGCGAACATGGCGCGCGCCAGCACCCAAGCGGGCATGGCGTTCAACGGGGCGGGACTCGGCGCGGTACACGCGCTCTCCCACCAAGTGGGCGGTAAATTCGGCGTCCCGCACGGCCTCGTAAACGCGATTATCCTCCCGTACGTGATGGAGTTCAACCTCCCGCAGGTACCAGAGAAGATGGTGGAAATCGCGGACGCGCTCGGTGAGTCCATCGACGAGGACGAACCCGCGCGCAAAGAGGGGTACAAAGCCGTGCGTGCCACCCGACAGCTCGCAGACGACGTTCGGATTCCGCGAACGCTCGAAGCGACGGCCGCAAAGCGCGAAGCCATCCCCGAACTCGCAGAACAGGCGCTTTCGGATGGCAGTCTCACGGGGAACCCGCGCATCACGACGCAAGACGATATGGAACGTCTCCTCGAACGCGCGTTCGACGGCGTCTTCGAATACGAAGCCATTCTCGACGAATGAGCCTACGCGAGTCACCACTCGGGGCCATCCACCGCGAGCACGACGCGAAAATGACGGACTTTGGCGGCTGGGCGATGCCCGTCAAATACACCTCGATTACCCACGAACACGACGCCGTCCGCAATGCAGTCGGCATCTTCGACGTGAGTCATATGGGTGAGGTGTTCGTCTCGGGGCCGGACGCGACGGAACTCATGAACCGGCTCACGACAAACGACGTGGCCGACCTTTCTGCCGGCGACGCCCAGTACGCCTGTATCACCCGCGAAGACGGCATCATCGTAGACGACACGGTGGTGTATCTGCTCCCCGACGGCGAGACGTACCTGTTCATCCCGAACGCGGGTCACGACGAGGAGATGGAAGCCCGATGGCGCGACCATGCAGCCCAGTGGGACCTTTCGGTCACCATCGAGAATCGCACGCTGTCGACCGGCATGGTCGCCGTACAGGGGCCACACGCCGTCAAACGGGTGAACGAAGAAGCGTCCACTGACGTGTCTGCGCTCGGCCGGTTTTCCGTCTGTGAAACCGCTATCGGCGGCGTCGAGTGCCACGTTGCGCGGACGGGCTACACCGGTGAAGACGGCTTCGAAATCGTGTTCGACGCCGACGATGCAGCGGCGCTCTGGAACACCTTCGAGGGAGTACAGCCCTGTGGACTCGGGGCGCGCGACACCTTACGCCTCGAAGCCGGCCTGCTCCTCTCTGGACAGGATTTCCACCCCGAAACCGAACCACGGACGCCCTTCGAAGCAGGCCTCGGGTTCGTCGTTTCTCTCGACACCGAGTTCGTTGGCCGAGACGCACTCGTAGACGCAGACCCCGACCAGTCGATGGTCGGCATCGAACTCGACGGACGGGGTGTGCCTCGCGCAGGATGTTCGGTCCTCAAAGCAGACGAGCACGTCGGGGAACTCACGAGCGGGACGATGAGTCCGACGCTCGACCTTCCAATCGGGATTGGCTACGTTGACGCCGACGTGGCCGAACCCGGCACCGACGTCGAAATCGACATTCGGGGGCGTTCGATTCCCGCCATCGTCGAAACGCCGCGATTCTTACAACGACACCAGTAACCATGTTTGACATCCCAGACGACCTGAAGTACGCAGCATCGCACGAGTGGGTCGCCGTCGAGAACGGCACCGCAACCATCGGCATCACGGATTTCGCCCAGGACGAACTCGGAGACATCGTGTTTGTCGAACTCCCGAGCGAGGGCGAGGAGATTTCCAAAGACAGCGAGTTCGGCGTCGTCGAATCCATCAAAGCCGTCTCAGACCTCTATGCCCCCATCTCGGGCACGGTCGAAGCCGTAAACGACGATTTGACGGACGCCCCCGAGTTGGTGAACGACGACCCGTACGGAGACGGCTGGTTCATCACCGTCTCACTCGCTGATAGAAGTGAGCTCGATGCGCTGCTCAGCCCCGAGGCGTACGAAGAACAGACCGCCTAACGCGGGTTAGAAATACACGTCGTCGCGCTTGTGTTGAAGCGACGGGAGGTCACGGCGCACTTCTTGGAGATAGTCTAAGTCAATCGGTGCGGTAATCAGTTCCTCCCGGTCGCTCGCCTGTCTGGTGACGTTCCCCCACGGGTCGATGACCATCGTCTTGCCGTAGGTGTGAGCTGAATCCTTCTTGTCGCCAATCTGGCCGGGTGCAACGACATAACACTGGCTCTCGATGGCACGCGCACGGAGGAGTGGCTCCCAGTGGTCTTTGCCAGTGAACAGCGTGAACGCCGCGGGGACGAAGATGACTTCTGCACCCTTGCGCACGAGGGTGCTGTAGAGTTCGGGGAAGCGCAGGTCGTAGCAGATAGAGAGGCCGAAGTTCGCAAGCGAAGTTTCCGCGACGACGGCCTCGTCACCGGGTGCGACGCGCTCTGATTCCTCGTAGGTCACGCCGCCGGGAACGTCGATGTCGAACAGGTGGGCCTTGCGGTAGGTCGCCGCCACCTCGCCGTCGGGGTTGATGAGCGCGGTGGTGTTGTAGACCCGGCCGTCCGGGGCGGGTTCGAACATGCTCCCTGCGTGGATGTACATCCCGTAGTCTTCTGCGCGCGCGGCGAGGCGGTCGGTGGTCGGCCCGGGAACCTCCTCTGCGACCTCGGGGTAGGCGTCTTTCGACCCGATGTACGGGAACATCTCGGGGAACGCGACGATGTCTGCGTCCTTGCTCGCGGCCTCGTCGACGAACGAGAGTGCGCGCTCTACGTTGTCCTGTTTGTCGTCTGTCGAGTCGAGTTGACAGGCAGCGACGGTGAACTGGCTCATACCCGACGTTTCGCGCCAAAACCCAAAATCGTTCGCCCCGTTGTCGCAGTCGGGAGGGCTAAGCCGAACGAGCGACGAGGTAGAATAAGTCGTGTCCACCGGAACTGCCCTCTCAGACAGCCGCGAATCTGCGCTCGTCGTCTCTCTCATCGGCGGGTCGCACTTCGTGAACCATATGTACCTGATGTTGCTGCCGCCCGCGTTCGCGCTTCTCGGCCCGGCGTTTTCCGTCTCGACCGCCCAGCTCGGCCTCGCCGTGGGCGTCCTCGGCGGTGTGGTGACGCTGTTCCAACTGCCGTTTGGCTACGTTTCCGACACCTACAGCCGGACGCTCGTTCTCGCCATCTCGCTCGGCTTCGGTGCGGTGGGGGCCGCCCTCGCCGCCGCCGCCCAGAGCTACGAGTGGCTATTGCTCTCGATGGTCGTCCTCGGTATCGGCGTCGCGGGTCACCACCCGGCGCACTACCCAATACTCGCTGCTGCCACCGACGAGTCAAGACGCGGACGCGCTTACAGCGTCCACGGCTTTACCGGCGTGCTCGGGCTGGCCGCGCCGTTCGCGCTCGTCCCGCTCGTACTCAGCCTCGGTGGCGGGTGGCGCGAAGCCTTCCTCGCAATCGCCGCGTTCGGTGGCCTCTACGCCGTGGTCTGTCTCGGCACGTTCTGGCGGTACGTCAGCCGCGACGTGACCCACCCACCCGAGACGAAAACCAGTGGCTCGACGCCGAACTTCACGAACGAACTTCGGACGCTCCTCACGACGCCGCTCATTCTCTTGCTCACGATTCTCTGGTTCGTGAACTCCCTCGCGGCGTGGGGCATCCGCACGTATTCACAGACCCTGCTTTCGTCGGGCTACGGGTTTGCGAGCGCCGACGCCAGCCTCGCCTCCTCTGCGATGCTCGCGATTGGCGCGGGCTTCATCTTACTCGGCGGCTGGCTCTCAGACCGTGCGCTCGCAGAGTACGTCCTCTATGCGGGGTACGGCGCGCTCACGTTGCTCGCCGCCGTGCTCGCCTCCTCGATGGTGCCCGTCTTGCTGGCGCTCGGGTTCGTCCTGCTCCTCGAAAGTACCATCGACGTGAGCCGGCCCGCCCGCGCGAAACTCACCGACCGCGCCTCGGCGCGCAAAGACGTGGGCAAGAACTTCGCGCTCATGACCATCGGCATCTCCGCGGGTGGCGCGATTGGCCCGCCCGTGTTCGGCTACGTCATCGACATCGCAGGAGTGGACGTGGCGTTTTATCTCATCGCCGGACTTGCCGCGCTCGCCGTGGGGCTGACGGCCGCGGTACGGGCGGCGAGCAGTCAGGCCACCTCTGGAGCGGCTGCGGCCGCAGAGTAAGACCGGCCCACTGGCAGAACACACTTTTCCCCTGAGTCCCTTTGCGTAGCCATGGTACTGCTCGAATCCGAAGAGGAACTCGACGTTGGCGACGAGGCACCCGACTTCTCGTTGCCGGGAACCGACGGCGAGACCTACACGCTCGACTCGTTTGCCGACAACGACGCCCTGCTTGTGGTGTTCACGTGCAACCACTGTCCGTACGCGAAGGCGAAATTCGAGATGCTGAACGACCTCGCCGCGGACTACGACGACGTGGCGGTAGTCGGCATCAGCCCGAACGACGCAGCCGAGTATCCAGAAGACTCCTTCGAGAAGATGCAGGAACTCGTCGAAAACGGCACCATCCAGTACGACGCCTACCTCTACGACGAGTCCCAAGACGTGGCCCGCGCCTACGGTGCGGTCTGTACGCCAGACCCGTTCTTGTTCCGCAAAGAAGACGGCGCGTTCGAACTCGCATGGCACGGCCGCCTCGACGACGCGCTCTCGCCCGACGACGAGCCAACCCAACACGACATGCGCGAGGCCATCGAGTCCGTGCTCGCGGGCGAAGCCGTAGACAAAGGGTTCCTCCCGTCGCGGGGTTGCTCGATTAAGTGGAAAAACTAACTGTTCTTAATCCGCGCTTTCTGGCGATCCGCTCGCGCCATCGTTGCTCCGGCGTTCGAAGAACGTCTGGAAGTCCTCGTCGTCTTCGGCAATCGCTTGCCAGACGGTGAGACCGCGTTCGTCGTCCGAACCGGGGATGGTGTTGTCGAGAACGACGGCGACGAGGCCGCCGACTGCCATGCCCGTGCCACCGATGACGAACAGGGTGTCCGCGACGAGTTTCGTGCCGAGCACAACGCCGAGAAGCGGGACGCCTTCGAGGCCCATGCGGAGCATCTCCGGGCCGGCGATGTTCGGGTCGACCGCCGCGACGTTGTTCATGTAGGCCGGAATCGCAAGCCCGGCGAACATAGCCGTCCCGAGGACGAAGATGTTGCGCGAGGAGTCTAAGTCGACGTACTTGAGATTCGAGAGCCCAACGGCCACGATTTGGCCGAACATGGCGATGAACAGGCCGCCGATGATTGGGCTTGGGATGGTGGCGATAAGCTGGCCGAAGTAGCCGATAAAGCCAATCAGGAGCATGATGGCCGCGCCGACTTGGACGACGTAGCGGGAGGCGACCCCGGTGAGCCCGATTGCGCCGATGTTCTCTGAGTAGGAGGTTGAACCGCCCGCGCCCATGATGCCCGCGAACACGTTCATCAGGCCCTCCATGCCGATGCCGTGGTTGATGCGTTTCTCGCTGGGCGCACCAACGCCCGAAAGGCGGGCAACGGCGTGATAATCACCGAACGATTCGACAATTGAAGCGACGACCCCTGCGAACATCCCGACGATGAACGAGGTTTCGATGACCGGCATCCCGAACTGGAGCGGATAGATTGGGAGCAGTGCCGGGGCGCTCGTCACTGTCGAAAAGTCCACGTATCCGGGCGTTCCGGGCGCGTAGACGCCGGTAACCGACAGCACGGCGGCCACGACGTAGGCGACGACAATCGCGAGCAAGACGGGGAACAGCTTGAACACCTTGTTACTCTCTTTCAGGTACTGGCTGAACAACACGATGAGGAACAGCGTGAGCCCGAGCAGCCACCAGTTCTGGGTCGCGCTCGTGACCTGTGGAACCGAGAACAGCGAGAGACCGATGAGCGCAATCGTCGGGGCAACGACGACCGGCGAGAGAAACTGTCGGAGTTTGCCGACGACCCCAAAGTAGCCAATGGCGACCTCAGCGAGCGCGGCGACGATAATCGCGCCTTGGAGGTGGACAATCATCACTTCCCACCCGGGGTTGCCGGGGAAGCTGCCGACGACGCCGATGATGGCGAGCGCCGGAGCGAGCATCGAAAACGGCGCACCTTGGACGATTGGATACCGATTTCCGAACGTCGTCTGGGCGAGTGTCGCAATCCCTGAGACCACGAAAAACGTGCCGACGAGCCGCGCGGTGGCGTCTGCGGGCATTCCCATCGCCCCGGCGAGAATGAGCGGCACCGCGATGTTCGCACCGACCATCGTGAGGTAGTGTTGAAGACCGAGCAAGGCAGATTCGCCAAGCGGTGGTTTCTCCTCGATTCCGTATTCGACGAAACCTGCCTCAGAAGGGGGTTCGTTATCTGCCATCAGTGCACTCCTGTCCGTGTCCAACCATTTCGTGCATCTAACCACCATCCTGTAGGGGATTGTCATAAACACATCGAAACCACAACACTGCGGTGCTCTCTGCCTACCAACAGACGAGGAGATTTGCACACACGTCGCGGAGTACGAGCGGGCCGAGGAGCACACCCATGAGATGGACTCTGCGCGTCCCAACGCGAACCGGAACCAGCCCGAGTACGGTTGCTACTACGAGCACACAGACGCCGAACAGCCCAGCAAACGCCCACGCGAGGGCGATGAGCAGGGAGAGAACGACGAGCGAGAGTAGCGTGTAGTCCAGTCGGCCAACGGTTTCGAGATACCAGTCGCCAAGGCGAGGAACGAGAACGAATCCGACCGCGGCGGCAATCGTAATCCCCGAAAGAAGCACGGGCAGATTGAGCGGTACGCCCGCATCGTCAAGCGCGACGAGCACACCAGTTCGCGGCGTGCCGAGCGAGACGAGTGCGAAGAGCGCGAAAATCGTGTTTGCCGTGTTCACGCCGCTCGTTGCGACGATGAACCCGCGCGTCCGCTCTGCATCGGGGAGCACGGGAACCACTGCGGTCGCGGCAATCGCACTCGACACACCGGGAAGATAGCCGACGATTGCACCCGAGAGCGTCCCCGCAAGCGCAGTCCCACACACCAACGTTTTCGACGAGGTGACGACGGCTGTCGCCTGCTCGGGGACGCCTGCGCCGTCCATCGCAGTGAGGAGGACGGGTGCGCCGAACAGTCCTGCGAACAGCGGCATGAGTAGGTCGCCAGTCGGAAACAACCCGCGTGCGGGCAGGTCCAGTGTTGCCACTCCGAGGGCGCTACTCGCAGTGAGAATCACCACCGCCCACAGTTTACGTCTGGGTGTCGGCTCACCGACGACGAGCGCGAGGCCGATTGTACCGAGGACGACCCAGAGGTGGGCGTCGATAATGGGGTACCCCCACGTCATCGCTCTCGTCACTGGAAGCGCGCGCGGGAGGGCGAAAAAGACCGCGAGGCCGCTGCCGAGCGCGGAGAGTCGGAGCGCTTCGCGTCCCTGTCCTGCAAGGACGAGCCGGTGGCCGGGAAGCGCACCGGGGGCAAACGCCGGGTCGGGCACGCCGAGGGAGAGTGCGGGAACCACGTCGAGGAAAGTGTGGACGACACCCGCCGCGAGCATGGAAACGCCAACGAGTGCGGGCGGCCCGGGGACGTGTGGCGCGCCTGCCGCGAGCAAGAGCGCGAAGTTGTTCGCGTGAAGGCCGGGGATGAGGCCACTCACCGTCCCAAGGAGGATGCCACCTGCGACGAACCCGAGGGTCGTGAGGGTGGTTTCAGAGGCGAACTGGACACTGACGCCTGCGAGGGCCATTCAGCACGGACTGGTTCCGGGTTTGTGTATAAACTCGAGGAACTGCCTTTCGGTGACTGCAAAGTGATGTGACTCAGAACCCAGCGTCCGATAAAAAATGTAGGTTGGTGTGGCGTGACGTTTAGCCGAAGAGGGAGCCGAGACCTTCGCCGCTGGCCTCTTCGTCCTCTTCTTCTTCGTCGTCGTCGCCCTCGTCGGCTGCTGCAGCGTCGTCGTCGCTGTCGTCGTCGGAGTCGTCGCCACCCTCTGCAGGTGCGGCGGCGCCACCGGCGGCAGGGACTGCGGCTGCCTGCTCGATTGCGTCTTCGATGTCGACGTCCTCGAGTGCGGCGACGAGCGCCTTCACGCGGGACTCTTCGACGTCAACGCCTGCGGCGTCGAGCACTGCGGTGAGGTTTTCTTCGTTGATCTCTGCGTCCGTCTCGTTCAGGATGAGCGCTGCGTAGATGTATTCCATTGTAGCTTATCCGAATAGGTTGCCGAGACCCTCACCAGCGTCCTCGTCTTCGTCTTCGTCGTTTTCGTCCGCGGCGTCGGTCTCAGCGGCTTGGTCATCAGTCGATTCTTCTTCTTCAGCTTCAGCCGACTGCGCGGGAGCTGCGGCTTCGATGCCGCGAAGCTCCTCGGGCAGGGCCTCCTCGTCGTCGATCAGGGCCGCGAGCGCGCGCATCTGCGCGTCGGCGCGGCTGACAAGATCGGGTGCGAGGTCCGGGCTGGCGATGGCGGCCTGCAGGCCCACGCTCTTTGCCTCGCCGGTTGCTTTGGCAATGAGTGCGGGTGCCGTCTGGGCCGTTGGGTAGACCGCGTTGATCGAGAGGTTCCGGGCCTGGGCCACGGCACGCTCGATGTCGCTGCGGTACTCGTCCACATCGATGGCGAGTTCCTCTGGGGCGAACAGCACGCCTTCGGAGTACACACTGCGCAGGTCGAGACCGACCTCTTTCGGCTCGATGCCGAGTTCTGCGAGGACGGACGAGAGCTGCTGGGTGACTTCTTCGCCTTCTTCGAGAACCTTCGAGTCCTCTAAGACGTGGATGGAGCCATCCTGGATGCGGGCGTTTGCGCCAACTTGCTGGAGTTCACCCACGAACGGGCCGGGGTCTGCGCCGGTGTCACCCGCTGGGATGACGATGTCGTTGGGTGCAACTTCGCCAGCGTTGATTGGGGCTGGCGTCTTCGAGTCTTCGAGCTTCTTGAAGAGACCGAACGGGTTGTCGTTGGTGCCGATGAGGCCGACCTGCCCGTCTACGTGCGCTACGAGTTGCTCTAACCCGTCGTTGATCTGTTCCAGCGCACGCGTCATCAGCGTGTTGCGGCTGACGCGGAGTTGTGCGCTTCCGTGGAGTTCGCGGCGCATGGCCTGCAGTTGCTTCGATGGGATACCGGAGATGCGGACGACGCCGACACTCTGGTATTCTTCGAAGATGTCGACGAGTGCGTCGACTTCCTCGCGCTTCCACTCGGGAATGACCTCTGTTTTGCGCTCGGCTTCTGCAGACATTATGCCACCCTCACACTCGGGCCCATCGTCGTCTTGACGTAGACGCTGTCGATGTTGAGCGGCCCTTTTTCCAGGTTTGCTTCCAGACGCCGGAGGATAACGTCGACGTTCTCGCCGATATCCTCAGGAGACATGTCTTCTGCACCCACGCGGGTGTGGAAGGTCCGCCGGTCGCGGCTCCGGAGCTGGACGGTGTTTTTCATACGATTCACTACCTCGACAACGTCGTCGTCGGGCTGGAGTGGTGTTGGCATCTTACCGCGTGGACCGAGAACGGTACCAAGGTGCCGACCGATGTCCTGCATCTTCGAGACTTCTGCAACGAAGAAGTCGGTCTCGTCTGCTAAGTCCTTGGCTGCGTTCGTGTCATCTCCGAGGTCTTCGATGTCGTCTTTACCCATGACGGTCGCGACATCTTCTGCTCGGAGTGCGGTTTCACCATCGGCGAAGACCACAATCTGGGTCTCCTGACCGGTCCCCGCTGGGAGGACGACACTCTCATCAACACGTTTCGACGGCTCGTTTAAGTCGAGGTCGCGCAGGTTAATCGCGAGGTCGACCGTTTCGCGGAACTTCCGCTCAGGTGCCTCGTCGAGTGCGCGAGAGACTGCTTGCACTATATCATATTCTGCCATCATTCACCTCCGTAGTACGCTTTCGTAGCTTCTACGGGATGAAACAGGCTGCGTGCCTGCCTCACCCGATTTCACGCCTAAGACGAACTTAAAAGCGTCGAACGGCGCGTGGCCGTGAGAACAGTTGTGTAGGTTATTCGACGAGGATGTCGTCGTATTTGCCCGAGTCGACGCGCTGTTTGAACGTGCGAGCGTCCTCACCGTCGATGGTGACGCCGAGGGAGGCACACGTCCCACCGACTTCCTTCGCCGCGTTCTTCACGTCGTACGAGAGGAGGTCGGTCTGTTTCTGCTTCGCGATTTTCTTGACCTGTTCGACCGTGATGTCAGCGACGAAGTCCGCCTGTGGGCGGCCGCTGCCGGTCTCGAAGCCGACCTCGTCTTTGATGAGGGCGGCCGTTGGTGGTACACCGACGTCGATGTCGAACGAGCCATCGTCGTCGTACGTGATAGTGACGGGCACTTCCATGCCGTCGAACGCTGCGGTCAGGTCGTTAATCTCGGAAACAACAGCCTGCACGTCAACAGGGGTGGGGCCGAGCTCGGGACCGAGCGGTGGGCCAGGGTTGGCCTTACCGCCGGGTACGAGTGCTTCGATAGTTCCAGCCATATCCGACACAACCGCTCGGTTGGTTTTAAGAATTGTCTTTTGGCGACAGCGCCCTTAGCGCACTGGGATGCCGTGGCGTGCGAGATAGTCGCTCGCGGCTTTGATGTCGATTGGACTGCCGATGAGTCGAACCGAGTCTGACGGCTCCTCGGTTGCCGTCAGCATGAACTCGGCGTCGAGTGCGTCCCGCACTGTCGCGTACACGTCTGCGGGAAGCACGATTTGGGTGCTGTCGCGGAAGCGTTCGGCATCGGACATCAGGTACGTAGGGCCACACGACACCCCTGCAAAAGCATGTCGGAATCGCCCGTTTGTGGTCGTGATTCCGGGACGAACGCGACGCAGAATCTATCGGCGCAATGGAAAGGGTTTTTCGACGGGCGACGCGGATACTGAAGTAATGGGGCTCGAAGAGGAGATTGAATCCATCCGCGAGGAGATAACCAGCACGCCCTACAACAAGTCCACAGAGGCGCACATTGGACGGTTGAAGGCGAAGCTCGCGGAGAAAAAAGAGAAGTTGGAGTCGCAAGCCTCCGCGGGCGGTGGCGATGGGTATGCCGTCGAGAAGCACGGCGACGCGACCGTCGCGCTCGTTGGCTTCCCGAGCGTTGGCAAATCCACGCTCCTCAACGCCCTCACCAACGCAGAAAGTGAGGTGGGAGCCTACGAGTTCACGACCATCAACGTCCATCCCGGGATGTTGCAGTACAACGGTGCGAACATCCAACTGATGGACGTTCCGGGACTCATCGAAGGCGCAGCGGGCGGCCGTGGAGGGGGCCGAGAAGTGCTCTCTGTCGTCCGAACCGCAGACCTCGTCATCTTCATGCTCTCGGTGTTCGAAATCGAGCGCTACTCGCGCCTGCGCGAGGAACTGTATAATAACAAAGTCCGAATCGATACCGGTCCTCCATCCATCAAAATCACCAAGAAAGGGAAAGGAGGAATCAACATCACGTCGAGTGTCGACCTCGACCTTTCAGAAGAGGTCATCAAAGAGATTCTCCGGGAGAAAGGCTACGTGAACGCTGACGTGGTCATCCGCGAGAACATCACGGTCGACCGCCTCATCGACGGCCTGATGAAAAATCGTGTCTACCTCCCGTCGATGGTCATCGCCAACAAGGCAGACCTCATCGACCACGACTACTTAGAAAACGTCCACGACGACCTCCGCGAAGAGGGCCTCGACCCTGAAGACGTGGTGTTCATCAGTGCCGAGGAAGAGAAGGGCCTCGACGTGCTCAAAGAGACGATCTGGCAGAAACTCGGGCTCATCCGCGTCTACATGGACAAACCCGGTCGCGGGACGGACTTCGAGGAACCGCTCATCATCAAGCGCGGCGAGACCATCGAAGACGCCTGTAAGAAACTCGGGGCGAATCTACTCGACCGATTCCGCTTCGCACGCGTGACGGGCCCGAGCGCGAAACACGATGCCCAACAAGTCGGTCTCGACCACGTCCTCGAAGACGAGGACATTCTCCGCATCATCGCCCGCAAATAGATGGTCGAATCCGAGGCATTTTCGACTCGCACCGCAGCCGGTCGCCTTCTCACACTGCTGGTCGTTGGCTTGCTGCCGTGGACAATCATCCTCGTAAACGGCCAGTTCACGTTCGTCTTCTCGTTTGGCCTCGTGAACACCAACCCATTCCATCTCACGAATCTCTATGACTACGTGACGCGATTCACATTTGGCCTGCCGCGCTCACTCCAAGCGTGGCCCGCGAGTACGCTCCTCTATGTGGGCGCGCTCGTGAGTGCGGCAACCGGATTCATCGGCCACGAAGACGAACGACTCACCGGCGGGCTGCTCGTGTTCGCCGGTGGCGCGCAGTTTTATCTCACGGTTGGCCTCATCGCCTCACTCGGCACCCGCGTGTTCCCGCTCGGGATGATTGCCCTCTGGACGGTTGCGTGGTGGGGCTATGGCCCTGCACTCAAACGGATTTTCCGGTACGACGAGTAGGTGGCCGGTGTGCTTTTTGGTCGCCAGACCGCATCCTGCACCATGGACGGAACCCTCGACCACGTGATGATGCGCGTCGAAGATTTAGACGAGTCGCTCGACTGGTACCAAACCCACTTCGACTACGAGGAGAAGGGTCGCTGGGAGGCAGACACCTTCACCAACGTCTACCTCGGCCCCGAGGACATGCACGAAGACGGCGCGACCATCGAACTCACCTACAACCACGACGACCGCACCTACGAGTTCGGTGACGCGTGGGGCCACATCGCCGTGCGCGTTGAGGATGTGTACGACGCCTACGACGAACTCATGGCCGCCGGTGTCGAGGACTACCGCGACCCGGACTCCTGTGGCGGCTCGTACGCCTTCGTCAAAGACCCCGATGGCCACGAAATCGAACTCGTCGAGCGCGACCACGGCGCGCGCTGGTCGCTCGACCACACGATGCTCCGCGTCGAAGACATCGAGAAGGCCATTGGCTGGTACACGCACAAACTCGATTACGAACTGTTCCGGCGCTCTGAGCACGACAGCTTCGCGCTCTACTTCATGAAACCACGTGGGGCAGCAGCCGAAGAAATGTCCATCGAACTCACCTACAACTACGACGGGCGTTCCTACGAGTTCGGCGACGCGTGGGGGCACGTCGCGGTTCGAACCAGTGATTTAGAATCGTACTGGGAGACGCTCGTGACGCGCGACGTAGAGGAGTACCGCGACCCAGAGAGCTGTGACTACCGGTATGCGTTCACCCACGCGGCAGGCGGTCACGAAGTCGAGATTCTGAACCCGTAGTTCCCGTGCAATCGCTGAGACAGTCCGAATGAACTTATTTTTCAGAACGTCAGCGTTCGGGACGAAGTAGTCGCATGTCCCTGAGTGTTTTGAAAATCGACAATCCATTGCCAACTAGCATCTTGATTGCGCCCGCCCTCGCGCGTAATTATACGCACTCAGAATGTGTTGTTTAGCCAATGGAATCAGATTGTGTGACTAACTTGGCGTATTGTCTGACTTTCGTCAGACGCAGATGAGTGCGTCCTGAAAACCCCCGTCTGACGGGCGACTCGTTGGATGATACGAGTTATCACAATTCGCAGAGTACCACAAAGCATTTATAATGAGAGGCTATCTTTTGCACTGTACCCCTACCCATGGTGACAGTACGGAGTAACGCTCGCCGGACCCGGGCTCTCTCGGGTTATGCGACTCCCAAACTCGGCCGACGCGAAAGTGCTGTTGCCGGTGTGTACAACACATAAATAAACCATGACAGACACAAACACAAAGATTCGGAGTTTGTTCCTGGCGGGACTTATGGTCCTGTCCGTGTTCGCCGGTAGTGTAGCCTTCGCGGGCTCCGCGGCCGCAGTGAACCAGGACGACGCCGATGAAACTCTTGAGTCTTCCAATACGTATTGGCAGGGCCAAGAGTTATTCGTAAGTGGTAGCGACTTAGGACTCTCTGAGGATACAACCCTCCAGATTCGTAGAGTTGATTCGGACAGTGAAGTTGCCGGTCTCGTCACCGAGTTCACGCTCGATGAAGACCAGGCTGCTCTCATTGATACCGACAACCTCGACGGTGAGTACGTCATCACCAGCGACAGTAACACTGTCCACGAAGTCGACTCGAACGGTCAGCTTCAGGCTGGTGTCACCGGTAGTGACACCGCTAATGTTGACGCCGCATCGTGGGAAGTTGCAGTTCAGACCCTGACGACGGAAACTGACGAGGACGACACGGAAGTCCTCCAAGAAAGCACGGCTCAGATCGACGTCACGTCCAACCGTGGCTCGTTCCAGCTTGACGTCACGGCAGAGGGCCTCGACAGCGAAGACCTCGAAGAAATCTTCAACCAGGGCGACAACACGTTCGTCTCCGAGAACGAAGATGACGATGAAGTCACGCTCCAGGTCTCTGGCGACGACGAAATCTTCGCAAACTTCTCCGAGTTCGACACCGTTGGTGACTACACGTTCGACTTCGAAGTCAACGACACCACGGCATCCGACTCTGCATCCGTTACTGTCAACGAACTTGACACTGACATCTCCTTCGCTCAGTCGGTAACGACTGAGGAAGTTGGTGACAACGCAGAGATCACCATCAACATGGAAGACTCCACCGAGGCGTGGGTCTTCATCGGTGGCGAAGACGTGAACTACCTCGAGAGCGTCCACGTCGTCGACGACGACGAAGACGGCGAAGTTGTTCTCGAGATGAACACGTTCCTCGCGGGTCAGGGCGCAGGTGCCTCTGACGACGCATACGATGTTGCTGGGGATGACGTGCTCGGTGACGAAGGTGTCACCCGGTACGACTCCAGCGACTTCGACGACATCGAAATCGACTCCAGCCTCAGCAACCGGCTCGCAGCTGGTGACTACGACCTCCGTGTTGCCTCCTCCGGCGACATCGACGCAGACGGCGATGTCGAGGACGAGAAGGACGTCGGTACGCTCGCACTCCGCGAACGTTCCACCGACGGTATCCAGACGTGGGTTGCACCAGACGGTGCAGCAAACTCTGACGACCTCGAAGACCTCCTCGGTGAGGTCAGCGAGAGCAACACCGTCGTGAAGGGCGACCGCCTGGTTGTCCAGGTCGAAGCATCCGGTCTCTACGGCTACGTTGAGGACGAAGACCTCAGCACGCTCGCAGGCCAGGGTCTCCAGCTCAAATTCGAGCAGACCAACCCTGACGCGAACCAGGAAGAAGTCATCATCGACCAGGACGACCTCGCGACCCTCAGTCCATCCGAAGGTCAGCTCTACACTGACGAAGACAACAACACGTTCTTCGTCGTGATTGACACTGGCGCCATCGACGCGATGGAAGACGGCCAAGAACACGAAGTCTCCTTCAGCGTTGTTGGTGAAGACAGCGAAATCTCCGACGATGAACTCGGCGGCGAGTTCAACCCATACGTCGATGACGAAGAAGAGCAGACCGTCACGACGGATCTCTCCATCGAAGACGCTGAAGCAGAATTCGACAACCTTCAGGACGGCGACCTCGTTGTTCCGAAGAGCTCCTCAGCAGCGGTCACGGGTACGAGCAACCTCGCACCTGGCACCGAGCTGACGGTCCGTCTCCGCTCTTCGAACAGTAACTCGCCATTCCTGAAATCCGACACCGTCGAAGTTCAGACGGACGGCACCTTCTCGGCTGAGTTCGACATGTCTGATGTCGCAGCCGGCGCCGAATTCGACGCCTCCATCCGCAAGGGTGGCACGGAACTCGAATCCGTCGACGGCGTTGTCGGCGAAGGCGCATCCGCAGAAGTTACGTTCGACGACCAGGAAACCGACGGCTCGTCCGTTGTTGTCTCCTCGGTCACGCTCTCCGAGGGCGGCTTCGTGACGATTCACGACGCAACGCTCCTCGACGGCGACGCAGCCGGTAGCGTTGTCGGCACCTCCGAGTACCTCGACGCAGGTACGCACGAGGATGTTGAGGTTTCCCTTGACTCCACCCTCGAAGAGGACCAGGAGCTCATCGCGATGCCTCACATGGACTCGAACGGCAACGAAGAGTACGACTTCGTCACGTCCGAAGGCGCTGACGACGGTCCGTACACTGGTGAAGACGGTAACGCAGTGACTGACTCCGCTCAGATCACGATCGGCACCGGTGGCACCACGACGACTGGTACGGCAACGACCACGACGTCCGGTACCACCACGACCGCCGCAACCACCAGCACCACGACTGACAGCACGACGTCCGAGCCAACGACCACTGAAGAAGAAGGTCCAGGCTTCGGCGCTCTTGCAGCAGTCATCGCGCTCATTGCAGCCGCACTCCTCGCAGTGCGCCGCAGCAACTAAGCGTAACACCGGGATTCACTCCCGTTTCTAACTTTCACATTTCTTTCGCGCTCACGTCACTGAGCGACAGCTCTCTACTGCGTTGTGTAGGTGCAAATGGCGGGCACAAACACGGCCAAGGACAAAGCATTTAGTTCAGATTCGCTTACTCAGCATACCTGAAAATGCTCGGAGAGCTACTGGCGACGCTGGCGTGGTTGACGCAGTTTTCTGACCCCCTAGCGTGGCTGGTCATCGGCACCTTTTCTGCGGGCGCACTCATCGAACTGCGCGACCGCGACCTCGCCCGTCCGGTCACGGTCGTCGCGTGGGTACTGTTTGCTGCCTTCTGGCTCTCGCTCGTCTATCACTTCGCCTTCGTTGCAAAGAGTATCATCGAGGGCGTTGGAAGTGCAGCGGCAGTCCCGCTAAGCCTCTACGTCGCCTACCTCATCTGGAACGGCAGAGATTCGCTGTTTGTCCTGACGCGAGCAGTGGCGCTGATGGGCGTTGTGTTCATGCCGTTCGAGGCGATCATCCCACTCCAGAAGGTGCTCATCGAACTGGTAGCGAGCCAAACGGAGTTCCTCATGCAACTGCTCGGCGTGGATCCGACCGTGGTTTCGGGAGCCGAGTTCGGTCATCACGACTTTCGGTCAACGTTTTACTTCACTGCAGAGAACGACCCGAACCACGCGCTCACGTACACCATCCTCATCGCGTGTACGGGAATCGGGAGCATGGCCATCTTCGTCGGATTGATTGGCGCCGTCCGCGCCCCGCTTCGCAACAAACTTCGGGCGCTTGCCGTGTCGCTGCCGGTGATTTACGGGCTGAATCTCATCAGAAACATCTTCATCGGGCTTGGATTTGGTCTGCAGAAGTTCCACATCGCGCCCGACCTCGTAATGTCAGTGTTCGCTCTCGACGACCCCTACAGAGTGTCCTACATCATCGCAGACCGCATCATCAGCCAGAGCCTTGCGGTCGTCGCCCTCGTGTTCATCACGTGGTTCGTCGTCCGCGAGTTACCGGGCGTGCTCGTCATCATCGAAGACCTGCTCTTTCTCGTCACGGGTACTGAGTACGACCTCCAAAACGCGTTCGATATGGACGCACCGATGCGCGCTGACGGTGACGGCCGAGCGCGGTAAGTGGATTAGTTCGGACTCAGTTCGTCGACAGCATCCCGAGGTGCGCCAGCCAGCTCAGCGAGCGCCTCGCCTTCCATGTGGTGGAGGTCGCCGGGAATGACGAGTAAGTGGAGTGGGTCGCCGAAATCTCGCGTAGCGAGTGCGCCAAGCCGGTCTGCGGCGACGATGGGTTCTGGGCTGCCCGCCCGAGCGACCACGACGGCGAGCATGTCTGCATCCCAATCTTCAGCTAAGAGCGAAGCGGCCACGTCCGCGGTCATGTAATCGCCGCGCTCGGCTTTAATGTCGAGGTAACAGAGGGTGTGATGGCCGCGTTCGCGGTTGGCTTCGATGGTGTCGATGACGCTCTGAGGGACACCCATTGACTCGGTGTAGGGAAACGGCAGCGTGGTCGCCTTCCCGAAGCGGTAGTTCTGAAGGCCAGTGAGCGAACTGGCCGCGGCTTCTGCGGTCGTTCCGTGGATGATGCGGGTTTCGATGCCGCGTTCTGCCGCCCGAAGTCGGAGGTCTACGTGCGTCGTCGAGATCATGGTGTCACCGGCGGTGAGGAAGGCGACCGATTCGGTTTCTGCGGCGTCCAAGATGGGCTCTGGGTGTTGTTCGACGCCTTCGCGGTCGCGCACCTCGATGGTGATGTCGTGGTACTCCTCTACAGCTTCGATGGTCGTGCCGACGAGTTTGCTGGTGTAGAACTCTGCAAAGACGCGGTCGGTCTCGCGGAGGGCTTCCTGCCCTTCGACGGTGATAGAGCGTTCGTCGTAGAGGCCGAGGCCGATGAACGTGAGCATACGCCCTCTCAGCCACGCGCCGAGTTAAGCGAACCGCACTCGTGCTGGCCGACCGGCCCACGACGACCGAAGACCTTACGCCTGCTCCCGGGTGAAGACGAATATCCATGGAGGTTACGTGCGTCCGGGTGCCGGTGACCGAGGGTGAGAAGACCCGACAGCAACTCGCCGGACAGGGTGTGATAGACGACGAGTACGAGATTACGGTCGCAGACGGCGTGCTCTACATTCCCGTCACCGAAGCCGTCTCCGGGTACGAAGTCGTCACCCGCGACGCCCCGACGCGCGACACGCTCACGATGCCAGCGGACATCCTCGGCTTCGAGCCTGCCTACGAGCGCATCGGCCAGATTGCCATCATCGACGAAGACGATGACGCCCGCGCACAGGAGATTGCAGACGCAATCGCGCAGTCGGATTTACCGCTCGATACGGTGATAAACCGCGCCTCGAAGGTGCAAGGCGAGTTGCGAGTGCGCGACTGGGATATCCTCGTCGGAGACAGCACAGAAACCGTCCACCGCGAGTACGGCTGTGATTTTCGCTTAGACCTCGCAACGGTGTATTTCTCGCCGCGACTCGCAACCGAACGCCACCGCGTGACTGAGCAGGCGACCGCGGACGAGCAGGTGTTCGACATGTTCGCAGGTGTTGGCCCGTTCGCGATTCCGTTCGCAAAGCGCGGGGCCACTGTCATCGGAACCGACCTGAACGAAGTCGCGGTGCAGTACATGGAAGAAAACGCCCGCCGGAACGACGTGGCAGACCGCGTGACCGCCATCCACGGCGACGTCCGCGAGGTGGCGACCGAGTACACCGGGTGGGCAGACCGAATCGTGATGAACCTTCCCCACACTGCGAACGAATTTCTCGAGACGGCTGTGGCCCTCGCGGGTGACGAGTGCGTGCTCCACTACTACGATTTCCAGTCTGAGGACGACCCCTACAGCCCCGGCGAAGCCGCCATTCGTGCAGCCGCTGAGCCTGCCTACAACGTGACGGTCGAAACCCGCCACACCGTCCGGTCGTACGCCCCCCACGAGGTGAACGTCTGCCTCGACGTTCGCCTGACGAAGGCGTGAGAACGGTGCGCTCGGGCAGTCCGATTCGCAACCCTTATTGCGGTTATCCGTCCACATTAAGATGCATAGAGCGCGCCAAAGTAGCTCAGCTGGCAGAGCGAATCCTTCGTAAGGATTAGGTCGAGGGTTCAAATCCCTCCTTTGGCTT